>JBAXPF010000318.1:0-5008 GCA_037132955.1 Verrucomicrobiota bacterium | reverse complement strand
GCTGGGCATGGATGAGAGCAAGAATGATAGAATCGGAGAGCGTCAAGTCACCCTGGCCAAAGCCTTCCGGGACGCCGGATTGTTGTCGGATGACGGACTGAGACGGGTGCTCGGGGTCCAATGACCGCGGTAAGTTCAGCCGAATTCCTGTGAGGCATTGAGGGCGCCGTGGAGGTGCCGGCGATAGCCGAGCCACGACCAAAACCATGCGTTGGCGGCAATCGCCGCCACCAGCAACCCGATCCACGCCAGTGACTCAGCCATGCTCCCGGCGGAGAGGGTCGGCACAATCGAAACCATGGCGGCCAGCAACCCGATGCCAAGCCCCCAACGGATGCTCTGGCCGACTTCCAGCAGGACCACGCGTCGCACGACCGCGCCCGGCACGCCCAAGGTGTGGAGAATGGCGAATTCGCAGTGTCTTTCAGTTAGATTGCGTGCGGTTAGCAACCCCAGCCCGGCGCTGCCCACAATCACGCCAAGCCCGCCCAAGAGATGGAAGATGGCGATGTAGGTGTTCTCGACTTGGTGAAAGGCGGTCAGTCGCTCGCCGGTGGCTGATACCATGGCACCTTCATCCGCCAGTGCCTGTTGCAAGCGCGCGGCTCCCTCCCCGCACTCCGCTCCCTCTATCAGGAACAGCCGGGGCCCCTCCGCCGACGGGTAGTGTTGCAGAAACCGCGCCTCATCGACCACCAAGCTGCCCTGAAATACGGTCCCGTCGAGCGTGCCGGCAATTTCCACCGGAAACTCCCGGCCCCATTCGTCCTGATAGAGAAGCCGCTCGCCGAGCTTTTTCTTCAAGACCCACAACAGGGTGGTCTCATCCACAAAAGCCCGCAGCACCGGGCCCTCGTGCAAGGTGTTCCAATCCTTGTTGCAGCCGGGGAGCACCTGCTTGATAGGAAAGGCGCCAAGCTGCGCCAAGGTCGCGACATGGGTTGCCAACAGGCGCGGGCGCGACACGTTGTTGAGATTGAAACAACTCGCATCATCCCCGGGGCCGATCCGCAGCGGCAGCACCCGGCCGAAGTTATGTCGAAACGCGCCCAGATCCAACACATCATCAGCCGCCTTGGTGGCGTTGCCACGGTTCACTGCGCGGGTGGTTTCCACCCAATAGGCGAAGCCCCCCGTGCCGCTGCCGCGCTGCTCGCAATCAGTGCCGCCGGATTTGCGGAAGGCCGCGACCGCCACCACCAAAAACACCCCGCCTGCCAGACTGCCCACCACCACCAGACTGCGCGTCGCCCGCCGCCCGCAGTTCAACTCCGCCAACCGCCGCGGCGAAAGCCCGTCACACGCCGCCGCTGTCCTGCGCCGCAGCACCCATCGGTAAACCGCCAACCCGGCTAACAATAACATGAATCCAGTTAGAAAAAACGCTCCCGGCACACCCAATACCCTGCTGCCGGTTAGAGCCGCCAGCCCACCCGCCGCCAACCCGAGCGCCCACCATGGCACCGGCCCCGCACCCGTCCGCACCACTTCTTCGGCACCGGCTTCCAGGCGCAGGCTCGCACTCTGCCGCGCCTGCTTGCGCGTCACCAGCCAGATCACCCCCATCATCACGCACACAAAGCCCGCCATGCCACCCGCGAGCGTCGCCGCCTCGACGTGAAACCGGAACAGTCCCTGCCCGCCGGGTCCGCTCCAAATGGTCGCCAGCAGAGCTAACAAAAACCGTGTGTAAGCCACCGCCAGCAGCGCGCCGATCCCGCTGCCAGCCACCACCACGCAGAGTCCTTCGAGCAGGCGCCAGCGCATGACTTTGTTAGGTGAGATCCCGAGCGCCGCCAGCAGGCCGCTCTCCCGGTTGCGCTGCTCGATGTGGAACCGGAACAACATCGCCGTGAGCGCCGCCGCCGCCGCCATCAAAAACAGGCTCATGCCTAACAGTAATCCAGCGAAATCCACCGCCGAGGCGGCTGCCGCCATCCCTTGTTTGCCGGTGTCTTGCAGCACCAGTCCGGCCACGGCCGGGGTCATTGCCTCTAACAAACCAGCCGCCACTGCGTCCCGCGACGCCAGCGCCGCGGGCACCCGCAGTGCGGTGAATTCGCCCCAGCGGTTGCCAAATAACTCGCGGCCTTTTTGCAGGGGCATAAACAACTTGGGTGTGCCACGCTGCGCGTTCCAATACGTCTCATCCTTGTCGCGGATCCGCTTGACGTCAATCGGCACTCCCGCATCCCAATCCGCGGCTTTTTCGGCACTTGCCACGCCGGGATAATCCGGCAGCCAGTGCCGGTCCGCCGCCAGATCGGTTAGAGGAACCACCCCCGCCACGGGCAAGCGTGCGCTGCGCTCCACCAAGCGGTTCGATGGATCCAGCGCGTAGTAGTCGAGGCGCACTTCATCACCCGTCTTGGCATCGAGGTCGTCGGCTTCCCAGGCGTTGAGCACCACGCCATCCAACTGGTCAGGCAGGAACGGTGCCGCCGCGGCCTCCACGGCGGTGACCATGGAATACGGCGTGGTCTTGCCATTGGCGGCGATCGTGTTGGCCATGTAGGTGATTACCGGTTGCGCCTCCGGGAAACTGTGTTGGATCACCGCCGCCACCTTCCGGTCAAAAAAGATGCGTGTCGTCCGTATCTCCAACGCCTTGGCCAGCGGCACTTCCTCCACCAATAGACCGTAATCCGCCAAGGTGCAGCAGCGGGTGATGCGACCTAGCAATTCATCGTGTCCTAGCCCTTCGCGCGCATTGAGCAGCAGCAGGTTGGCCTTGCCCACAAGCCCGAGTGCCTGTTGCAAGCGCTCGAGCGGCACAAACACGGTCGCTTGCGGCAACTGCGTGGTCTCCAGGCTGAAACGTCCGAAGCACGCGTCGCCGCAAATCTCTCCCACCTCGCCGCTGAGGGCGACCACTTCCGCAGCCTTGCCCGCCAGCGGCGTGTCGCGCGCAATCAGGCCAGGTTTTTCAAAGCGCAGCACCACGGTTTCGTTAGATCCAAGGTTCAGACTGCGGGCCAGTTGCCCGTTGATGAAAAACCCGCGGTCTTGGGGCGCTCTCCCGCTGCCGGCGCCGGGCCCGAGTTGCCAGAAATGCCGGTCCACGCCTAACACCTGGACGTTACCCTGCGTCCGCCCGCTGCGCTGCACGGTTGCCGTTGCTTTCACCAGCAGTACCGGCGCAGCCTGTGCCGCTGAGGCCGTTAGATCATTGGCCAGCTCCGCGCGGAAGAACCGGTCGCCGCCGGCCAGCACGGCATTCACCTTGCCGAGACGTGCCTCCGCCACCTGGTGCAGGCTTTGCTTGACCGAGTCGCCGGCCATCAGCGCGCCTAACAAAACCATCGCACCCAGAGCGGCACCTGCCAGCACCCCGAGATAGGATCTGCGGAAAAACCACAAGCCGCGCAGCATGAAGGATGCACCGCTCATCTAACGACCTCCTTGAGCTTGCCTTGGGTTAGCTCGAACGTGCGACCGATTCTGCGGGCCAGCATGGCGTTGTGGGTCACCACCACCATCGTCACGCCTTCCTCGCGGTTGAGTTGCAGCAACAAGTCCGCCACCCGCTCGGTGGCCGCGGCGTCTAGCAAGCCGGTCGGCTCGTCGGCCAGCACCAGGCACGGGCGGTTGAGCAAGGCCCGGGCGACGCCGACGCGCAGTTTTTCGCCGCCCGACAATTGCCATGGCAAGTGCTTGAGCCGGTGATCCAAGCCGACTTTGCGCAACAAGTCGCGCGCCCGGTTCTCCGACTCGGCCGGCGTTTCTTCCCAGTCGCCGGCCAGCCGCGGCACCAGCACATTTTCCAACACGGAAAGCTGCGGCAGCAGGTGATGTTGTTGGAAAATAAAGCCGAGCGACCTATTGCGGAAGCGGGCCGCATCCACCGCCGCGAGCCCGCCGATGTCGCGCTCGGCGATCCGGATGGAGCCGCCGCTGGGACGATCCAGCGCCCCTAGCAAGTTGAGCAGGGTCGTCTTGCCGCTGCCCGACGGGCCGGCAATGGCCACCGCCTCGCCCGCGGCGACTTCCAAGGCCAACTCATTCAGCACCCGCACCGCCTCCCCCGGGGTCGCATAATTTTTTGATAGGCCAGCCACTTCAATCATTGCCATGACCGAGTTCCTATGCGGCGCATCGGTCTTGTCAATCCGATAAGCGGCGCGGCACCCCGATTGACGGGCCTGTGCGGCACTGTAGCATTTCACCTGCGGGAAAAGTCCCTGGGCAAGGGAGTTCCATGCAGGGGCGGCACTTGCCTGGTGTCGTGGGTTTGCGTGGAGGAAGACGGGAATTGCCAAGTCCCGCTCCCCGCCCCCTATCACTTCTTCAAGAGGGGCACGGGCGGCCCGCCCGTGATCTTCATTGGCGCACGGGCAAGCTGCCCGTGCCCCTCTTGTGGACGGGACTTGGCAAGTCCCGCTCCATGCCACCGCCGCTCTTCTGTTCGAAGTTCGGCGTTGAATGTTCGATGTTCGAAGTTCGAATTTTCTTCAGGCGGACGAATCCGAGCAGCGGCAAGCCCATGCTGGGACCCAGGCATTGAGCGCGGGAAGGCGCTGGCGCGGGTGCCGGAGAGAATATGAGAACCGGGGTTCATGGCAGGAAGGACGGAATTGTCCTTCCTGGTGGACGGGGAGCTTAGAAGTCGTAACAGGACGACCGCGTTGGCCTTTAGCCACCCCCGAAGAGGCGGCCTGGACATGCGCCACCGCCTCCCCGGCCTTTTGGGTCGGTTTGGCGGCATCGTTGCGGTCGATGCCGACCGCCTGTTACGAGGGTTCTAAGGCCTCATCCGCCGGAGCGAACAGGTGGAGGCAAGCGGTTTGGGGGACGGACGGCAAGATTAAATTTTGGATTTTGGATTTTAAATTTTGGATTGGAAGAGAGCTGCGCGCGGGGGCTGGGGCGGGTGGCTTTGTCTTTCATTCAAAATCCATCATCCAAAATTCAACATTGCACGGAGGTCGGCGGGAGAGGAGATTTTGGATTTTGAATTTTGGATTTTGGATTGGATGAGGGCTGCGCGCGGAGCTGGGGCGGTTTATCC
>JBAXPF010000317.1:0-5018 GCA_037132955.1 Verrucomicrobiota bacterium | reverse complement strand
AGATCGCGGTCAACGCCACCAAGATCGGCCTGCAAACCATCGAGGAAATCGGCGGCTACTTGCCGGGACAAATGGCCGAATGGCCGCGTCTGGCCAAGGAAATCATCCAGGGCGAAGCCTCGGTGGGTCAGGCGACGTTGAGCCGCTTTTTCTCGCTGCATGTCATTATTTTACCGTTGGCGATATTCGGGGTGCTGGGTTTTCATCTCGTGTCAGTGCAGTTGCATGGCATGAGCAAGGGCATTGATGCCAAGCCCCGCCGCCTGGAAAAATTCTTCCCGACCTTTCTACTCAAGGACCTGCGGGTGTGGGGGATTGCGTTCATGGTGTTGTTCATCCTTGGTGCGTGCCTGCCATTTGAGTCGCTGTTTGCGTATCCATTATTTGAGCCCTTCGACCCGAAAGGATCCACGCCCGACGGGATCAAGCCGGAATGGTATTTTTTCTGGGTGTATTACCCGTTGGAGTTGCTGCCATTGTGGGTGATACTCGTTGGCTCCACCCTGTTGGCAGGGGTGCTGCTGGCCACTCCGTGGATATTCAAAAACACCAACCGCCAAAGCTTGCGCCTGATCGCCATTGCGGCGGGCATCTATCTGATTATCATGACCCTGTTCGGCGAAAACATCTATCACCTATTCAAAGGCTAATCATGCGCACCAACCCATTTATCACCGGCTTCACCGCACTGGCCGCGCTGGCCTTTGGCGGAACCGCCCACGCCTATCCGGAATTCCAGAAATATGTCAGCCAGAAATCCGGCCGTACGGTCAATTGCGCGATGTGCCACATGCACTCGGACGGGCCGGAGGGTGCCGCGCCGGGACAGATCGGCCATCTGACCATGGGCGAGCAAGCCGAGCTTGGTCGGGCGCGCGCGGCCTTCGAACCGCACGCCAATGTCAAGAGTCCGATCCTCAACGCTTTCGGTAATCACATCATCAACAGCCTTGGTAAAAAGCAGTTCCTGGAATTGCGGGTGACGCCCTCCGAACTCGCCAACAAGCTGCCCAAGGACAGCGTTCTGGACGGTGCTGGCATCACTGACGTGGATGAGTATCTCACAGGCACACATCCGCTTATCAAGAGCGACGGGCTCCCTTGGCTTCTGTTCAAGGCCAATTTGGCAGCCAACCTTGGCCAGATTGTGTTGATGTTAGCTGCCACCGTGCTAGGACTGTGGGGTTTGCATCACCTGCTCCATGGCTTCGATGTAGCAACCCGCTTGCAAGACAATGACGAGGAATCCGGCTAGAATTCCATGAGATGCGAAGATGAGTGATCTATCACCTGAAATAATCCAGTTTATCGGACGATTTCATCCGTTGCTGGTGCACTTGCCGATCGGCTTTCTGGTGCTGCTGGCCAGCTTCGAAATTCTCGCGTGCTGGAAGCGCATGCAGCCACTCACGGTGGTGCGTGGCAGTGTGCTCATGCTGACCGTGCCGACCGTCATCCTGAGTTCCGTGTGCGGGTGGTTACTAGGACGCAGTGGCGGCTATGACCCGATCCTGTTAGAATGGCACCGGTGGAGTGGTTTCGGGGTGGCAGGTGCCTGTCTTCTGGTCTTGATTTTGCATTACCTCAACTGGCGTGCCGCGTATGCCGTGGCGCTCGCGTGCACGCTAATAAGTCTGGTGTGGGTCAGTCATTTTGGCGGTTCTCTCACGCATGGCCCGAATTATCTGACCCGTTATTTACCGTCGATCGAGAGCCGCGCCGTGGGAAGCGCTCCGGTCGGGCCGGTTTCGGTGGGGGGCGGGGGAGGGGGCTCGGTCTTTGCCGCATTGGTGCAGCCGGTGTTGGCGGCTAAATGCGTCGCCTGCCACGGGCCGGTGAAAGCCAAGTGTGGGCTGCGCGTGGACAGCTATTACGAAATTATTCACAGCCCCAAAACCGGACAGATTTTGGTGCCCGGTAATGCCGCGGCCAGCGAGTTGGTCAAACTTTTGGATTATCCGCTTTATCAAGAAGGGCACATGCCACCGGCGGCCGCGCCGCAGATGACGGCAGACGAGATCGAACTCTTGCGGTGGTGGGTGGATGCCGGGGCCTCGGCTGAGCAGAGCGCCGCCGAATTGAAGTTCCCTGCCAATCTCCAACACCTTTTGAATTTGCCAGCCACACCCTTGCCAACCCCGCCCGCTAAAAATCCATAAACTCAAGGGTTGCCTGCACCCTGGCAATTAGCCTGGACGGGTTTGGCATGGGCGATGATATCTGCGCGTGCAAGGACTGGCACCCGGCCGGCGCCGGCCAGCCCGGCAATTTTCAACCTTGCAAGTGCCGTTGATCCGCACAAAAATTCTAATCACGCATGTTTTATCTTGAATTCGCCACGGCAACCTAAATAGTCCGCGGCGTGACGCACGCAAGCGAATTCCGAATAAGAGAATGTAATGCGCCAGAGGATCGATCCGCAACTCCACAGTAGTCAAATTCAGCGATGAGCCCCCCACCCAATATCTATTCTCCGCCAGGCACGCCGATGGCTGAGCGCACTGTCGGCGAACTTGTTGCCCAGCGTCCAGGTCGTTCGCGCATCTTCCAGCGCCATGGCATCGATTTTTGTTGTCAGGGAGGGCGCACACTGGGTGAGGCTTGCGATGGTAGGGGTGTGGCTGTGGAAGCAGTCCTCGGCGAGTTGGCGGCGGAACTGGCGGAACCGGCGGATAAGTTGCAAAATCCGGCGCAATTGCCGTTGCACGAGCTGTGCGCCTATATCATTGAAACGCACCATGGTTATCTGCGACGCGAATTGCCACGTTTGCGCACCATGGCACAACGGGTGGCCGACGTGCATGGCGGGCACACACCATCGTTGATAGAAGTTGCCAGTGTCTGTATGACCCTGGCTGATGAACTGGCAAGTCATGTGCTGAAAGAGGAGAACATCTTGTTTCCGGCGATTGTTGCAATGAGTAGCGGGCAATCCTGCAGCATGCCGCTGGATGGCCCGATTGCCTGCATGCTGCATGAGCACGAGGAAGCGGGCCAGGCGCTGGCGCGCCTGCGCGAATTGACCAACGGCTTTCACGCGCCCGCCGCGGCATGCAACACCTACCGCGCCTTGTTTGCCGGACTTCTGGAGTTGGAGGATGACTTGCACCACCACATTCATCTGGAGAATTCGGTCGTGTTTCCGCAAGCCCAAGCCATGGTGGCATGAGTGTGAAGGCAGACACGCATGGCTGTCATACGCTATTTGAACCCCCTGATATATTATTCCCATGAGCCAAAACCTACCGCCAGCCACCTCTGATTACCTTCCGGAGTGGCGTCCTGAGGACGTCACCTTCTGGGAAGCCTCCGGCAAACGCATCGCCTGGAAAACCCTGTGGATTACCACGCTGTCGCTGATTTTATCGTTTGCCACCTGGTTTGTGATGAGCGCGGTGGTGGTTAGATTACCCGGCATCGGCTTCAAATTCACCGAGATGGAATTGTTCTGGCTGGCCGCCATGCCAGGGTTGGCAGGTGGCACCTTGCGCCTCATCCACATGTTTCTGATCCCGATCTTCGGAACCCGCAAGGTGATTGCCCTCGCCACGCTGGCGAAGATCTTGCCCTGCGTGGGGCTGGGATTTGCGGTCATGAATCCGGCCACGCCGTTTTGGATGTTTCTGGTGCTGGCGTTGCTGTTTGGCATGGGCGGGGGTGACTTTTCGTCCTATATGCCGAGCACCAGCGTGTTTTTTCCGAAGCGTCTGCAAGGCACCGCGCTGGGCATCCAGGCGGGCATCGGCAACTTCGGCGTAAGCGTCACCCAATTCATCACGCCGTGGATCATCACCTTCGCCATTGGCGGCGGGGTGCTGGGAGCTTCCCAAACATTCACCAAAGGCAGCAGAACCAGCCAACTGTGGCTGCAAAACTCCGCCTTCTGGTATGTGCCATTGCTGGCCATTCTGGGAGTGGCCGCCTGGCTGATGCTGCGCAATGTGCCGGTCAAAGCGTCCTTCCGCGAACAACTCGATATTTTCTCTAACAAGCACACCTATTTCTGCACCATCACCTATGTGATGACCTTCGGCGCATTCTCGGGACTCTCCGCCGCATTCCCGCTGTTGATCAAGACCATTTACGGAGGATTCCCCAACGCGCCGGACCCGTTGAAATATGCATTTTACGGCCCGCTCATCGGGTCGGCCATGCGCGTGTTTGCGGGCCCCCTCGCCGACAGGTGGGGTGGTGCGATATTCACCCAGTTGTGCGGTTTCGGTCTCATCGCGGGAGCGGCGGTCCTCAGCTTCGGCGGCCTGTTGACGCCGACCTCCATCGATCAGTTTCCGATGTTTGTGGCGGTGATGTTAGGGATGTTTTTCTTCACCGGAATCGGCAATGCCGCGACCTTCCGCCAATTTCCGGTGATCTTCGCGCATTCACCACGACAGGCGGCGGGAGTGATTGGATTCACCGCCGCCATCGCCGCCTATGGGCCGTTTCTGTTTGCCACCTTGATCGGCCAGGCCAAAGCGCATTATGGTTCGCCCACTCCGTTCTTCGTCGGCCTGATGGTCTTTTGTGTGTTCGCCACTGTTATCAACTGGTGGTTCTACACCCGCACGGGATGCGAGAAACCATCCTAACGGCAGGCTGCTATCAGTTAGGCATTATTGTCATCAGGAATCACACCCCTCGCAGCTGTCATGGGCCACCCCGAGGATTACGCCTACAACTACAAGCAGAGCAACACCGTGCTCACGCTTTCCACCATCGCGTTCACGCTGATGTTCGCGGTGTGGCTGATGTTCGGCGTGCTGGGAATCCCCATCCGCAAGGAGTTCGGGCTTTCGGAGGTGCAGTTCGGCTGGCTCACCGCCATCGCGGTGTTGAACGGATCGATCTGGCGATTGCTCTTTGGCCTGTGGACGGACCGCTTTGGCGGGCGCTTGGTGATGACCCTGTTGGTCGGGGCGACCGCCATTCCCGCGTTCATGGTGAGCCACTCGAAAACCTTCACCGAGTTGATGGTTTACGCGTTTTTGGTGGGCACGGCTGGCAATGCGTTTTCGGTG
>JBAXPF010000316.1:0-5023 GCA_037132955.1 Verrucomicrobiota bacterium | reverse complement strand
CGTCCTGCACCGCCGCGCCGTCAAATACCTGCGTTGCATGCCACGCGACCGCCAATCTTTGTTTTGGAAGCGGATGGCATCAATCCTTGGCAACACGCCGGGCCAAGGTTCTGACATGCTCGTGCTGGAACGCTTGCATCACAATTCTTGCCATCCCAGCTCCCCTGACTTATGTTTCCCCCGTGAGTGCTAGGGACGCCATCATTGATGAGATCAAGACAGCGCCGGAATCGCTGGTGAAGGAGACCTATGATTTCATCTTGTTTCTCAAACGGCGGAGATCTCTGGAACATCAGGGTGAAGTGCCGCAGACGGCAACCACCAAACCTGACTTTCTGGCTCGCCAGCAAGCCTTATTCGGGAGCCGGGTGCTTTCCGACTCGCAGACGATTCTGGATGAACTGCGAGCGGACCGATACTAATGCGCTACTTCGACACCGGCGTCCTGCTGAAGCTCTATCTCCCGGAACCTCACGGGCTCGGAACCCTATGCCGCTCGCTCGACACCCTGCATGTGGCTTTGGCTTTAACGAGTGGAGCCACGGAGTTTTGCACCTTCGACTTGCGCCAGTCACGCATGGCCGCAGCCGCAGGGTTGACGGTCATCTCTTAGCCAAACCGGGCGCTTGATCGCCTTCCCCGATCGAAGATGGCGTTGGCCTGTATTTCAGGGACTCGATCATCGCCGACTCGAAGTCTATTTCGGCGAGCACCGGATTCACCTCGGCGACTTCCGGGCGCTATCGTCCAGATTTCCCTACGCCATTTACTACCACACCAACGATGGCACCCGCCAGGTTGTCGCCGTGCTCGACCTGCGGCGCTCACCGCAATGGATCCGCGACCAGCTCACGGCTCGATAGAAAGGTTGAAATGCGAAACCCGACCCCATTCACGCAGCGCTCGCCCAACGGATCCTCGATGAATCCGGCCTGCTCGGATCGTATGAAGAAACCACAACCCCCGGTTCCGCTGACGGCGAGGCCCAGCGCGTCGCAAACCTTAAACGCTTCATCCAATACTTTCATCATCACGACGACCCCGCCCGCCCGCCCGCCGACATGTTAGGTGAACTCACCAGTCGGGTCGCGCTGGCCCGCAACCTCGACTTCCTCGCTTCCGACGACCCCGGCATCCCCATCCTCACCGTCCACCAATCCAAAGGCCTGGAGTTCGACACCGTGTTCGTCGCCGGCATGACCGAGGACGAATTCCCCAGCTACTACTCCAAGCAGGGCAAAAACCTGGAGGAGGAAAAACGCCTCTTCTACGTCGCCATCACCCGCGCCAAGCGCCACCTCATCCTCAGCTCCCACCAGACCAACGACTGGAACCGCGAGAAACCGCCGAGCAGTTTCCTCAATGGCCTGATCTGACGGCGCTCCGCATGGAATCCAGACCCGCCCAACAGAATCAGGTTGTTCTTCCGCCTTTGCCGAAGAATTTGTCGAATGGTGCCTCGACGGACGCTGAATGGCTTGCTAATCCTGCTGATGTGAAATCAATTGAATCGCGGCAGTTCCTGTCGCGGTCCATGAAATTAGCCCATTCCCTCGATTCATGAACACCGGCATCACGAAGACCCTCCTCGTCATGGCCAACTCGATCAAAAAGTATCCAGATCGCTGCGTCGCAGGGTTGGAGATGATACCCAGAGGCGGCAACTTTGCATTGGGAAAGTGGATCAGGCCTGTCGATCCCAGTCAACCCGAGGGAGCCATCCCGTTCCAGCGGACAGTGATTGGCGGGCAGACCGTTTGTCCGCTGCATTGTGTTGAAATGACCTTTACTCGACCGGCAAACGATCCCTGCCATCCGGAAGACTGGATTCTGGAGTCTGAAACAAATTGGAAAATCGTTGGGAAATACGATCACTCCATCTTGGATCGTTTGCCAGACCAGTCTGGAGATCTCTGGGGACCACAATCGGCCGCCTCTCGTCAAGTCCCGAGAGGGGCTGCGGCCGTGACTTTACGACTGATCAGGCCAAAACAACCCGTATTAGTCGAAGCCTTCTATGAGTACGATTCGTTCAAAGGGAAAGATCAGTTCAAAAAAATTCTGACCATCCGGCATGATGGTGTGGACCACCTGTTTAGCATCACCGATCCTTTGTTCGATCAACGCCACGGATTGTCTCCGGGGCGCGTGAGTAAAGGCGAGACCCGGAGGTTTGATCTGAAACCGGAGAATCTCGTAATCGTGGCGAGCTTGACCCCACCTCTGGCAAATGGTTTCCAGTATAAAATCGCCGCCGCCATCCTCGAACCGTGAACCAACTCTTCACCATCGGTCACTCGACCCACGATTTCCCCCGCTTCCTCGGGCTGCTCAAGCAGCACGGCATCGAGATCGTGGCCGATGTCCGGTCCCGGCCATTCAGCCGTTTGCCGTGGTTCTGTCGACCATCATTGGAGAAGGAACTCAAGGAAAACGGCATTCGCTACGTCTTCCTCGGCCAGGAACTGGGTGCCCGGCGCGACGAACGCGAGTGCTACATCGGCGACCGGGTGGATTACGACCGGATTGCTCAAGCGTCGCTGTTTCAAAAGGGTCTGGAACGTCTCAAAGTGGGAATCGGCAAAAGCCGCATCGCCCTGATGTGCGCCGAAAAAGATCCCTTGGACTGCCACCGGACCATCCTGGTTTGCCGCTACGCCAAGGAATTCTCCGATGTTTTCCATATCCATGCGGACGGGAACCTTGAGTCCCACGCAAAGGCGGAAACTCGATTGCTCACGCGATACCATCAGGAGGCTTACGATCTCTTCCGGTCCCGCATCGAGCAGCTCAATGAAGCCTACAAGCGCCGCGGCGAGGAAATCGCCTACGTCGAACAACCCGAAACCTCCTCCGCCGTGAGGGATGCCCCATGGAACGATGAATCCTGAAACCGCCGTCCACACCATCGGCTTCACCCAAAAGACCGCCGCGCAGTTCTTCGGGCTCCTGCGCAAAAGCGGCACCAAACGGGTCGTGGATGTCCGCCTTAATAACATCTCCCAGCTCGCCGGATTCTCGAAACGCGACGACCTTCAATTCTTCCTCAAGGAGATTCTCGGTATCGACTACATCCACATGCCTCTGCTCGCGCCCACCCAGGACATCCTCGACGCCTACAAAAAGCACAAGGGCGACTGGAACGTCTATGAACCCGCGTTTCTGGACCTGATGAAAAAGCGCGAAATCGAAAAGCGTATAGATCCCGAAACCATCAAGGGAGGCTGCCTGCTGTGCAGCGAGGACAAGCCCCACCACTGTCACCGTCGTTTGGTGGCCGAATACCTCCGGGCTCACTGGGGGGTGCTAGAAATCCGTCATTTATCCTGAAGGTGAATACCCAAAAAATAACTTTAAGGCTCGACGCATTCCAATGGCTTGCAAAGTCCATCCATAAAGCAGATTTTCTTTCTGGTCCTGCTAACAGACTTACCTAATCCACCACAACATCCCACCGCCATGAGCAATCACTCTCTCGAAGCCGCCGTTGAATTTGCCGAAAACCCTGAATCGCGCTGCCCGTGCGTGCTGCTATTGGACGTTTCGGGCTCTATGAAGGGCGCACCCATCGACGCACTCAATCAAGGCATTCAAGCCTTCAAGGAGGATCTCTCAAAAGACACCGTGGCCTCAAACCGGGTGGAGGTGGCGCTGGTGGCATTTGACAACGAGATCGTTGTTCACAATGACTTTTGCACCATCGATAACTTTATCCCGCCGAAATTGAAGGAGGGGGGATCAACCCATATGGGCAGCGCGGTCATCAAGGCGCTAGACATGATTGAGGCCCGCAAGGCGCTTTATAAGGAGAACGGGATCAGTTATTATCGACCGTGGGTATTTCTTATCACCGATGGTGCGCCATACGGTGAGGATGCGGCAATCTTTGAGGAGGCTGTGCGTCGAGTGCATGATGATGAGCTAAACAAGCGAGTGGCGTTCTTCGGAGTGGGTGTAGAACAGGCGGATATGGCCGCATTGGGGCGTCTTTGCGTGAGAGCACCCGTGAAGTTGAATGGATTGAATTTTGTGGAAATGTTCGTTTGGCTCTCGAAGAGTGCCGGGGCAGTTGCGGCATCGAAGGTGGACGAAATGGTGGTTCTGCCGCCGCCAGGATGGGGAACGGTATGAAAAGACCCAAAAGCTGGCGGACGGTGGGGGTTTCCTCGCAGGGAGGCAGCCACACCAAGACCGGAGATCCGTGTCAAGATGCTCATCGTGGGCGCGTGCTGCCATGCGGCACACTTGTGCTCGCAATGGCAGACGGCGCAGGGACGGCAGCCTTGGCCGAAATCGGCGCTAAATTGGCGGTGACTACCGCTTTGGAAACCATCTGTAGCCACTTGCTAGCGGCAACGGGGAAAAATAGGACGGATGAGGAATGGCGAGAATTATTTGGTCATGCATTGAAAGCCGCTCTTAATTCCTTGGAGAATGAAGCCTCGATACGGCAGGCGGCTTTACGCGACTTCGCCTGCACGTTGGCGCTAGCAGTAGCACGTCCCGGCCGCATGGTCGCAGCGATCCAAATCGGCGACGGAGCGATAGTGGCGCAGGAAGAAGGCGGCGAGACTTTCGCCGTCACTAGGCCAGCTCCCAGCGAATACCTGAACGAAACAACCTTCCTGATTTCACCCGGTGCCATCGACGGTGCCTCGTTCATGCTGTGGCGCGGCAACCTTGCGCGTCTAGCCGCGCTGACTGATGGTCTTCAGATGCTCGCCCTGCGGATGCCGAGCGGTGATCCGCATCAGGGGTTTTTCGCCCCGCTGTTTCGTTTCGTCGCCACGCCTGGCACCCAGAAAAAGAGAGAGACCGCGCTACTGGCTTTTCTCGACACCCCACGAGTCCGCGAGCGTGCCGATGACGACCTCACCTTGTTTCTAGCTGCGTGTGGGCCGGAGAATAAATCTGGCAAATGAAGATGCGGCTCCAACGCGACGGCAGGACGTTTGACCTAAAAGACCTGCAACGGCTCGGGTCGGGCGGTGAGACACATGTGTATGGCTTGGTGGACACCCCC
>JBAXPF010000315.1:0-5031 GCA_037132955.1 Verrucomicrobiota bacterium | reverse complement strand
GGAAGCGCTTGCGGGCACCGGGTTGGCCGGACTTTTTGCGTTCCTTCATGCGCGGGTCGCGGGTGAGGAAACCGAGTGGCTTGATGACCTTGCGGTTTTCCGGATCCACTTGGGTGAGCGAGCGGCTGATAGCATGACGGATGGCAATGGCCTGGGCATGGATGCCGCCGCCTTTGACGACGATTCTAAGGTCGAACTTGTTGACCAGCGTGAGCTGTTGGAACGGAGCAAGGATGCTATTCTGGAGTTCGGCGGTGGGGAGGTATTCCTCGAAGTGGCGGCCATTGATGGTGATCTGGCCGGTGCCTTCGGTCATCCAAACGCGGGCGACGGCGGTTTTACGGCGACCAGTGGCGCTGTGGGTGGGGGGGGCGGTCATGGGAAAAAAGGGTAGGGGTTAGCGGACTTCGTGCACTGCGGGTTGTTGGGCATCGTGCGGGTGGACGTCACCGGCATAGACCTTGAGTTTGCCGTATTGGGCGCGGCCCAGACGGTTCTTGGGAATCATTCCCCAGACGGCACGTTCCACCATGAGCACCGGGCGGCGCTCCCGCACTTGGCGCGGTGTTTCCACATGCTTGCCACCGACGTAGCCGGAGAAGCGCGTGTAGATCTTGGCTTGCTCCTTGTTGCCAGTCAGGACAACCTTGTCGGCATTGACCACTACGACGAAATCGCCCGTGTCAACATGGGTGGTGAATATCGGCTTGTGCTTGCCACGGAGCAGGCGGGCTGCCTCCACGGCGACCTGGCCGAGGACTTTGTCCTTGGCGTCGATCACATACCACTTGCGCTCGACTTCGTGCGGCTTGGCGGAAAACGTCTTCATGTGCTTGTATTTGGAGTCTTCGGCGCGATGAACGGCCACCGGCGCAGGCGAAGGGGGCGGCAATCTAGGGACCCGCACCTGGGGTGTCAATCCGGAAATCTCGGGTTTTTTCGGAAATGTGAAATTCAGGGGTGAATCGGGCATCATAATCACCGATTATGTCCTTAGGTTGATGCGGAAGGGCGCAGCCGTTCCAGCCGAGGTGAAACCCACACTGAAGTCAAACCCACACTTGCCAAGGCCCACGGCACGTGCCAGCCTCAGCGTCAGGCGCCGCTTGCAGGCGCGATTCCTCCAATCCCCCAGCCAGTCCCCCAGCCATGCCTGAGATTACCGAAAATGCACTTTCCAAGAGCCTCAAGCCCCTTTGGCTCAAAGCGCTCAGTGCCGTGCAGACCGCCAACCTGTCGTATGCCGTCAGCCTTTTGCAAACCGTCCTCAAGGATTGCCCCGAATTTCTCGATGGGCGCAAGATGCTGCGCAAGTGTGAGATTCAAATCACGGGCGGAGCCAAGAAGAAAACCGGGATATTCGGCATTCAGACAGGCGGCATGGGGTTGATGAAAATTGCCAGCCAAGCGAAGAAAGATCCAGCGGGTGCCCTGCCGCATATCGAAAAGGAACTCGAAAAGGATCCCTACAATGAGTCGGCCAACGAATTGCTCTTCGATACCTTCGTGCGCATGGAGCTCTTCGAGTCCGCCGCCTTCGCCCTCGAAACGGTCCGCACCGGTGGCCCGGAAAACGCCAAACTCCTTCACAAGCTGGCAGAGTTCTATCTCGCCCGCGAGCAACCGCTGGCCGCCTCGGAAGTTTATAACGATATCATCAAGGGCCATCCCACGGATTCCGCCGCCATCAAAGGCTCCAAGGACGCCTCCGCCAGCGCCTCCATGCTCAAGCAAAAGTGGGACGAAAACGTCGATATGCGCAGTCTCATGCGCAATGCCGCGGAGGTCGAGGAACTCGAACGCGCCACCCGCTCCGGTCTCACCGGCGAACAACTCGAGGAACGCCGCGACCGCTCCGTCGAAAGATACAACGAGGATCCTAACAATCTCGGCAGTGTCAAGGATCTTGCCAATATCTACGAGCAACTCGAAGACTGGCACAACGCCCAGGCCTTTTATGAATGGGCCCACACGCTGAGCAATGGCGACGTCGCCCTCAGCGCCAAAGCCGGTCAGATGAAGGACCGCGCCGCGGAGGCCGATATCCGGGATCTGGAGGCGGCTGCCGCCATTGATCCCGACAACGTGGAACTCCAAGCGGCCCTCGCCACGCACAAAGCGGAACGCCTCGCTCTTGTTGTCGATGAAGCCAAACGCCGCGTGGACCAAAACCCGACCGACCCGCAGCTTCGCTACGAACTCGGTCGCGCCCTTTACAATGCGGGCGATCACAGCAACGCGATTGGCCATCTCCAACAGGCCACCCGCAATCCCCACATTCGCACCAAGGTGTTGCTGCTGCTAGGCCGCACGTTCAAGGCCAAGGGTATGTTCGACCTCTCTATCAAACAGTATTCAGACGCGCTCGCCGACCTCCATGTCATGGACAATACCAAAAAGGAAGTCCTCTATGAGAAAGGCATCATCCATCACGAGTTGGGCGACACGGACAGTGCCCTCGAGTGCTTCAAACAAATCTACGAAGTCGATTACGGCTACCGCGACGTCGCCCAACGTGTGGAGGCGTCCTATCAGTGAGTTGCCCCCTAACGTGAGGTGATCACGATTTGGCGGGAGGCGTCACGGCGGATGTGCAGGACTCCCGGCACGCCATGATACTCGCCGTAGGTCCAAGCCGCGGGCGGCAGTTCCTTGCCGTCGGCCAGGATTTTTGTGGGTTTGAAGGTAATGCGCAGGACCTCGGTGCCGCGCGGTTCGAAGGTGGTGTATTCGATCTGACCGGCTTGATAGGTCACCTTCTTGATGACGGAATCGGAGCCGAGGATATGGTCGGCATCCGCCGGGGCCATGTCCGGCAGTTCGGTCATGCCGTCCTGGATGTGGCACATGTAGTCGAAGTACGAGTCGGTGAACCACGGGTGATTATAGCCGATGCCGGTGTAGTTGACGGCGGCCTCACCCTGCGAGAACTTGTCGTAGAACGAATAGGTCACGAGGGCATAGGAGGCGCGCGCTTCCTCCCGGTCATTCGGATCCTGCGACAGCGCATACCATTTGGCGACAATCGACGCATAACGGGCGGTGTGGCTGCTCATTTCCTGGAAACAAATGTCCTGTTCCTTGATGCTGGTGGCGCCAAACCGCTTGGATTTGCCGAAGCGGTCTTTGACAAAGGCGAGCAAGCCGGCCACGTGACGTTTGTAATCGGGGTCCATCTCCGGATGCCGCAGCATGAAGCGCGCGGTTTCCATGGGGGTTTGCTGGTTGCAGTTGTTGAAATTGGTGACCATGTCCTCGTAGTAGCCGGACCAGCGGTTGTTTTTGACCGGATACTCCAGCATCCACTGCCAGAGCTTGTCACGTGTCGCCTGATAGGTTCCCTGCGCGGTTTCCCCAAGATGGATCAGCTCGTCGAGCAGCAGCACCGGCGCGAGCATGTCCGACGTGTAGGGGTCGATGACTTCCCCGGTCTTGAGATTGACACGGAAGGGCAGGGGCGACTGGGTTTCGCTGCCCGCCCCCACATGGGCGATGATGGTGGCCGCGATCCCGCGCGCGGCTTTCAAATATTTCTCATCCCCGGTCAACTTGTAGAATTTCAGATAGGCCACACCGGTGAGGCAGATCTTGTCCGGCTCACTCCTCTCGTCGGTGTATTCGCCGTCTGCGCTGTCGTCCTGGGTGGGCGGCACATTCTGCCAGGCCCAGTCCGCGGGCGAATGGTAATTGAGCACGCGGTCGAGGATCCGCTTGACCGGCGGGAGGGCGTCCGCATCACCGGTGTAGGCGTAGTATCTAACCAGCGTTTCCACTGCCCAATAGGCATGACTGCCCTGGCAATTCTGGTTGCGCATGAATTCCCCTTTGACTGAAAACTTGGAAGTCACCAGATACCATGGATCATCGCCGAACTTGGTCGGCACGGTGGGACACTGCTTGATGAAGTTCATGCTCCACTTGAGCACCTTGTCATAATCGGTCCAGGGCAGCAGCCGACCGTCCTTGTCCAGCACGACCTCGTGGTCCCGCAACTTGTCCGCCGCAGCGGCGGTGCCGCCCGCCATCGCCAGGGCACCCAGTGCCGCCATTAATAAACTCGAAAGTGGTTTGATGCTTCGTCTGCTTGGGGTTGATAGAGAGTGCATGTTTTTTTGGGGGGATGGGCCGCGACCGGGAAATCCAAGGGATGTTTGCGGAAGCGGACGTGGTGCGGATTTATAGATCAGGGTGGTTACGGGGTCAAGCGTGGGCTGGGCTGGTGTCGGCGCTGGTTCAAAACTGGATTTTTTGCTGGTATGGCCGAGAATCGGGGATCATGCCATTGCAAAATACCATGAAACATCCCATCATGGAGACGTGGCAAGGTTTCCCTTTAATCCTTTATCCCAATGCCCTTTTTCTTCGGGGAGCGCCGCCATCCTGGCGGCAGTATTTGGCATCTTGCCAAATCCTCTTCGGAGGTGGACGTCGATTGCAGAATGCACGCCATGGACCAAGAGTCTCCGGCAAGATGCCGGAGACAGCCGCCAAGATGGCGGCGCTCCCACCGACGCAGGCGGTCGAATTCTTTCGTAAGAACATGAAGCCAGCCGGAGCTGGAGCGCCGATCATACTGGTGAAGTGGTATGCCTACACCAAATGGGTGTTAGAGCGGGTGGCGGGTTTTCCGAAGAAGCGTGTGTGAGTCGGGCGGATGCGGCAGCACGTGAGAAGTAAGCGCCGTGCCCGAGCCCGCCTCGACCTTGTCTGTCGCCTGGGTGCTGGCAGCCGGGTTGATGTTGCGCAGCCGCAGGCGTCCAGCCCACATCTCTTGAGCCGCGGTTGGCTTAGCACAAATCTCTAACTTTCATGCCGGCAGCCAACCGCCAATCCGGAGGTTAAAAAGAATTAACGGTTGTTTTGTCAGGATTATGCTTGACGCGATGAGAAGTTTGCCTAACAAATCCGTTCAGGAGCCGGAGGGCTTTTTTAAAAAGCAAGCCATCCGGAGATCCTTCGCCACTGAGAAGTTGATTTATTGACCCATGAAATCCATCTGCCAAATCCTTGTGTGCCTGCTGGCTGCGGTGT
>JBAXPF010000314.1:0-5052 GCA_037132955.1 Verrucomicrobiota bacterium | reverse complement strand
CGGGTCGGACGGGTCGGACGGGTCGGACGGGTCGGACGGGTCGGACGGGTCGGACATGTCTGACGGGTCTAAGAGGCGCTTCGCACCCGCGTCGTCGGCGGAGGTGAAGCGAGAAGACCTCCCGCAAGGATGCGGGAGGATGCACGCTGGAAGCGTGCGCCACCCAAAGCGTGCGCCACCCATCTAGCATTGACACTTTCCCCTACTGTGAAACACCCGCTGCATGGCAGCGCGAACGATCAGTGTGGTAATGGAGTCGTCCTATAAGTCGGACCTATCCAAGGAACTGCGCCGGGACAAGCAGAAGCTCGATGAGTTCCAGAAGTATCTCGACAAGCGCGGGCTGCGCATCCCCGTGCGCATCGATCTCAAGGGCTTCCAAGCCCAGGCCGGTGCCATGCGCAAGATCGTGCAAGGGGCGTTTGCCAACATGCCCTCCCCTATTCTTGGCTCCAATGGTCAGCCCGCCACCTCTGGTAATGCTTCCACGCCGCCGCGCCGCACGCCGGGCCTGCTATCGGAAACCCTCACCACCACTTACGGCAAAAACGGCAACCCAGCAGCCCGCCATCTATCCCAGATCGAACAGCTTGGCAGCGGTCTGCAGCGCGCATCGAAATACAAGCTGGACATGGTCACGGGCACGCCCTCACTGATCTCTGAGGCCACCAAGGATGTCCGCACCGTCAGGGAGTTGGAGGATGGCTTGCGCGGCGTCAACAAGCAGCTCGGCCAAGCCTACTCTAAGGCGAGCGGCACGGGTGACAGGGATGGCCAGCGTCTCGCTCTAACCGAACAAAAGCGCCGGGTTGACGCGTTGTTGCAAACCGCCGCCGGCAATGGTCTAACCGGAAGCGGTGTATTCACCAAGGGCGAGTCCCAAAGCGACCGTCTCGCCGCCCGTTTGGCGCGTCTTGATGGGGTGTCGGAGTCCAAAGAGACCAAGGCCATTTCAGCCCGCGGCCGCAACCGTTACGACAACGCGCTGCGCCAGGAAGAGGAGCGCGTGGACCGCTGGCAAAAGGCCAACACCGAGGATATTATCCGCGCCAACCAAATCGCCGATCTCACCCGCCGCGAGTCCGAACTCAACCGCATCTATGCGGAACGCAAAAAAATCTTCACCGACAGTCAGGCCAAGTTCCAGCGCATGGATGCGTGGCGGCAGGGCCGGGGTGATTCTCCCGGCTCCGACAAGGCCATGCGCCGCGCCCTCAACATGGAGGGCCATGCGGTGCAGGTCGATGTCGAGCAGGCGCGTGCCATGGCGTCTTTGGCTACCCACCAATCTGCCGCCCGCAAGGCGGCTGAGGCCCAGGCCGCGACGGACCGCGCTGCCGCCTTCAACCGCGAGATGCAGGACATCAAGGCCAACTCCGACAAGCGCATCGCCGCCATCAATGCGACCGAGCGCCAAGAGCGGGCCACGACTCACAACACCAAAGCCAAGCAGGCGGCCGCTGAAAAAGGTCACCTCGCCCGTCAGGCAGAATACGGCAACCGCTCCAACCAATATGCCGGTGTGGAAGCCCGTGCCCGTGGCGCAGGGAATGTCGTTACCGCCGATGCCGCCCGTGGCAAGCGCCTGGGGGCAGAGGTTGCCGCCACCCGTGATGCCGCCCGCTTTGCCGCTGCCACCACTGCCGGAGGGCACGCGCTCAATTTCCACACCTCCTCGCTGCTGCGCAATGCCGCCACCTATACCCGCTGGATGATCCCGGTGCAGGCCGTCATGGGGATGACCTCCGCTTTCAACGCCGGCGTCGCCGGTGCCATCAAAGTGGATAGACAGTTTGCCACACTTCGCGCTGTTTTCCGTGGCACCGATGCGGAGGCACAGCGGCTCAAGGTGGGCACGCTCGAACTTGCCGCCGCGCAAGGACGAAGCGCGGATGAGGCGATGGATGCCGCGATCCGTTGGTCGCGTCTGGGGATGACCCGCATCCAAGTGCTCCAAGCCACCAAGGTTTCCCTCATGGCCGCCAACGTCGCGGAAATGACCGCTGCCGAGGCATCAGAAAAGCTCTCCGCTATCTACGCCACCTATCGCCTCAACGTCGGTGATCTGCCAGTGGTGCTCGCCCGCCTCAATGCCATCTCCAACCGCTACAATGTAACTAACAAGGATTTGCTCGAAGGTATCGTTAGGGTTGCCGGTGTCGCCAAGGAAGCGGGTCTCGAACTGCGCGACCTCGAAGGCATGATCGGTGCGGTCACCGGGGCCACCGGCAGGCCGGGTCAGGAAGTCGGCAACGCGCTCAAGTTTGTGGTCACCCGTCTTGCCGCGCCCGAAACCATGAAGGGGCTCAAGGAAGGATTCAACATCGATCTATCCGGTCCCAATGGCGACCTCAAGAGCATGTCCCAAATTTTCCGCGAACTCTCCGCCATCTATCCAACCCTCAACAACGCCCAGAAACAATACTTCCTCAAGCTCACCGCCGGCTCGCGCCAAGCGGCACGCTTCGCCCTCGTGCTCGACCAATACCGCCAGTCCCAAATCCTCGCCGCCGAGGCGGGTTTTGACACGTCTTCCGCTTTCCGCGAAAACGATAAAATCCTCGCCAGCTTGCAGAGCCGTGTCGAAAGCCTCTCCGCGTCGTGGACCAAACTTTTCACGGCCATGGGCGATGCCGGGGCCTTCGATCTCTTGAGTTCACTCACTTCGGGCATGGGCGATACGATCAATAGTTGGAGTCGCTTCCTGGCTCACATGGAAACCGGAGTGGGTGCGGACAAGGGATTCATGCAGCGCTTCGCCAACGCGATGAACAAACGGGTGGGTGCAAACTTTGGCAACCCCTTCGGCATCGTCAAGGATATGGCTGTGGATGCCTTTCATGGCGAGTTCATGGGCAAGAAGAACGATCCTGCCAAGTTGGATTACTCCTCCGAGGTGGAGCGCATCACGGCCAACGTCAATATGTTGCGGGAACGCATGGGTGGCTTGTCGCGTGCTTCTAACGTGTTTGAGTCGATGAACGTCGCGATCCGCGAAGGGGCAATCGACCGCAAAACCATGGTCCGCGATTTCGAGTCAGGTGCCCACCTTTTGATCAATCTGGAAAACGGGTCTAACCGCTATGCCGATGCCGTCTCGCGTTTCTACAAACTCCTCGAAGCAGGCGATACCACAGGCTTGCAGAAACTCATGATCGAACTCCAAGGCGCCTTTCAAGGCAGCGAGTCGTCCGCCAAGCAACAGTTCGACAAAGCCATCGCGCCGGCCGTGGAGACCTTGCGCGACAAGCTCGCCGAGTTTGAAAAACAACGCCGCCAACTCATCGCAACTCCCGATGATGGCACCGATGCCGGCAAGCGCAAAAAGGCCGAGGAGATCGAGAAAATCCAAGCCGCCGCCAAGGCCGCTCAAGGCGAGATCGAACAACTCACCCAGGCGCAGGAGAAATTCAATAAGGCAGCCTATGGAGCCAAGCCTGTCTCTGCGATCAACCGCTACCTCGATCATTTGGTCGGCAGCACCGGGGATAATGAAGAGGAGCGCGTCAAGGCCCAGGCCGCCGCATTTGGGGAAAAACTCAAGGACCTCTCGCCCGACGCCGACAATGACCCTGTGGGGCGCACCTTCCAGCGTCGCCGTAATGCCGAGGAGATCGGGCGCAGGTGGTTGTTAGAAACCCAGCGCAAGACCAACCTTGAAGCGGAAACGCGCAAAGATCCTGCTGCCCGCATGATAGAGTATGCCAAGAGCCGGATGGCAGCGGGCACCATCACCGAGGCGCAAGGCCGCCATGAAATCGAAATCTGGCAAAAGGTCATTGATCAGATGGATGAGGCCAACCTCATGATCCAGACCCGGCTCATCCTCGAAGACAAGCGCCTCGCCAAGGCCAGGGATGAACTCGCCGTCGCCGAGCAAATCGCCGCCCTCACCCGTGCCCAGACCGACGCCTCGAAGTCTGCCGCCGATTCCTCCATCGCATGGCGCTATGGTGAGACCGATTCTGACAAGAATGCCAACCAAGCTCTCACCGCCATCCAGCGTGCCAAGATGGGTTTGGCCAAGGCGGGCGGGGCATGGTTCAACGAACCTCTGCTGGGGGAGAATCCATCCCGCCGCGCTGGCTTTGCCGGTCAAGTTTTGCAGGACGAGGCCACCGCCCGCAAAGGCTTGGAGACTCTCCAGACCCGCCAATATGAAATCGAGGCCGCCCGCAAGCAGGTTGCCTTCGACACGGTCAAGGCCATGCGCGAGCAATCCGACGAAGCCAACAAGCGGCTCATGTTGGCCAGCCGGGAAGACCAACTCCGTGTCGCCGCCATGCAGTCCACGCTCAGCCGCAGTGGCAGGATTTCCGCCGGACAATTTTATGGCCTCTCCCAGGACAGTCGGGAGGCCGTGGTCAACTATTTGCCCAACGAAGCACCCGGTCGCCTCAACCCGGCCAAGGAGGCCCGCTACAAGGCGCTCAATGAACTCGACTCCGAGCAAACCCGGTTGGTCTCCGCGATCACTGACATCCGGCTGGGACTTGAGGGGTTGGGGGCTGCCATCAAAACGGACAGTCGCGCGGGCGGTCCCTTGGACATCACTCCCTCCGCCCCCGGCAAGTCGGTGCAAGAGGCGGCTCTCACGCGGGACACCGCTCCGGTGGCCAACGTCAACATTGGCAACGTGGCGCTCAACGTCCAGCTTGCCGGTCAGGTCGAGAAGATTCTATCTGGCTATGTGGACCGCAAGCTGGCGGCCGATCTGAGCGCGATGGAAGCGCGTCTTTCGCGTCCTGCCGCCCCGAATGCCCAGGGCGTGGCCGAGTGATTTCCGCTCAGTTTCGCCCCGGTCTAACATTCTCTATGCTACCATCACCTGCTACCCACGCCTAACTTCTATTGTAGGTAAAGCGAATTTCCCGCAATCGCCACTGATTACAAATCAGCTGCTCTACCACTGAGCTAAGCCGGCGAAAGGGAGATGCGGCACAAATCCTCGATAATCCAAGGGGAATGCCTGCCGCCGCGCCATTGATAACACGAGGCTATAACGCAGAGACATCATTAGAGAGATGACAATCATGAGGATGATGCCTGCCT
>JBAXPF010000313.1:0-5069 GCA_037132955.1 Verrucomicrobiota bacterium | reverse complement strand
CATGCCGAGCACCGCATGATAGAGATGGGACAGCGCCGCCAGCCGGGGATGCGACGGCGGCAGGATGCCGGCCACCATGTCCTCGAACTCCGCCTCGCGGCTGTCCGGCGCGTCCTCATCCGGGGCTCCCTCGCCATGGAATGCCGCTGGCATGTTAGAAAAGCGGCTGGCGGCCTCGGGTGGCAAGCCGAGCACCTTGCTCATTTCGCGGAACGCGGAGCGCCTCCGGTAGGTGATGACGTTGGCGGTCATCGCCGCATTGCGCGCCCCATATTTCCTGAAAACATGTTGGATGACTTCCTCGCGCCGTGCACCGGAAGGAAAATCGATGTCGATGTCCGGCCAGCTCTTGCGGTTCTCACTGAGGAAGCGCTCAAACAACAAGCCGCAGCCGACCGGATCGACCGCCGTGATGCCCAACGCATAGCACACCGCCGAATTCGCCGCCGAGCCCCGCCCCTGGCACAGGATGCCCCGCCCCCGCGCAAACTCCACCAACTCATTGACGATGAGAAAATACCCCGGAAACCCCAGCTTTTGGATCATCGCCAACTCATGCTCAAGCTGCTCCCTCACCTTCTTGCTGCAGACCCCGTAGCGGCGCGCGGCACCGGCATAGACAAAACGCCTCAGGAGGGTCGATTGCTCCCCCACCGACAAGGGATTGCCGCAGCCATCGGGAAAATCCGGGAAGCGGTAGTTGAGGTTTTCCAGGGTGAATTCGCACCGCTCCGCCAGCCGCAGCGTGTTTCTAACAGCCTCGGGCACGTCCGCGAAGAGCGCGACCATCTCGCGCGGTGATTTCAGATGCCGCTCTCCATTCGGCGCTAACAAACGCCCCGCGTGATCGAGCGCCACGTGGTGGCGCAGGCAGGCGAAGGCATCCGCCAGCCGGCGGTCGCCACGCGTGGCATGCAAGGGCGCGTTGCTGGCTAACAACGGCAAGCGCAGGTGCGCGGCCAGCTCTATCAAATGGCGGTTGAGGCGGCCGTCATCCCGCAACCCGTGGCGGTTGATTTCCACATAGAGGTTGCCGCGCCCGAAGCGGTCTATCAAACATTCGGCGGCGTGCAACGCGCCCTGCCGGTCACCGCGCAGCAAGGGCCGGCACAGCGGCCCGTCGCGGTCGCCGGTGAGGGCGATCAGATCCCCGCCGGCAAACCGGGTGGCATAGCCGGGACGGCTGTTTTCCCCTGCCAGATGTGTATCAGTCAAATGCCGCGACAACATCCGATAGCCGTCACGGGTGGCACACAGCACGGGCAAGCGCGAGCCGTCGGGCCATTCCAAGACACTGCCGACCACGGCGCGGATGCCCGCCTCACGGGCGGCATGATGGGCGCGGGCCGATCCGTAGAAGCCGGCGACATCGGTGATGGCGAGGGTTTGGTAGCCGAGGCTGGCGGCGTGGTGGACGAGCGTTTCCGGCTGGCTTGCGCCATCGAGAAAGGAAAAGGCCGAGCGCGCATGCAGTTCTGCAAAGGCCGCGGTCATGGGTAAATGCCATCGAGTTGCCAGTGTGCCGGCGTTTGATAGACCAACCGCAGCAGGTGGCGGCTGTCGAGTTGGATGTCCCATTCCAGCCGTTGCCAGGCAGTGGCGGGTTCCCACCAAGCGCCGGAGGCTGGAAACGGGCCGCGCCAATCCACGATGCGTCCCGGGTGCGGGCCGCTGAGCAGCGCCAGTGGCCACGGCCGGCCAGCGCGTTTCTCGCTGGCCACGGCGATGGGGCAGGGCGGCCGATACCGGTAAAGCGGCACCGCCGCCTCCGGCCGGAACCCCGCATCGGAAAACGCCCCCGCCGCGCCCACCGCCGGCCGCAAGGTGAAGTCATCCGGTTTGAAAGACGCGGGGGGCACCGGAATGCCCACCCGTCCCGGACCTAACAAAGCCTCCAATTTGGCGAGGGTTTCCGCCCAGCGTTCGGGCTGGGGCAGGCTGCGGCCAAACCATTCGCGCTGGGCGGAGGTGGCAAAGGTGGGGGTGGCATCGAGTTCCAGCCCGCACACTGCGGACTCCAGCCGCAGCGTTTCCAACAATGTCCGCAGCGGCGGCAGCATGCCCTCGACGGCGGTTTGCGGTTCGGGCAAGCGGAGTTGGCGGCTGACGACCGCCCCGGATTCCAAAACCAGTCGGAAGTCGAGACGGTCCGCCGCCAGATGGCGCGCCGCCAACCGCGCCGCCAGCGTGTGCAGCAAGCGCTTGAGCGCAAACACCAGCGGCTCCAAAGCCACCGCCGGATCCTCGAAATCAAAGGTTTGGGCAAAGGAGTCCGGCGGCCGGTGCAAGCGCAGCAAGCGGCAGGTTTTGCCATGCAGCAGGTCGTGCCAGCGGCCGACCTCCGGCCCCAGGCGCTCCGCCAACGCCTGCCGTGGCAATCGCATAAAATCCCCGAGCGTCCGCACCCCCCAGCATTCCAAAAGGTCCAAATCCACCCGTCCCGTTCCCTCATCCGCCAACCAACCCAGCACCTTCAGCGGCAGCACCGCCAGCTCCGCCGCTGCCACCACCCGCCCCCGCGTCGCCTCATACCGCACCGCCAAATGCGCCAAATCCGGCGTCATGGCAAGGGCATAGCCCAGCTCCATACCGTTTGAAGCCATCGCTTCAAACATGTTTTCTGAAAAGGATCGCCGTAGGGAAAGGTCCAACACCACGGTGTCTCCGGCGATGAGCTCCACATCCGGGGTCAGAGTTTCCGCCAGCCGGATCAGTTCCCGACTCAAGGCCTGCTCGGCGAGCGGCTCACGGTCAAGCAGCAGCAAATCCGGACAGCGGATCAAGGCGCGGTTAAGCCGCCACCCGGCAGCGATGCCAGCGACTCGTGCGGCAGGATTGACCGCCACCAACCCGGGTTTCGCCTGGCGGGCCGAACCTGCCGGAGGAGTCACCACCGCGCAGGGCCGGTCCCTCCCCTCAGGCCGCCCCCGCAGGGCTGCCACGATGGAAAAATCCGGAAGATGGAGGGCGGCAAACATGGCGGGGTTCAGGTGGCTTGGCGCCGCTGTTGCGGCACCGGCCGCAAGCGCTGCAACAACGCGTCGCGCGGGCAATCAAAATCCGCGAGCGAAAGATTGGCCGAAAGCGACCAGCGCATGCTGGCGGATGGCACCACGGGAAAAGGTGCAAGCACTAGCAGTCGGCAGCCGCTGTGTTCGGCGCCTTGCTTCAGCCGCCACCAGGCGGCCGCCGGCAACGCTGCGAGTTCCCGATGGACCAGTCCCGTCGAATCTAACAAAACAACCGGCACGTTGCCGTCGCGCACGAGCCAATCGGCCGCCTTGAGCATGCTGATGGCCGATTGGCAGCGCACCCACAGCACGCGCGAGCAGGCCTTGCCGGAAAACGACGCGGGATCAAAGCCGTCCGCCCCGTCCACCAGCACCAACTCCGGATGCGCACTCACCTCATCCGGCTCACCCAGCAGCCCGGCTAACAGCAACAACAAACCCGTCCCCGTTCCCGCGGCAGTCACCTCCGAGACCGCCCCGGCCGGGAATGCCTCCACCGTGAGCGGCAGCCCGGGTGCCGCCGCGAATTCCGGCCGCGCCGCATGCGCCTGCGGGAATTTATCCCGCAGTTGCTGGCGCAAAGTCTCCACTGATGAGGGGGGCACGCCCGCATTTTATCACCAGTATCGATATGTTCAAGCGAACATATTAAAATTCGAACAGGACCTGTGGACTGTCTTGCTCGATTTTCCTGCCTCTCTTTTTTCCGGGCTTCCGCACCTCCTGGTCCACGCCATCATGGCCATCGGGCGCAACCGCCGCGCCGCCACTCATGTTAGATTCTCCGTCGTGCTGTAGCGGCGGCCCATGACCGCCGTCCGGCACCTGCTCCGCAGATTGCGCCGCTCCCTGACCGCCGTCTGGCGTTTGCATCGCAGATTGTGGCGGCGGTCTGTGACCACCGTCTGGCACCTGCTCCGTGGACTGTAGCGGCGGTCTGTGACCACCGTCTGGCACCTGCTCCGCAGATTGCGGCGGCGCTCCCTGACCGCCATCTGGCACCAGCCCGGCACTGGCCACCGCCTGCGGCGTCTGAGGACTCATCACCCCATCACGCAGGCCGGCCACGGCAAAGCGCACGAAGCGCTCCAAGGTGGCCTCCATGTCCGGGTTTCCAGCCGCCCCTTGCGACAGCCGTTGCATGGCTTCCCCATGGGTCAGCATGTAGATCATCGCCCCCATCACGAAATGCAGCCGCCATACCAAATCCTCTTCTGCCACCGTAGGCAAGGCCTTACCCAGCGCCCGTGTGAAGCGTTCGATTAAAACGCTGATTTGAGCCTCGATCGGAGCTGGAATGCCATGGCCGTGAGAGCCGAAAATCCTTCCCACGAGGCGATAGAACAACTGTTCCGAGAGCTTGGATTTCTCCACCTGGGTGATCAGCGGTCGAACAAAAGCGCACACCACTTCCTCTAAGGGCACCACCTGACCCGCCCATTTTTGCTCCGCCGCCTCAAGCCTGACCAAACGTTCCTCATGCACCGGCATCAGGTAGCGTGTCATGACCAGCGCCACCAAACCATCCCGGCTGCCAAAATGGTAATTCACCGCAGCCACATTGCCGCCGGCCGCCTGCGTGATGTCCCGCACCGAAACCACGTCAAACCCGTGCTCGGCAAATAATTTTTCAGCGGCTTCTAGCAGTCGTAGCTTCGGCCCCGCGTTTGGAACAATCGTTCGCTTCATAGGTTGACAGAGCCTGCGCTAAATCCGCCGAGGGCGTCAAACAAATGATTCAATTGAAATTGAGTAATTGTTGTAACATGTTACCCGTCAACGATTGATGCTGATTTTTAAATCTTCTCAATCCACATGGGCATGAGGGTGGATCGAGCCATCGCGGATCACGAGAGTGCGATCACCTGCCCTGGCAAGGTGGTGATCGTGGGTGACGACAACCAAGGTGACCCCATGTTCGGAGGCCAGATCGAGGAGGATCTTCATGATCTCGCTGCTGTTCTTGGAATCGAGGTTGCCGGTGGGTTCATCGGCGAAAAGCACAGCGCCAGCGGCGCGCGCACGGCGGCCAGTCCGGCTCCGGCGCGCTTCTTCTTG
>JBAXPF010000312.1:0-5075 GCA_037132955.1 Verrucomicrobiota bacterium | reverse complement strand
TGCAGGCCTCGCCGGTAAAGCTGTTAGGAGCCTTGAAGACCAGCATCAGCCCATCGTCTAACACGTTGCCAGCCGTATCCAAAATGCGGCAACGGGTTGCGGTGCGGGGACTCATCAGAGACGCCCTGCCAGCCGTGGCAAGGTCGGCCACGGCGATGGCCAACGGCCCGGAAACCCGCACTAACGAAACTGCGCCGACGCCGGTGGGCGTGGCGACGGCGGCGATGGTGGTGGGCTGGCTTGCGGGGGCGCTCAAGATGGTTGATTCTGTTAGGGAGAGGGGAGATTCCAACCGCTGAAGGACGCGGATGAACACCGATAGATCCAAATATAATCCTTCATCATCTGCGTCGATCTGCGTTTATCCGCGCTTGAAATTTTCCAAATGAACCCGCTTATTAGGCTGGCGCGTTTGTGAGCACCGAGTCCAGCACGGCCAGGCAACGGGCGTTTTGGGCGGGGGTGCCCATGGAAATGCGCACCCACCCGGGGAGTTTGTAGCTGCGCATGGCGCGCACGATCACGCCTTGCCGGAGCATGTCGCGGAACACGCGGTCTCCATCCCCCACCTCAATGAGCAGGAAGTTCGCCACGCTGGGGACAAAATGGATGCCGCGGGCGCGCAGGGCTGCCTGATAGAACGCCAGGCCCTCGCGATTCACCGCACGGGTGCGCTCGATGTGGTCGGTATCGGCCAGCGCGGCGAGCGCCCCGGCCTGGCCGATGGCATTCACATTGAACGGTTGGCGGGCCCTTTGCAAGAGGGCGGCCACCGGCTTGGAAGCCAGGCCGTAGCCGACGCGCAGGGCCGCCAGCCCATGGATTTTCGAGCAGGTGCGCAGCACGCAGATATTTCTGCCTTCACGGACGAATTTCAGGGTGTCGAGCGGCACATCGAGGAATTCAAAATAGGCCTCGTCGAAGACCACCACCACATGCTCGGGCACGCGAGCCATGAAGCGGTCAATCTCTTCCTGGCCCACCATGGTCCCGGTCGGATTGTTAGGATTGGCGATGAACAGCAAGCGGGTCTGCGGGGTGATCGCGTCCGCCATGGCCTGCAGGTCGTGGACAAAGCCCGGGTCCGGCACTTCCACATAGCGGGCTCCGAACAGCGTGGCCATCAGCTTATAGACCACGAAGGCATGCTCAGCGGCAATCAATTCCGCCTCGCGGTTGAGAAAGGTGTGACACAATAGCTCGATAATCTCGTTAGAGCCGTTGCCCAGAACCACTTGGTCGAGTTCCACGCCGAGGGACTCCGCGATGGCGTGGCGCAGCCGGAAACCTGCCCCATCGGGGTAGATGTGGGCCTCATCGAGGGCGGCCTGCATGGCGAGTTTGGCCTTGGGGGAGGGCCCGAGCGGGTTTTCATTGGATGCCACCTTGACGATGGATGCGGGATCCAGGCCCAACTCGCGGGCGGTTTCATCAATCGGCTTTCCTGGCTCGTAAGCCACGAGATCGCACACAAAGCGGTTGGCGTATTGATCTATCGTCATGTCCAGGCCGAGACTAGGTTCCCCGGTTACGCTGTCAAGACTGCTGAACGTAGGGCTGCATTGAAGATTTCGGAACTATTGCTCGACCCCCCGGAGCAGGCAGCTATAATGGGTCATCGCCGCACCATGAGTTTTCTGTTTTTCAAACGTGTTCTGGCAAATCCCATCCGCGTGGGGTACCTTGTGCCAAGCTCTCCCTTCCTGACCCGCAAGACCGCCCGCCGCATCGATTTTTCCAAACCGCGGGTGGTGGTTGAGCTCGGGCCGGGTGAGGGCTGTCACACCCGCCAAATTGTCCGTCGGATGAATGCCGGCTCCAAGCTCATTCTCATTGAGCTGGACTCCCACTTTGCCGAGCATCTGGAGAAACAATTCGCCCACGATGCACGGATCAGCGTGGTGAACGGGGATGCCTTGCATCTGCCTGAAATGTTGGAGAAAATGGGTTGTTTGAATCCGGACTACATTGTCTCCGGCATTCCGTTCACCATCATGGAGCGCCAACTCCGTGAACAATTGCTCGCCAGTATCGCCCGCGCGATGGGGCCCGACAGTATCTTCATCACCTATCAATTCAGCTTGCAGCTTTCCGAGCACGACCTGTTCGACCTTAAACGCAGCGAACACTGTCTCTTTAATGTGCCGCCGCTCAATGTGATCGAACTCAAGAAATCTGTCGCCGCGATGCAGTGAGGGGTGGGTGCGCCCACTGAGGCGCTCGTGGCGGCATCACGATCTCCTATTTGAGCTTCCGGCTGGCAGTGAGGGTGGCTCTGACATCGCCGATGAAGACGGCGGCGCGGATTTCGATGGGGATGCGATCTGCATCGTCACTGAGCCAGAGGGTGGCGCTGCGTTTGAGCTTCTTGTAGGGCAGCAATTCCAGTGTGGTGCGGTCGATCTTTTGCATGGAGACACTGAGGTTGATGGCATTGTGACCGCCGTGGATTTCACTGCCGTTGGACTGCACATGCAGCAGATAGGGAGTGTCAAAGGGAAGGACCACGAGGGTGATGTGCTCGCCAGTCTTGAGTGGCTGGCTGCGGACGAAGAGCATCGCGGAGAAAATGTCATGCACCGCGTTGAACTTGAATTCCACGGACTTGTGGGTGGTTTTGCCGGTGCGGAATTTTTGGGCGGATTCGTCAGATTCCACCCGGTCGGCATGGTAGCGGGTGGTGGTGGTCACGGTTTCCTTGGCATCGGTTTCCACCGCGCGGAAATACCACGGGGTGAGTGAGTCGAGGTGGAGTTCGGACCAGAAATCAAAGCGAAACGGGAACAGGCTCGCGGCAAGGCCCTGGCTCGTGCCGATGGAATGAATGACATAGGCTCCCGATTTTTTTGCGGTGTGGGGGGCAAACTCAAGATGCACCTGGCCGGCATCGATGGCGCCGTTCCAACTCAGGTCGAAATCCAAGACGACAGGAGCGGGAATCGGATGGGGACCGCGGGTGGTGGGGCCGATCTGTGCCTGCCATGTCGGCTCAGTGGCGGCACAGACGCAGGTGGCGACGATGGCCCCGACTCGTGCGAAGCAATGCAAGGAACGCTGCAACATAACCCAGTTGCGACGAGAAAGGCTGCCGATTTATTCACCCACGGAATTGCCGACCTTGACGGCGCGTGGAGGAATGGCAACGGATTCGGCGTTATAGGTGGAAGGGTCGAGTGCGGACACTTCTTCGGTGACTGGGAGTGGGCGGAAGGATGCCGACTGGGTATCGACGCGGAATTCGAGTTTCATCAAATCGCGGTTGGTTTCCGCCATTTGATCGCGGAGAGCGAGGTTGGTCTTTTTGAGTTGCCTCATTTCCTCCAGCAGTGATTCGTAGAATTCTTTCTGCGCGGCGGAGGGATCTACGACAGGTGCCGGGGCGGCTTGGCTTGCGAGGATGCGGGAGTCCGGCGGGCCAGGGGCTGGAAGAGCGGGCGGGGTAACGGTGGTGTGAGGTGTGGCAAGCTGCGGCGCGTTGCAGAGGAGGGGGCCGAATTCTTCAAATGACCACCAGTGGCTGACCACGGCGGCAGACATCGAAGCGAGGGCCAAACTACAGGTCACGGGGAGGACGGAACCGTTCATTTTTTGTTAGCTTGTTTGAGGAGTGGGGTGGGGGCGAGGGCGGGGGCGGGGGCAATCGGCAGCTGTTTAGGTGCGGGCTGGGGCAGGGAGCTGACGAGTTGTTGGATTTGGGCGATGGCGTGGCCGAGTTGTTTGGCGTCTTCGTCGAGTTGGTGGATGGAGGAGGCGAGGATGGCGCTGACAGTTTGCGCTTGGCGGTAGCCCAGAGCCGGGTCAAAGCCGGGTTCGGCGATGGAGAAGGCCGCAGAGCCGTTGGCGTCCGGGACGAGCAGGTGCGGGCGGATATTGAGGGTGATGCTGGCGCCGGGAGCGAGTTCGACCTTGCGGATGAACGGCGGGGCATGGTTGGAGGACTCCAGGCGCCAACCAGACGGGATGGTAGCGAGCGGCTTGGCCGGGAAGGGGGCGAGGAGCTTTACTGTTTTTGGATCGAGAGCACCGCTGCCCGTCTGGAGCTTTTCAACTTGGACACTCAGACTCGGTTGGCGCTCGGCGGGACCTGCCGCATGGGCGGGTTCGGCAGGCTGGGCGTCGGCAGGTTGGGTGGGTTCGGCTGGCGGAGTTGCGGATTTGGTTATGAGCGGGAGAGGTGTCGGGGGCGAGAATTGAGAGACAACCTCGTCGGAGGGGTAAGGGTTGTTGAGCGAGTCGAAGAATTCTAGGATGGAACCGCTCTCGACAGTGGGTTTGGCCAGCGGCACCGGGTTTGGCGTGCTTTCCTGGGCGAGACCGCATAGGCAGCCAAGGACAGTGAAGGTAAGCAAGGGGATGCGGGGACTCATGGATCTGCGGGTTGGATTTGGATGGAATCGGCGGTATCAAGACCTGCCGGTTTTGGTGTGCCGTGAGCGTCGGTTTGATTGGCCGGCAGGGAGGGGCTGTCAGCGCGGAGGCCTGGGGTGGGGAGGGAGCGTTCAACGAGTAGGTTCCACGCGGCGAGGAGCATCGTCCCTTCCTCGCGGAGGCTGCGGCTGTTCTCCTGATAGGTGGTCAGGCGTTTGAGCAATTCGCGGGCCTCGGCAACTTCGTCATGGGTCCAGCCGAGGTTGCGGGTTTGATAGAGAACTGGCACATTGAGCACGATGCGGCTGAGATCACCGTTCGGGGTTTCGGCGGTGAGGATGTGTTGGATTTGAAGGTTGGTTTCCTCAAAGGCGGACGCCACGGAAGGGAGGGGCAGGTTGGGGTGAAGGTTGGCCCGCTGTGCCGGTCGGGCGGTGGGATTGGGCGCAAGGTTGTCGCCTGGCAGTAGTCGCCCATTCGGGAGGAGGCTGGGAGCGGCGGGTGCGGCAACCACAGCAGATTTTCCCGGTGCGATGAAAGGTTGGGGCGGGGCCGCGGCGGGTTTGAGGGGAAGAGACTGGGACAGGGAAATCACCGGCTTGGTGATATACATGAAGCAGAAGATAGCGGAGACGGCAGTGCTGGCCAGCAGCAGCCATGGGTAAGCGCGGGTTTGAGCGGGGACGAGGGGGGGCTTGGCATGGGAG
>JBAXPF010000311.1:0-5078 GCA_037132955.1 Verrucomicrobiota bacterium | reverse complement strand
TCTTGGCTTTGGTGGTGGCGGCGGGGATGGCTTTCATGGGATGTTCCGTTTGAGGTGTTGCAATCTCGCAGCGCTTAAATTTTCCGCTTCGTTCTTGGCGTAGATGTCGAGCAAGAGGATGCGGTCGTCGTCGGTGACCCAGTAGTAGATCACGCGGGCACCGCCCCGCTTGCCATGACCCTTGGCGGCCCAGCGGAGCTTGCGGCAGCCGCAGGAACCGGGAATGAGGTCGCCCGCGTCCGGTTGGTCCAGGACGTAAACCTGGATCTCGGAAATCCCCAGTCGCCAATCAAGCGGAGCGCTTTGTCGGTGAATTCGGGGTCTTCCTCAAAGATCATGGCGGGATTTTACCCGGGATTTCATCGGTGGCAAGAAGTAATACAGAGTATGATCCGAAATTCCTCCAGTGAAGTGCTCGCACGACCTTGAGGTGGATTTCTTCACTGGTGCTGGGTTGGCCAGCACGGCCAATCGTCGTTTCTTGTCGGGCACGATGCGGAAGAATTCTCTGCCTTCCTCCTTGGTGTGGGTGTTGAGTCCGGTGCGGTCGGTGTAGCGGGTGAACGACAATTGGAGGGAGCCGTGGGTGTCCCGTGTGGTTTTCGGCAGGATGGAGGTGCCGGTTGCCTGTCCCACCGGGTCGCCGCCGAGGGCGTATTCCATCAGGTTGGTTATCCCGTTGTTGTTGGGGTCCGAGGAATCGGGGGCAGGACCGGTGGCGGTGGTGGAGCCGAACCATCGTTGCAGTCACGCCTGGGGTTGGAGGAGTTGTCCATGTCACTTTATTTTCCGTGCTGTGAGGTGGTGTCGGGGTTTGCCTTGCCGCTCTTGTCGTGGACGGTGCCGGCGGCGACGGTGGCGATTAACGTGGAATAGGTGAGAATTCGCCGCAATAGGTGGTCCTCTGGTGCTCTGCATCAAAGCCAATCCTCGAATTATGTGCCATGACAAAAATAGTTTTCACTATTTGGCACAAACTACTTGACGCAAAATTCGATGTATTTTTGAATCCCTGTGCCATGGTTGTTCAGATGACACCTACTTTTCGCACAAAATCTCCTTCCAGTCTTCTGGTGCAGTTCGCCGAGGCGGGCCTTTCCGGCGACCACCAAAAACTGGAATTGCTCGCTCTGACGGCAGTTCGCTCCCTCAAGCGAACCGACCCCGGCCAAGCCGACGAACTCGCCTCCCTGCTGTCCCGCTTCACGGTCAATAGCGCTTCCCTTCGCTGGCGCAACGCCCCGCCGCCACCGGAGGATGCCGACGCCGGTCTCGCATTGCTGAGGATTCCCTCCACCGACCAGGCGCAGGAACCGGAATTGGAACCTCACGTCAGGGGCACGATCCTCCGGTTTCTGGCTGAACGCCGGGAATGCGCGAGTCTGATTGCGGAAGGTATCGCGCCGCCACGAACCCTTCTGCTCAAGGGGGCTCCTGGCACCGGCAAAACCATGCTGGCTTGTTGGATGGCCAAGGAGTTGGAAATCCCACTCGTCGTGCTCGATCTGGCCACTTCCATTTCCAGCTATCTGGGCAAAACAGGAGCCAACCTGCGGCGCAGCTTGGATTACGCACGGGCAACACCCTGCCTGCTACTTCTGGACGAATTCGATTCGATTGCCAAACGCCGGGATGACGCATCCGATGTGGGCGAATTGAAACGCATTGTGAACGTCCTTCTAAAGGAACTGGAGGAATGGCCGCTCCACTCCGTGCTAGTCGCCGCAACCAACCATCCCGAAATGCTCGACCCTGCCATTCAGCGCCGATTCGACGTGGTGGCCCACTTACCACTTCCCGGCCAAACCGAGCGGTTTGCGATCCTGGGCCGTTCGCTAGGCCGCCACGCGGAGAGCCTGCCAGGAGGTTTCGTCGATGCCATGGCCGCCGTTCTCACTGGGTTGAGCGGTTCGGACGTGACCACCTTGTCCCAAGGAGCCTTGCGCAGACATTTGGTCGGAAAAATCCCGCTCGCCCAATGCCTCGCCGAAACCCTTGAGAGCCAGTGCCCCGAAGGCATGCCAAAAGCCATCTATGGCAATTTGGTCCGCTGTCTCAAGAACGAATGCAGAATGACCGTGCGGAAAATCGCGGAGATTCTCGGAAAGGGCTCCTCAACGATCCAATATCACTTAAAGAAGGAGAAAGCCAATGCCTAACACAACGACCCGCTTCATCCTCGCCAATGGCGAAAAATTCGTCATCCCCGTCACCAAGAAGAAGGGCGGCGGCGGCCCGGAGTATCCTCGCAGCTATGATGAAGCGCGGGGACGGCTGATCCAACAGGTCGGACTGACCTTAGAATCGTTGAGATCCATGCCGAAGCACAAACGACTTCCAGACGAGGCCGTGATTTGCATTCGTATGCATCCCGACCTAATCGCCAAGTCATACGAACCTGAAGCGATCTTCCAGCAGGTCCCGTTTCTCGAAAAAGTCGGTTCGCGAAACTACGGACAACAAGTCGGGGAGGTTGCGCAAACAAAGAAGACTCGAAAAGTAGCATTATCAGAAGACTCAGTGATCACCAGCCGAATAGTTTTCGCTCGTGGCCCGGATCAGGCCATTGGCTCATTCCTGAGACTTCTTGATCGGGCCGAGTCGGTGGTGACGGCTCCCTTCAAGAAAGAAGTTCAAAGCATCGAACGATTCGACATTCTGAGCCCGGAAGAGCAGTTGTCCGCGTTTGATCGCCAACCTGACTGGACCGTAGGCCGGGTCGAGTTGGTTTTGCATCCATCCCGATATTCACTCAATGCACAGATGGATTTTTTGCTAAATCTTTTCGCTGATTCCAGCCATTCACTCGGCATCATTCGTCCGGCGACCTATGAAAATGGTCCGACCTTCGTCTCATGCGTGCTTCATCGGGAGGACATTCCCAGGCTGGCTGGTGCCAACCCACTCCGCACCGCCCGCCCAATGATGCTCAAGGCATTCGAGGAGCTCCGCTCTTCATCTGTGTTCAGCGCCCCTCCACCTCCGCTCGGGGACAACAAATCAACGATCAAGGTCGGAATGTTCGATGGCGGCTTGGACCCTAATCACCCCCACCTCAAAGGTCATGTCGAACACGACGAGAGCCTTTCGATTAGTAGCGCTGCATTGCCGTCCGGCATCGCGCACGGCACAGCGGTGGCGGGAGTCCTGTTGTATGGGCCGCTCAATCACCACGACGTGAAAATCCCCTTGCCGTTGCCACCGGTTTCGGTCGTCAGCTTTCGGGTGCTTCCTACGTCCGATCCCAAGGACATTGATCTCTTCGAATCCATTGATGTGATCGAAAACGTGGTGCCTATACGGAAGGACATATCGGTTTACAACATCAGCTTTGGCCCGCGAGGGCCCATTGAGGAGGATTCAATTTCCCGTTTCACATACGCGCTCGATTCGTTGGCCCACACTCACAAGGTCACTTTCTGTGTGGCGGTGGGTAACGATGGCGAGGCCGGGCCGGACTTGGGAAGAATCCAGGCCCCGTCGGATCTGGTGAATGGACTCGGCGTGGGCGCATTCAGCGAACGTGATGGAAAGAAAGCCGTCGCGCCCTATTCCTGCGTGGGACCAGGGCGTGAGTGCGCGAAGGCGAAGCCGGACTTGGTTGCCTTCGGGGGCTGCGATCAGAAACCAATTCACCTGGTCTCCGTAGATTCGACTAAGAAAGCACTTTCGGCTGGCACCAGCTTCAGCACTCCCATTGTCGCGTCACTGGCAGCTCAAGCTGTGCACGGTGTGGAGAGGGGAAACGCACTGCTCGCGAGAACTCTTCTGATTCACACTGCAAAGCACCCGGAAAAACGACCGGATCACAAGCTAGGTCATGGGATCATCTGCAGTGATGTCGGCGGGCTCCTCGCGTGTGGTCCGCACGAGGTATCGATTCTCTTTCAAGGTGCCATCAAAGCCACTGAATTCGTGAAACTTCCATTCCTCCTGCCAGCGGGATTGGTGACCGGTGGCAAGATCGAATTCACCTGGACCGTCGGCATTCTGCCACAGGTCGATGCCAACCAGGCTTCCGATTACACCCGCACCTGTATCGAAGACACGTTCTACCCACATGCCAACCGCTTCAAAATCAATCCACCCAAAGGAATCAGCGATAAGGCCCGCACCCTCGATCTGACGGGCGATGTGGGAGAAATCAGCCGCCTGCTTGCACAAGGGTGGAAGCGATCGGAATTCCCCAACTCACAATCGGGTAATGTCCATTTGACCGAGGCTAACCGTCGGATCGACCTGAAGTGGGAATCCGTGGTACGACGCCGGGTTTCCAAGACAATTGATGCTGTGCAAGACCCCTTTCTTGTTCTTCACGCCATACCCCGTGGCGGAATGACAGGAACCGTTGATTATGCTGCTGTTTTGAGCATGAAGGCCACCGACGAAGTGGATCTCTATCAAGCCATTCTACAAAGGAATCCAGCCCTTCAGCCGGTTCGGTTGAGAGCAGAAACCGAGTTGCGAGTGCGGATTTGACGGTATCGGCTCATTGACACCGCAGCCTCGTATGGCAACGAGAAGGCGGTCGGCAACGCGGTCAAGAGCAGCGGGGTCCCGCGCGATTAGCTGTTCATTACGACGAATCTGTGGGTCACTGGCGCTGGCTATACCGCACAATCAGCCAGCGTGGCAAGTCGTGACTCTTCTACACCTCCTGCGATGCGACCACATGGTCGTAGCGATGGGTTGGATTGGGTCGCCCCGGGCTCAGGCAACGCCATGCCAGCGGAGTTGCCGTAATGCATCCCTGGCTTGCCGAGGCTACCGCCTCGCGCACGATTCCATCCAGCGTCCCCGGTTCCATCTGGACGCGAGCGTTGAGGGTCAACCGTGCTGCGGCGCTGGTCCCCGCCAAACCACGAATGCTGAGCGTGTCACCTTTGCCAGTAAGGTTGCCTATCAGGAAGTTTTCGCCAGCTTCAACCATGAGTTTGACGTGACCGACCGATGCACCCATGTTGTCAAAACGTTGGCTCAAACCCATCAAGAGTCTTTCGGCAAAAAGGTTCCATTCCGTCATCTCCCCACGCAGCATGAAGGTGGCATTCAGCCACCCAAGGACGGCCTCGCCTTCC
>JBAXPF010000310.1:0-5079 GCA_037132955.1 Verrucomicrobiota bacterium | reverse complement strand
CCAGGGCCGACAAAGGCAAAACCGGTGGCCGCATCAAGCCCAAGAGCCTGATGATCTTCACCCGCCAACTGGCCACCCTCATCGATTCGGGTCTGCCGCTTCTGCGCAGCCTCACCGTGCTTGGCAAACAAGAACCCACCCCGGTCTTGCGTGCCACCATCAGCGCCCTCGCCGATTCCGTTCAATCCGGCGCCACCTTCTCCGAGTCGCTCGCCCAACATCCGCAGATTTACAACAAGCTCTATGTCAACATGGTCAAGGCCGGCGAACTCGGCGGGGTCCTCGAAGTGGTGCTCAACCGCCTCGCCGAATATCAGGAAAAAGCCCAAAAGCTCAAAAACAAGATTGTTTCGGCCATGGTTTACCCGGTGATCGTGATGTTCATCGCCATCGCCATTCTAACATTCCTGATGATCTTCATCGTGCCCAAGTTTGAGACCATGTTTGCGGAAATGGGCAATGCCGAACTGCCCGCCATTTCCCAAGTGGTCTTTGGCATCTCCGGGTTCTTCATCTCCGCGCCGTATGGCGTGCCCAATGTGGTCTTCGCGTTCATCCTCTTTGGCGTTGGTGTTTCCCTCTTCAATCTCTGGGGTCGCAGCAAACAAGGCCGCATTGCCATTGACGCCCTCAAGCTCAAATTGCCAGTGTTCGGCGATATCCAACGCAAAAACGCCGTGTCCCGCTTCTCCCGCACCCTCGGCACCCTCGTCACCTCAGGTGTCCCGATTCTGCAGGCACTCAATATCACCCGCGACACCGCTGGCAACGTCATCATCTCCACCGCCATCGAAAAAGTCCACGAGGCCGTCAAGGAAGGCGAAACCATCGTCACCCCCCTGCAAGCTTCCGGCGTCTTCCCTAACATGGTTATCTCCATGGTGGATGTCGGTGAGGAAACCGGCCAGTTGCCGGAAATGCTCCTCAAGATCGCCGATGTTTACGACGACGAAGTGGATAACGCCGTGACCGCCCTGACCTCCATCCTCGAGCCGATCATGATCGTGATCCTGGCGCTCGTTGTCGGTTCCGTGGTGTTCGCCTTGTTCCTGCCCTTGATCAAGATCATCACCACGATGGGCCAATAGTCCCGCTCTCCGGAACTTCAAATCCCAGCGCACGCATGAATGCTTCGTCACCCCGCCGCCGCAGTGGTTTCACGCTCATTGAGATGCTGGCGACCATCACCATCATCGTCATCCTGACCGGACTGGTCATGGCCGGCACTCGCTTCCTCAAAGATAAACAGAACCGCTCCAAAGCGGAAATCCAGATCCGCCTGTTGGCCAAGGCCTGCGAGGATTTCAAGATGGATAACGGCGCCTATCCGTGCAAAGATGACAACTCCAGCGCGGATGGAAGACACATGACCAATGAACTCTTCAACGATCTCTACTGGGATTCCAATCGGAATGGTTCCGGCCCGAAAGTCGACATGGCGCAGAAAATTTACCTCGCCGATCTCGATCCGGACAACAACAAACAGGGGTGGATCGAAGGCACCGGCCAAGCTGCCCGCATTATCGACCCTTGGGGTAACGAATATTTCTTCCGCAAAGGCGTGAATGCCCAAAACCCGGACTTCGACCTCTGGTCTGCCGGCAAAGACGGCAAAACCAATCCCGACAATCCGAAGGATAAAGTCAATCGCGACGACGTCAGGAACCTCTGAGTCAGATCTCAGGCTTTCCAATTCAAGGCGCCCTTCTTCAAGGCATAGACGTAGGCAAACGCCAGCGTGCCCGCAAACCCCGCCATGCTCACCAGCGCCACCGGGCTCTCTGTGACCAAATCCCGGAACTGCACGGCCCATGGATACATGAATACCACCTCGATGTCAAAAATCACAAACAGCATCGCCACCAGATAGAACTTCACCGAAAACCGCGGTGCCCCATCCCCCACCGGTAACATCCCGCATTCATAGGCAGTGTCCTTGGTTGCATTGCGCTTGGCGGAGCGCCCGCAAACCACGCTCAAAATCAACACGGCTGCGGCAAAACCAATGACAACCAGGACTTGGCACAAAACGGGAAGGTAGTCGTTAAGCATGGTGGGAAGCGGGGCTGCAAGGGTCTTAGCCTGTCTGCCCCCACGGGATCAATAAAAAAACCGCAACCCCTACAGGCGCGGCTTTTTTCTCGAATTCCATTGCCCCCCACTCAGTCCACTTCGGCTTGGGCAGCCATGAACGCACTCGATGCCTCATGCACCCGCGAGGTGCCTCTGTATTCCTTGCCAATCTTTTCCACCAGACCGCGGGTCACCAGGTTCTGCAACTTCTCGTATGCCCGCAACCGAAGCATCTCCTCCCCGCCACTCACCGCATTACGCAACTTCAAATTCGCAAACACCCGCTCAAACAAATCGTTGAAACCAAAAATTTTCTTCTCCGCAAGGACATTCACCAACTCATCGGTAACATGATCAGGAAGACGTCGGGAAAATCGTGTGCGTTTCGTGGGGGTTGCCATAACGGGGGAACCGTAGCACCTCCCTGCGGGAAAGCGACTCAAATATTCGACAACCCGATAATTGGCCGGGCTTTCGGCATTTTTGCTGCGCTTTTTTCCGATGCTGGCTTGACAGTTGCAAATTCCAGCCCATCCTCGCCAGCCCTGCCGCGTCGGAAACGTGGCAAGAGCCCTCCCCTCCCTATGAAAAAGGACATCCATCCCAAATACAATCCGGTCGTCTTCGTGGACATGAGCACCGGCAGTCGCTTCATCTCGCGTTCCACCAAGACCTCGGACCGCAAGGAAGTCATCGACGGCGTCGAGCACAGCCTCATCTCCATCGGCGTCACTTCGGCCTCCCATCCGTTCTATACCGGCCAAAACCAGTTTGTGGACACCGAAGGCCGCATCGACAAATTCCAAAAACGTTTCGGCGTGGTTCGCCGCGTCGGCAAGCCCAAGCTCGACTGAGCCTGACGCGTGCTCGCCAAACGCATCATCCCCTGCCTCGACGTCACCGACGGTCGCGTGGTCAAAGGCGTCAATTTCGTCGATCTCATCGATGCCGGTGATCCCGTCGAATGCGCCTTGGCCTACAATGCCCAACAGGCGGACGAACTGGTTTTTCTCGATATCACGGCTTCCTCGGACCACCGTCGCACCATGGTCGATGTGGTCCGCCGCACCGCGGCGCATTGCTTCATTCCCCTGACTGTCGGCGGCGGCATCCGCAGCGTTGACGACATGCGCGAAATGCTGTTGGCGGGCGCCGATAAAGTCGGCATCAACACCGCCGCCGTGAAGCACCCCGACCTCGTCGAAGCCGGGGCCAAGGCCTTCGGCAGCCAATGCATCGTGGTGGCCATCGATGCCAAACGAGAAGGCCCCGGCAAATGGGGCGTTTACACCCATGGCGGGCGCACTCCGGTCGGCCTCGATGCCGTGGAATGGGCCAAACAAGTCTGGAACCGCGGCGCTGGCGAAATCCTCCTCACCAGCATGGACGCCGACGGCACCCAGGCCGGCTATGATATCGAACTGACCTGTGCCATATCCTCGGCCATCGGCATTCCCGTCATCGCCAGCGGCGGTGCCGGCAACCTCGACCACATGGTGGAAGTTCTTGAAGCGGGCAAAGCCGACGCCGTGCTCGCGGCGAGCATTTTCCACTTCGGCATGTTCACCGTTGCGGATGCCAAACGCCACTTCGCCGCCCACGGCATCCCGGTGAGACCACCGACCTTGCGATGAAATTGCTGTCATGGAACGTGAACGGCCTGCGGGCGGTGTTAGGCAAGGGCTTTGGCGAGTTCATGAGCACCGAGCGGCCAGATATTTTGTGTTTGCAGGAAACCAAGGCGCGGCCGGAACAAGTGCCATTGCCTTTGGAGTTGGCGGGTTACCATGATTATTGGAATTCGGCGCAGAAGCCGGGTTACTCTGGGGTGGCGGTGTTCACACGGGAAAAGCCGTTAGATGTGGCGCTGGGCATGGGCATTGATGAACACGATACCGAGGGCCGGGTGCTCACTCTGGAGTATCCGGAATTCTTCCTGGTCAATGTCTATACACCCAATGCCCAGGACGGCCTGCGGCGCTTGCCCTATCGGCTCGCCTGGGACGCGGTGTTCCGGGCGCATTTGGGCACTCTGGCAATGCGCAAGCCGGTCGTCTTTTGCGGCGACCTCAACGTCGCCCATCAGGAAATCGATCTCGCCCGCCCGCGCGAGAACCGCTTCTGCCCCGGGTTCTCCGACGACGAACGCGAAAGTTTCACCAAATTGTTAGACTCGGGCTTTGTGGACACCTTCCGACATTTTTATCCGGACTTGGAGGGCGCGTATTCGTGGTGGTCGTATCGGGCCGGCGCGCGGCCGCGCAACATCGGCTGGAGAATCGACTACTTCGGGGTGTCCGCGCCGTTCATCGGGCGGGTGGAGTCGGCGGGGATTCTGCCGCAGGTGTTAGGCTCGGACCACTGCCCGGTGGGCATCGTGCTCAAGGAATGAGAAGACTGCCGCTGGAAGCGTCAGCTACGGGGAAGACTGCCGCTGGAAGCGTCAGCTACGGGGTCCTCAGTGAGTCACGCGCATCGGCATGAGCACGTAGAGGAAAGTGCCTTCGATGCGCAACACACCGGGACTCATCTCATCGATGAGGTCGAGGTAAACGTCGGTGGTTTCCAGATTGCGCAGCGGGGCTTGCAGGAATTCCGGGTTGAAGGCGATTTGCATCGGCTTGCCCTGATAGATGACGTCCATCACTTCCTGTGCCTCGCCAACATCCGGTGAGTTGGCGGTGACCTCGATTTGGTTTTCGCTGAAGACGAGCTTGACCGAGTTGGACTTGTCCGAGGCGAGAAGCGACACGCGGCGGACGGTTTCAAGCAAGGCTTCGCGGGAGATCACCACACGCTCGAGGGCATCGCCGGGGATGACCTGGCGGTAGTTCGGATAGTTGCCTTCGATGAGCTTGCTAGCTAGCAGGCTGTCGCCGATGGTGAAGGAAATCTGGTTGTCGGTGAGTTTGACGATGACGTCGCCGGTATCACCTAACAGGCGCTGGAGTTCCTGCACGGCCTTGGTCGGGATGATGACGTCGGTTTCGTGGGAAGCGGGGAATT
>JBAXPF010000309.1:0-5124 GCA_037132955.1 Verrucomicrobiota bacterium | reverse complement strand
TCTTCATTGGCACACGGGCAAGCTGCCCGTGCCCCTCTTGAAGACGGGACTTGGCGCGTCCCTTTCCATGCCAGTCTTCTATCTTCCACTAACTGATAACCTATAACTCTTCACATTTTCCTCACGGCTGCGTGGCTTTCAGACGGGCGAACACCTTGCCGCCGGAGGCCTTGCCGGCTGGGATATGCACGCTGACCGTATCCGATGGAGACCCCGGAGTGACAGTGACATCGACGCCGCCACTTGAGCCACTCACCGCCCCGATGATCACGTCGGTCCAGCTATTGCCGGTGAGGTTGGTGGAATACTCCAGGACCAGGGTGGATTGGTCGATGGAGGCTTCCAAGCGCTTGAACGTGAGGGTCAGGCCACTGCTGGCGCTGGCTGTGGCTGTGGGCAGGAGCGCGTTGCTATTGGCACTTGGATTGGTGGCGCCGAGGATCCAGGCGAGACCGTTGGCCACACCATCATTGTTGGAATCCGCGTTGAAGGCCGCGGCACTGGCCCACGTCTTGTAGGCATCCAGAGTGACGGTGACCAACTGAGCGCCGGACACCGGCACATCCGCGACAAAGTTGCTACCCTTGGCGGCAAGCGGTGCGTTGTAGTTGAGCATCCAGTAGTTGCTGCCAAACAGATACGAGGTGTCGTCCGCGAGACCGCTGAAGGTGCCTGTTAGGCTGCCGGTGTAGCTCAGCAGCGTGAGTCTGCTGCCTGCCGCCCAAGTGCCACTCAGCCCGGTCAGGTCGAGTGTGGGTGACGTGAGTGTTAGGTTGCCGGTAACCACCATCAGGTCCGCGTTGGAAGTGGTGTTGAGCGCTTCCATCACCAAGTGCGAACCACTGTCGAGGGTCAAGGCACCAGAGGCCAGGCTTTCGAGGGAGGCAACGCCCGGCGACAAAATCCCGGTGCCGGTCACGTGGAGCGCACCGGCGATCGAACCGGTGCCGCCCAAGGTGGCGAGCGGTTCCACGGTGACCGTGCCGAGACCGGTGTTGGCACCGTTGATATACAACGTGCCCGTGTTGACCGCGGTGGCGCCACCGTAGCTGTTAGTACCGGACAACGTCAGGGCGCCTGCACCGGTCTTGGTCAGGGTTTGGCTGCCCGCCGCGGTGAGGTTGCCACCCATCGCCAGCGTGCCGGCGCTGACCGCGACCGCCACATCGTTAGCCAAGACGAGCGGGGCGTTGATCGCCTGCGTGCCGGAGGCGACGTTGATGCCGGCCGACGTGCCCGCCAAGGTGAGGCTGCCCGAACCGCTCGCCAACGAGTAATTGCTGGCACCGGTAAAGATGAGCGCATTGACGTTGACTGCCGTATCCACGGTGACGGTGTGACCGCCGGTATCAAAGGTGGCCGTGTCCATGCCTGCGAACGACAACCCGAAGGTGCCCGGTGCGGCGCTAATGCCGTTAGAGTCGGCCCAGTTGCCAGAGGCCGACCAATTGCCATTACCGGCGGCAGTCCAAGTGGCGAGGCCGTTGGTGGCACTGCCGGTGACATTGACCACCACGGGGGAGATCGAGCCCAACTCGGCGCTGACGGTGGAGGAGAAGCTCGCGCTGCTTAGGTTCCCTGCGGCAATGCTTCCGCCGAGGCTGTAGTTGGCCGTCTGGATTGTCGCACCGTTGAACGCAGTGGAGTCACTGGTGGTGAGAGTCAGGCTGCCTGTGTTGGTTCCGGCAAAGCTGCCCAAGCTCGCATTGGCGGTCACCGCGTTCTCACCGGCGCTGCTGATAGCCGTGGCACCCGTCGAGACGGTGCCCGCATGGATCGTGCCGAGGGCGATGGTCGGTGTGCCGGCGCTGAAGCTGCGCTGATCGACCACATCCAAGGTGCCGCTGGCGGTGGCGGAACCAAAGGCCACACTGAAGGTCTTGCCCGTGCCCGCCGCGCCCACATCGCTGATGCTGCCGGCAAATGGCTGGTCGATGATTCCGGCACCTACCGTCTGGCTGCCTGAAGGACTGAAGCTGGCAACCGTCAAGGTGCCGCCGTTATTCGTCAAGGTGGCCGTCAGGCTGGCAGTGCCGCTGTTGCCATAGGTGCCATCGATGGTCTTGCCGGCATTCGCCAACACACGGGTATTGACGGGCGTGCTAATAACAAGCTGCGGGGCCGGCGTACCGATGGAGGCAATACTAACGACGCCGTTGGTGTAGAGGCTGGTGGTATCCCACTTCAGACCGCTGAGGGTCGGCAAGTTCAGGGTCCCGAATTCACCCGTGGCCGTGCCTGTCCAGTCGAACAGATCCCAGGAGTTACCGGCGGCAAAGGTCCCGGTGAAGTTGCTCGCCTGAGTCAGGTTGAGGGTGCCACCAAAGGTGATGGTTCCCGCCGTGCTCTGCACCAGCTTGTCGCTGTCGTTGGCGGTGTCACCGAAGAGCCGGATGTTGGCGGTGCCACCGGTGAGATCCAGCGCATTGGCAATCGTTAGAGTCCCCTTGGCCGGGGTGACCAAGGCGCGGTCGCCGGGCTCTATCACGCCGGAACCCAGGGCAACACTGCCGCCGGTGACGCTGCCACTGCCCATGAGGACCTGCCCGCTGGCCAGCGCCAGATGCGTGCCACTCAGCCCCGACACATCAAGCGCCGCACCGCTGGCGATATGGATGCTGGCCGAATTGGCGATATTGTTAGCAGTCGCGGACGTCAGCTTGAGCGTCCCCTGTGAGACATTCGTCGCACCGGTGTAGGTGTTGGTGCCGCTGAGCGTCTGAATACCGCTGCCCGTCTTGACCAGACTCGTCACCGGACTGCCGGTGCTGGAAATCGCGCCGGAGAATGTGGGACTGGTGTTGTCGTTGCCAAGGGTCAGCGTCGCCGTGCCGAGGGTCACATTGCCGGTTCCCGTGAGCGAACCGATCGAGTTGTTATAATTGGCAAGGTTCAAGGTATTTCCTGACACTGTATACGCCGAGTTAGGTGAGAACGCCGTGGTCGAGCCAGCCGTCAGATTGCCTCCGGTCACCAAAGTCGGGCCGCTATAGGTAGCTCCGAGCCCGGTGCCCGTGAAGGTCCAGGTATTACCATCAACCAAGGTCAATCCTAACTTGCCAGTCCCGGAAGCTCCGTCCAGCATGGTCCCGCTGAATGCCTTGTTGCCGTGATAGCCAGACATCTTGACCACTCCGGTGGTGCTTGCCGCGCTATTGGTGATTGTGCCACTGCCATCGATCGAGGGCTCACGGTTGGCTGTATCCCCGTTCACATCAAAGGTCCCGCCCGTCATATGGAACCCGCCTTGATAGAAAATTTGCCCGTCGTAGAATTGCCCATTCGTGTATTTGCCAATCTTGAGGGTTGCACCGGCGACCACGTCATTGACTCCTGAGGAGTTTGCATACCAATCGGTTCTGCCAGTGCTACCGGCAAGTATCATCGTGCCGGCATCAACCCGCACCGCTCCGCCATCCCATCCGTTGGGGTCTTGCACGGTGAGCGTGCCCGCACCGCCCTTAACCAAATATCCATTCCACCGTTGAATGGTAAGGTTGCCGGTCGATTGGGTCACATTGATATTGAAATTCGAGTTGCTAGTATCTGGATCCAAGGTGTAGGTGCTCAAGGAGGATGTCCCGGCGTATTCAAGAATCCCGACATTGTTGAAGCTAAGATTGGCGTAACCAATCCCAGTGGTGGGCAAGCTGGTGCCAAAGCTGAGAGTACCACCGTTGATATAGGTTCCCCCGCTGTAGGTGTTGCTGGTGCCGGCGAGCGCCAGCGTGCCGCTGCCCGTCTTGGTCAGCGTTCCCGCGCCATCCACATTACCGCTGATGGTGAGTGTGTCTGACACAAGCGCGGTGCCGAACGTGCTGTTGCTGGCCAGGGTTATAGGGGCGGTGATCGCTTGGCTTCCGCCGACCGTGACGGTGGCTATGCCGGTGCTGCTTTTCAAGGTCAGTTTGTTAGTGCCTGTGCCCTGGGCGATTGTGTAACTCGTGGCGCCGCTTAACGTCAGTGCCTTCAAGCTGGGTGCCACACTGTCCAAATCAATCGTCGCGGTCGTGCCGGTGCCATCGAACGTGGCAGAGTCCACATTGTCGAAGCCGGCGAAGGTGCCTGGCGCGCCACTGGCTCCATTGGCATCGATCCAGTTGGCATGGGTGCCCCAACTGCCACTCGAGCCGGAGGCGAGCGTCCACTTGCCCGAGCCATTGAAGACATCGCCGGTCACCGTGATCGTCTGCGAGCCCACGCTGGTTGTGCCGAGGCCGCTGCTATTAACCTCAGTTGAATTCAACGCCACGGTTGTGGTTCCGGACTTGCCTGCACCGGCGGTGACACTGGTATCAAATCCCACACTCAGCGTGCCACTGCCGCTGCCGCCACCGATGATGCCGGACACGGAACCGCTGGTCGTAATGCCAGAGGTCGAGCCGCTGAAGGCACCACTGCCAAGGGTTTCGGTGTAGGCCGCATCGGCCGGAGCCGTGTTGTTCAGCGTCACCAAGACACTGCTCGTGCCACCCACGTGCATCGTCCCGATATGCACCGTCTGGCTCGAAGCCGCCGCAGCAAGGTTGTAGCCGGTGCCGCTGATGGCCACCGTCTGGGGTGTTAGAGAGGTAGTCCCCAGCGTGTTGCTGACGCCGCCCACCGTGCCGGCACTCGTCAGATCCACTGTGACCTCACCGGTTTGCGCACCACCACCACCAAGTGTCACCCACAGGTGGTTGCTGTCGGTTACGCCGCCAAGCAATCCGCTCACGGACCCGCTGACGGTCGTATTGGTCACGGCGGTGATACCGGCATTGAGATCCTCGTTGTGATCACCGGCGGTGCCGTTGGTCAGGCTCAACGCCTTGGCGACGCCGACGTGATAGTTGCCAATGCTGCCACTGATCGCATCAGGTGAAGCCAGCGCGTAAACATCCACCGTGACCGGCGTTGTTCCCGTCAACACGGGAACCCCGCCACCGTTGCCGATCGTGTGATTGGTGGCCGATGCGACCGACGGTGTGAAGGTGTAGGACCCGGCGGCCGTCGAAGAGGTGATACTGCCGGAGTTGATGTCCGTGCCGTTGTCATTGGCGATCGGCGACGCGTTCGCGGTCTTCGGCCAGGTGCCGTTCAGTTGCGCCGCGCTAGAGACCGTTAGATTGGTGTAGTCGAGGGTGT
>JBAXPF010000308.1:0-5140 GCA_037132955.1 Verrucomicrobiota bacterium | reverse complement strand
TGCCCGTGGGGTATCCACAAGAGGGGCACGGGCAGCTTGCCCGTGGGGTATCCACAAGAGGGGCACGGGCAGCTTGCCCGTGGGGTATCCACTGAGCCGCGCGTGCACCGCCAATAGCTCGATTTGGAAAGTTCATCTATTTTCGTCGTCTTAGGCTTCCCCTTGCCATGGGAGCTTCCCGAACCTATGGTCCGCCTGTCATGCCAGATCTCATGAGACTCTGCGCCACCCTGCTCGGAATCGGGGCGGTGGCCACGTCCTCGCCGGCCCAAACGCCGGTCATGGCCGTCGAGCAACCCCTCGGCACCCACATTGTCGACGGTGGCACCAAGACCTTCAACACCACGCCGGTCGGCTCGAGCACAACCCTGACTTTCACTATCAAGAACACCGGCGACGGCGACCTGACAGGCTTGACCATCACCAAGGGCGGCACCCATGCGGCTGATTTCACTGTCACATCAAACCCGGGCGCCCCGCTGAGCGGACCTAACGGGACCACCACTTTCAACGTCCGCTTCACCCCGTCGGCGGTGGGAGCACGCAGCGCCGCCATTCACATCGCCAACAACGATAGCACCCAAAACCCGTTCGACATCAACCTGACAGGAACGGCGACCCTCACCAAATCCATCGGGGCGGTTTGGTTCATCGGCGACTCGATCACCCAAAGCAACGCGGATGGGGATGGCAACGGCTCGCCGCGCAAGTCACTCTACGACCTGCTCACCGCCAATGGCTACACCTTCAGCTTCACCGGGCATTACACTGCGAATATTGACGGGCTTCCCACCACCGGCGACACCCCCGACACCAACCTCTATCAATATCACTCGGGGGTTTCCGGCTCGGTGATCGGCGATAACTTGAACGGACGCACCGGCATGACCCAGAACATGTCAAGCTTCTGGACCAGCGGGCGGTTGGCAACGGTCAAGCCAAGCGTCGTCCTGATCATGTTAGGAACCAACGATGTGGATCAAGCCGTGGATCTGGCCAACGCGCCGGCGCGGCTCACCACGCTGCTCAACACGCTCTATGCCCAACCCGGAGTGGGCGCGCCACGGGTGATGGTTGCCAGCATCCCGCCCAATCGGACCAGCGCCGAGGATCCGGCCAACACCGCCACCTTCAACGCGGCAGTGCCCGGAGTCGTCAACGCCCAGCGGGCGCTCGGCCGCAACGTGAGTTATGTCGATCAATTCACGCCGCTCGACGCTGCCTACTCCACCAACATGATGGGGGACAACCTCCACACCAACGCGACGGGCAACGCGACCTTGGCCCAGCAATGGTTCAACGCGATCGCCAGCGTCCCGCCCAGCGCGCCAGCCATCGCCGTGGCGCTGCCATCTAACAATCCGCTGACGTCCGATGCCAGCAGCATCAACTTCGGAGCCAGTCTGACCGGTGCTCCGGTGACCCTGGTCTTCACAGTAAAAAACACCGGCATGGTCATCTTGAGTTCGATCAAGCCAAGCAAGGACGGGCCCAACGCTGCGGATTATGTGATCGCCACCACCCCGGCGACATCGATGAACGCGGGTGGCAGCTCGACGTTCAGAGTCACCTTCCTGCCCACGGCCGCCGGCACACGGGTGGCCACCCTGCATATCGCCAGCAACGCCAGCATCAACCCGTTCAACATCGCCCTGACGGGCACCGGCACGGTCACCACCCTGCAAGCGTGGCGCCAAGCTCAATTCGGCAGCGCGGACAACAGCGGTGATGGCGCGGACCTCAACGATTCCGACCATGACGGCCTGCCCAACCTCGTCGAGTATGCCTTCGGCCTCAACCCGCAACAAAGCGATGCCGGATCACTGCCACAACTGCAACCGAGCGCGGGCAGCCTCGTGTTCAGCTTCACCCAGCCCCCCGGCATGAGTGACATCACCTACGGCGCGGAGTGGAGCCCCACGCTTCTATCAGACAGTTGGACGCCGGTCGCCGATACCGGCACCCCGCCACAGCACACCTTCAGCGTGCCCAGCGCCACCTACCCGCAACTCTTCATGCGGCTGCGGGTCACAAGCCCGTAGCGCTGTTCTGCTACTTGCGGCCGAAGCCCTCCACCTTGAGCCACGAGGTGCAATCGCGCGTCCAGTCCAGGCATTTGGCGGGGTCGGCAGGGTTGCCCCCCAGGCCCATGCCATGGCCGCCTTTTTCATAGACATGCAGATCAAAGCGGACACCGGCGCGGCGCAGGGCAAGGGCAAACTCGAGGCTGTTTTCCACCTTCACTCCGCCATCCTCCCAGGTGTGCCAGATAAAACACGGCGGGGTTTGCGGCGTGACCTGAAGCTCGTTGGACAACAACTTCACCAACTCGGGCGACGGATTTTTTCCTAACAAATTATCCTTCGATCCCTGATTTGTGTTAGATCCCATCGTGATCACCGCGTAACACAAGATCCCCAGATTGGGACGCGAACTCTGGCGCTCAACGACATCCGCGGCATTGGCATCGCCGGCATCAAAATGGGTCAACAGGGTCGAGGCGAGATGGCCGCCGGCCGATGAACCCATGATGCCGACACGCTTGGGATCCACCTGCCATTCCTCGGCACGGGCGCGGACCAGGCGCACGGCGCGGGCGGCATCGCCGAGCATCACGGGATGGCGATAGCCGGCACTGCCGAGACGATATTTGAGCACGAACCCGGCGATGCCCTGGGTGTTGAGCCATAGCGCGTAATCCTTGCCCTCGTGGCCCGCCAGACCGCCGTAGCCGCCGCCGGGACAAATCACCACAGCCGCACCGGTGGCCTTGTCCGGCGGCACCAGATAGGGAGTGAGTGTGGGAATATCCTTGTTGGCACTGCCCAGCGCGCCGGGAGCCGCCGCGGGCCAGAGTGGAACAGATGGGAGGTCTTGGGCCAAAATCCGGAAGGTTGTCACAAGCGCCAGGGTCATGCCGGTCAGGAGTTTCATAAGACGCCCAGCCTAGCCCGGCACGCGGGTGGGCGTCAACCCCGGCGAAAATCTTTCACAATCCGCTTGAGGTCGGGCGGGACATGGCACAGGTTGCTGGCGCAACATTCCATGGTCAGTGTCACCTCCATTCTTGAAGCCGCTTACGATTCCAAGATCGAAAGCAATGTGATCGTCACCCGCGTGGACGCGGCGATGAATTGGGTGCGGAAAAACTCGCTGTGGCCGATGCCGATGGGCTTGGCGTGCTGTGCGATCGAGTTGATGGCCACGGCGTCGGCGCGGTTTGACATTTCGCGGTTTGGGATGGAAGTGATGCGGTTTTCGCCGCGGCAAGCGGACGTGCTGATTGTCTCTGGCACGGTGACCTACAAGATGGCGCTGGCAGTCAAACGCATCTGGGACCAGATGCCGGAGCCGAAATGGTGCGTGGCCATGGGTGCCTGTGCCTCAAGCGGAGGGATGTATCGCAGCTATGCGGTGTTGCAGGGGATTGACCGGTTGATTCCCGTGGATGTATATATTTCGGGCTGTCCGCCGCGGCCCGAGGCATTGATTGCCGGCCTGATGCGGCTGCAGGAAAAAGTCGATACCGAGCACGCCCTGCTGGATCAGAAGCGGAGCCTGTTGTCGAAGCCCGCCGCCACCGCCGGCGTCTAACCTAACCTCGATTTGAACCATGGCCGCCGCTGATGATGTGAACCGACTCCGCGAGTCCGCCGGAACTGAAGGTTGGGAAAGCGGCGAGTTCCGTGGCGAGCACACGCTGCGCGTACCCGTCGAGGCGCTGCACCAAGTCTTGGCACAATGCCGCAACCAACTCGGCTACGCCATGCTGCTGGATATTTCCGGAGTGGATCACCTGGGCGAGGATCCGCGCTTTGAAGTGGTTTATGAACTGGCCACCGTGGATGATTCCAAACACCTGCGGGTGAAAGCCAAGGTGGCCGACAACCAAGCGGTGCCGACTGCGGTGGATTTATGGCAGGCGGCCGACTGGCATGAGCGCGAGGTGTGGGATCTGATGGGGATTGGGTTTGCCGGCCATCCGAATTTGCAACGGATTCTGATGTGGGAAGGCTATCCGTATTTTCCATTGCGCAAGGATTTTCCATTGGCGGGACGGCCGACTGACTTGCCGGATGTGGCTTTCACCGGGGTGGCACCGATGGAAGGCGGTCCCTTTGTGTCGACCGCAGGCGCTCCCAACACGGTGCTGCGCGAACCCCGCTCGCACGCTGGCGATTGATCTGCCCGCATCCGCCTGTTTCAATTGATTCCCATACGGCCATGCAATGGATGGGTCCGCTCATGTCTGAAACCATCCGGCGCTGCGGCCTGCTGGCTCAAGCACGTTGGCCATGGGTCATCGCGGCGCTCATCTTGTCCATCCACGGACTGGTGGCATACGCCGGAGGTCCCCAGCAAGTTCCCAACATCTATCTAACACTCGGCTTGCGCCGCTGCGAGGTGCTGAGCGGCAGTGTCTGGCAACTGCTCACCTATGCCTGGTTGCATGGCAACGGTTGGCACGCCCTGATCAATGCGTTGGGTGTGCTCATCCTGGGAGGACGTGTGGAGCATCTGCTGGGGCAACGCGGGTTTCTAACCGCCCTTGCCGGCGGCGTGATCGGCGGCGCCCTGGGGCACCTGTTGCTGGCAGATGGAGGTCGCGAGGCGTTTCCATTGGTGGGCATTTCCGGTGCCTGCGTGGCTCTGCTGCTGGTCATCACCACGCTTTCTCCGCAATCGCGGATGTTGCCACTGCCGGTTTCTGGCCGCAGCCTGGGGCTGGGCATCCTCATCGCCGCCTTGATGCTTGCTCTGGCCAATCCACAACTCGGCCTGCCCGGCTTGGCCCAAGTCGGCCAGTCCCTCGTGACCCACGGGCTGGGCGGCTGGTTTGCCATCGGCCACGCGTGCCAGTTGGGCGGGGGCGTGGCCGGATGGTTGTATGCCAGATGGATCTTGCGCCCCGGACCCACGCTCCAGCAACTCCGACAGCAACGGCACCGGCGTGAGGCAGGGCAGAGCCTCCGGTGAGGGCCGGAGATCAACCCTCGGATACCCCGAACCTAAGTCCACTTGTCTCCTCTGCCCCTCTGCAGGGGGGCACGGGCGGCCCGCCCGTGATCTTCATTGGCACACGGGCAAGCTGCCCGTGCCCCTCTTGTGGAGACGCGACGGGCTGTGACTGCGGCTTCCA
>JBAXPF010000307.1:0-5155 GCA_037132955.1 Verrucomicrobiota bacterium | reverse complement strand
AGCGCCCTCACGCGACGACGGGATGGCGGCGGCCTCATGTTCGGGCTCGAAGTCCGGGAGGTTGAAGCTGATGGCAGGGGATGTTTCGGTTAGACCATAACCTTCCAGCGGCCGGATTTTGAATTTTTCCTGGAAGGCATCAGCGAGGGAGCTCGGGAGTTTTTCCGCGCCGGTGACGACGAGCTTGAGCGATGCGAGTTGGGAGGGATCGACGCGCTTCATGTAACCGCGCAGAAATGTCGGGGTGGCCAGCAGGATATTGATTTGGTGAAAGGCAATGAGCTCCGCGTGGCGTTTGGTATCCAACGGGTTGGGATAAGTGATGAGGTTGATGCCTTCGAGAACGGGGAACCAAAGCGTCACGGTGGACCCAAACGAGTGGAACAGGGGCAGCGGGCCGAGGATGGATGAGCCAAAGGGGACCTCGATACGGGTGCTGAATTGACAGACATTGGCAAGGATGTTGCGGTGGCTCAGAACCACCCCCTTGGGCTCACCGGACGAACCGGAGGTGAACAGCAGGGTGGCCTCGTCATCGCCCTTTCTGCGGTTAAGTCCTAACAGAGCCCCGAGCAATTTTGTCGGAAGCAGTTTGGAGAGGATAGCCCATTGGACGATCTTTTTCCTGAGGGCCGGCAATTCGCGCTCGATCAAGAGCAGGTCCCGGTTGGGCGGCCATGGAAACGATGAGACCTTGCGCACAAACGGGTCGGCGGTGATGAAGCGATCCACGTCCGCTTGGCGGATGATCGATCTGATCGCCTCGTGGCCTGCGGTGTAGTTGATGTTGACGGGGGTTTTCCCGGCAAACAGGACCGCGAGATTGGCGATGAGACCGGCCTTGCCGGGCGGCAACACGATGGCGACGCGGGCCTTGTCGGTTTCCTGTTTGATGGTTTTGGAAAAGGCGATGGCGGCGGGCAGAATGCGGTCGAAAGCAAGTTCGGAATCATCCGCGCCATCGACGATTTTGTTAGTCGAGCCGTGGCGTTTGAGCCCCTCCAGCAACGCCATGGCCAGGGACCCCTTGAACAAGGATCTGGAGGCGTAGGCTGCTTCGGCGGCCTCATAGAGGTTTTGTTGAAACGCGGCCACGGAGGCTTGCCCCGCAGGGATGGGCATGCCAATGGCGATGACGGCTTGGGGCAGCGCAGCGGCACGCTCGATGCTCAGGCAGGAACTCTGCGGGGTGTCGATGGCGATGGGCACAATGGGCAAGCCGAACGCGCACATCACCTTGAGGTGGGACGATGGGATGTGACAGGTGGACCCGTTACGGACCGTGGCCCGGCCGGGGACGTAGATGATGACGCCGCCCGCAGCGAGGTGAGGTCTGAGCTGGTTGCCGACAAGGGCGGGCGCGGCATCCGTGCAAGAAAACGCGGCACCCGAACTGGCCTGCCCAAACACGCCGCGGATGCTGGAGTCGTAATGGGCATGCTCCTCGATGAGCCAAGTGATTGGGCGCCCGTCGAACAACTTTTGGAGGTGCAGCAGCAGCGCAAAGTCAAGGCGCCCCGGGATGACCAGCACGCCGGATTGCGGAAGGCGTTCCTGATGCAGGATGGGAATGGATGCGGAAGACATAGGGAAAATGGGGAAAGGGGCGCCGCAGTCTATGACCACGTGCCACGGGTATTGACGCGGATTTTCGCCAGAGAGGCACGGATAATTTCCAAAAAGTCGTTAAAATTTCAAGAACTCGATAAACACCCTGGCTTCCCGGCGGCGCAACCTCGCCCCGCCAGGCAGATTCACCACCGAAGGCCCGGCCGTATCTAACAAGCACATGACCCGCTCCAGCAAGGCCCGGCTGACCTCCCCCACCCCACGATCTTTCAAATACCGCAGCACGGCGGCACGCTGCAAGGGCGGCGGGAGTTTGCGCAACGCTGGCAGATGCAAGCGTCCCTGGGGATCAACTGCGTGCGCCTGCTCCACGGCCCAGGCGAGGATATCCCCGGCTTCCGCGTCGGCAACGGCCGCCCGCACCAACATCGCCGGGGCGTCGCGGCCGGCGATTTCGGAAAGCAGCGGCAGAGCCTCATGGCGCAGCCGATTCCGCATGGCCACGGCCTCGCCATTGCTGGCGTCTTCGCGCCAACGCAGGCGGTTTCCCGTCAGCCAGGCCCGCAACTCCGCACGCCGCAGGCCTAACAACGGGCGGCAAACCTGCAAGTCCACCCCTGAGTCGGTGACGATCCGCTGCTCGGTGTGCATGCCCTTGAGGCCGTGCGACCCGCGCAACAGATTCCAGAGCAGGGTTTCCGCCTGATCGTCGGCATGATGGGCCAGGATGAGCCGGCGACAGCGGTGTTGTTTGGCACAAGCCGCGAAAAACTCGTGCCGCGCCCAGCGGGCGGCGGTTTCCAGCGATTCGCCCCGGTCCCGTGCCACTTGCGCCACGTCCAGCCGTTGGATTTCAAAGGGCAAGTCCAAGGCTGCCGCAAGGTTTTGCACGAAGCGCCCGTCCGCGGTGGAGGCCCGCCCGCGCAAGCGGTGGTCGAGATGGCACACCACCAAGTGGCGCCAACCGGCCTGCACCAGCAAATGGAGCAGGGCGACGGAATCCGCGCCACCTGACACCCCCACCAGCCAGCGCCGGCGCGGGGCGGCCGTTGCCAACCAAGGAATCGTCAAATCCATTGCCACTGCGCGAGGTTGCCTGATTCGCCGCTTGCCGGCAATCCCGGATTTCCTGAAATTTCGGGCTTGGCAGACTCAGCATAACAGGCATGCTGGTGGCCATGCAGACTGCCCCTTTTCTCAAGGATCTCTTCGACCTCTCCGGCCAGACCGCCGTCGTCATCGGCGGCACCGGCGAACTCTGTGGCACCATGGCCGTGGGTCTCGCCCGCGCCGGGGCCGAAGTGGTGCTCGGCGGACGCATCCCGGAAAAAGCGGAAAAACGCCTGACGGAAATCACCGCCCACGGCGGCAAAGGGTATTTCGTGCCGGTGGATGTCACCTCACGCGAGTCGTTGGAAACCTTGCTCGACACCGTGCTGGGCCGCTCCGGCCAGGTGGACATTCTCATCAACGGTGCAGGCATCAACTCCGCCACGCCCTTTCTGGATGTGACGGAAGAAGAGTTCCAGCGCATCATTGACACCAACCTTTCGGCGGTGTTCCGCGCGTGCCAGGTCTTCGGTGAGTATTTTGTGGATGCCAGCCACCCGGCGGCCATCATCAATCTGGGCTCCATTTCCGGCCTCACGCCGCTCTCACGCATTTTCACCTACTCCGCCTCCAAGGCGGCGGTGCACAACCTTACCCGCAATCTGGCCCGCGAGTGGGCGGACAAGGACATCCGGGTCAACACCTTGGTGCCCGGGTTTTTCCCGGCCGAGCAAAACCGCAAGGTGCTCGATGAATCCCGCGTGCTGGACATTCTGCGCCAGACCCCGGCGTCGCGCTTCGGCAACGCTGACGAACTCATCGGCGCCACCTTGCTGCTCGCCTCCAGCAAGGCCGGTTCCTTCATCACCGGTATCGAATTGGTCGTTGACGGCGGCTTCCACGCCATGACCCTCTGAGCCAGCCTGCGGCCCAATCCGCGCCGGCGACAGCGTCCATCTGCCCGATGATGGTTCTTTTTCTTCTAACGCTTGCACCGGCGCCATTGTCAGTGTATTGGCAGCCTTCCCGCAGGAACCTGCGCCGAACCCCATCTCTCACATGATCAAGTGGATTCTCCAAAAAATCGTTGGCAGCAAAAATCAACGCGAACTGCGCCGCATTCGACCCACCGTCGTGCGCGTCAATGAAAGCGAAGAAACGCTGCACCGCGAGCCGGAGGAAAAGCTGCGCGAAAGGACGCTCCAATGGCAGGCCTATCTGGCCCGTTACCATGTGCTGGAGGCACCGGCAAAGCCGCTGATTGAACGCATGAGCGAGGAAGAACAGGCGGCCACTGCGGCCAATCTTGAACAACGCCTGGCGGTCTTGCGCGATGAATTCCCTACCCTCCCCGGCAAAGTCGAGCCCACCCCCGAAGCGATCGAGGCGGCCAAGGCGGCATTCCACGACATCGAGCCGGATTTCCGCCTCTCGCGCATCAAGTATCTCGAGCAAATCCTGCCGGAAGCCTATGCGGTGGTCAAAAACGCCGCGCGCCGCCTGTGCGGCACGACCCTGAGTGTTAGCGACCAACCGTTGTTATGGGAGATGGTCCACTTCGATGTCCAACTGGTCGGGGGCGTCGCCCTGCACCGCGGGATGATCGCGGAAATGCAAACCGGGGAAGGCAAAACCCTGGTCGCCACCCTGCCGGTCTATCTCAATGCGCTCACCGGCCTGGGCGTCCACGTCGTGACCGTCAACGATTATCTGGCCCGCCGTGACTCGGAATGGATGGGTGCCTTGTTCCGCTTCCTCGGTCTAACCGTCGGTTGCATCCAAAACCAAATGCCGCCGTGGGAGCGCCGCGCCGAATATGCCTGCGACGTCACCTACGGCACCAACGCCGAGTTTGGTTTCGACTATCTGCGCGACAATGGCATGGCCTCCACCAGGGACGAGCAAGTCCAGCGCGGCCACTACTTCGCGATCATCGACGAAGTGGACTCCATTCTGATAGATGAAGCGCGCACGCCGCTCATCATTTCAGGGCCCTCGGCCCAATCGTCGCATCAGTTTGACAAATACAGGCCGCTGGTCGAGCAACTCGTCAAACGCCAGACCCAGCTCTGCAATGATCTGGCTGCGGACGCGAAAAACCTGCTGGAAGCGGGCGACAAGGACGAGGCCGGGCGGGTGCTCTTCAAGCTCAAGCTCGGGCAGCCGCGCAACCGCCAGTTGCTGCGCATGATGGAGGAACCGGAGTTGCGGCGCCTCATCGAAAAGGCCGAGCTTTCCTTCCATCAGGACGCGCAAAAAAAGGAACTCTTCGCCCTCAAGGAAGAACTCTTTTTTGTCATCGATGAGAAAGGCCATGACTCCGACCTGATGGAAATGGGTCGCGAATTTCTCTCACCGGGCGATCCGGAATCCTTCACCCTGCCCGATCTTGGCACGCTGTTTGCGGACATCGAAACCAACCGCGATCTAACCAACGAGGAACGCCTCGCCGCCAAGGACGCCGAGCAAATCCGCATGGACGCCCAGGCCGAGAAAATCCATAACATCTCGCAATTGCTCAAGGCCTACTGCGTTT
>JBAXPF010000306.1:0-5171 GCA_037132955.1 Verrucomicrobiota bacterium | reverse complement strand
TGAGGCCGGCAAGCCCGTGACTGTCAGCGATTTTTCCCGAGCTCAGAAAATACGCGGTGAGGTCGCGTTTCAAGCCGCCGTTGGCCATGTCTGCGAGCACCCCCTCTGACTGCGTGGTGAAATCGTGGAAATGCTTGCCGAAAGTGGCGGGTTGCGGCCTGAGCAATTGCGGGGGGGTTTCCGACACGAGCCGGCGCTTCTTGGCGGCATCCAGGAGTGTCGGCGAGGCGATGGCGGACGCATCGGCTTCCTGCGAGGTCATCAGGCGAAACCAGCCGCCGGCCGCCGGATTGGTTGCGTCGGGCGTCTTGCCGGCAAAGGCATCCGGAGTGGCAATGTTGGCTTTGACCCCGAGGTCACCCACCCACCACGCGTAATGGCCCTGTTGCGGGGTGCCGGGCTGGATCGCCACTTGGGGCGCGGACACTTCGCTGGCGGCATTGTTGTCGCCGACCGTGCCGGGACCGACGAGTTTGGCCGGAGACCCGTCAATGCGGCTGCGGGGGTTGATCGACAGACCGGTTTCCACACCGCTCACCAGCCAGTCGAGGGCGGATTGTTTCCGATCTCTGGCGGATTCACGGGTGTCGCTGAGGCCACTGACTTTGTCGTTGCGGGTGAACAGCGGTCCGCCGTTGGTGGCGCGGGTGCTCCAGACGCCGGTCCAGTGCGGGTGTTCGATGCCGTCGTTGCCCAGAATCGAGGCCGGGGCGGTGGCGCGGGTGTCCGGCCCGACCTCGCGCTGCAACTTGCCGAGGGCCAGAATCAGGGCGAGTTGGGCGTTGGCTTTGGCGCGGCCTTCAAAAGTGGATTTTTCGGTGCCGCGCAGGGCGATCGAGGAAACGCTCAGCAGGCCAACCCCAAGAACCGTCAACAGGACCATCAACAACAACACCACCACCAGTGCGAAACCACGGGAAGGGGAACAGGGGCGGCGGCGTGTTCGCAAGTGCGGCATCAGTGCTTGAGGAAAGTAAATACATCGTGATAGGAGGTGAAGCGAAGAAATTTTGCCGGTTTGGGGTGATTTTTGTAAAACTGGGCTTGATTCGGCGTGTGGGATGGCCCACAAGATTGCCCCCCGCAATGGACGCCCCACCCACCCTGAGATTCGCAATTCCGAAAGGCAGTTTGCAAGAACCCACGATTGATCTTTTGGCCAAGGCTGGCTATGAGGTTTACGTGGCGTCGCGCGGCCTGCGTCCGGCCTCGAATGACCGGGAGCTCGACCTCTATCTGATTCGTGCGCAGGAGATCGGCCGCTATCTTGGCCAGGGCTTCATCGACTGTGGCATCACCGGTTACGATTGGGCCTATGAAAATGGGGTGGACTTGGTGGACTTGGGTGAGTTGCCCTACTCACGTGCCACCACCCGTCCCACCCGCTGGGTCTTGGTGGTGCCTGAAGATTCCCCCATCCGCAAGCCGGAGGATCTCGAAGGCAAGCGCATCGCCACCGAAGGCGTGGGCATCACCCAGCGCTACCTCAAGGAACGCGGCATCCAGGCTGAGGTGGAATTTTCCTGGGGGGCCACCGAGGTGAAGGTGCCGGATTTGGTGGATGCCATCGTGGATGTCACGGAGACCGGATCCTCGCTCAAAGCCAACCGTCTGCGGATTGTGGACACCCTGCTCACCTCGTTTCCGCACTTTTACGCCAGCCCGGAAGCCGCGGCCGATCCATGGAAACGGGAGAAAATGGACCGCATCGCCTTGTTGCTCAAGGCGGCGCTAGGCGCGCGTGGCAAAGTGGGCCTCAAAATGAACCTGCCGCAGGCACGCCTCGCGGACTTGTTGCTCCAGTTGCCCTCGCTGCGGCGCCCCACGATTTCCCAACTGGCGGAAGAAGGATGGGTCGCCGTTGAGACGGTGATTGACGAAATCGTGGTAAGGGACATCATCCCCGACCTCAAGCGGCTTGGCGCGGAAGGCATCATCGAATATCCCCTCAACAAACTGGTCCCCTGAGCCCCTCTCCCCCCGAACCTTTTTCCCCGCAAGGCCACCCACTCTTCCTCCACCTCACACCGCAAACCAATACGCAACCGCCATGGGCTCCATCAAGAAACGTCGTAAAACGAAGATCAATAAGCACAAGCGCAAAAAGCGCATGAAGCAGAACCGCCATAAGAAGCGTCTCCGCTACAAGTCCTAGGCGTCGGGACAACAGGCCCTAGGCGGGGTGAGTGCGTAGCATTGTAGCGGCGGTCTGCGACCGTCGCTGGCCATGGCCTGCGTGCATCTCATACTCACGCCGCTCATAGAGCGCCGCAATTCGGTTCTGGGCGCGTCACCTTCAACCGGGCGATGCGACACGCAGGGAACGGATTTCATCAGATTTTCACGCAACTCGCATCACGGATTCATCTGCGGCGGGTTTTATTTGTTGCGTGACGCTTCGCAACCTCATCCACCCGGCCACTGATTGGTTGGATTCGCCACCCCCCCGGCGGGTGGCGTTGGTGGCGTTAGTCACGTGTGGCGGCTTGGCGGCCTACGGCTTCAGTGTGGGTTGCTGGCGCTCGCCGCTGATGGGGGTTTATGTGGCGGTGAAAATGCCGCTGCTCATCGCCTGCACCCTGGCTTGCAACGGCCTGCTTAACGGTTTGTTAGGGATGTTGCTCGGCACCGGCCTGGGATTCCGCCAATCGCTGCTGGCCCTGCTGACCGCGTTTGCGCTGGCGGCATTGATTCTCGGTTCGCTGGCGCCGGTCACTTGGTTTCTCGCCTGGAACGCCCCGGCCCCGGACTCGGCCGGAGCCGCCCAAGCACATGCGTTCTATCTGGTTGCCCATACGGCTCTCATCGGCTTTGCCGGCATCACCGCCAACCTCCACCTCCACCGCCTGCTCACCGCCACCGCGGCCAACCCCACCGCGGCTACCACCACCCTGCTGGCGTGGCTGGGCGGCAATTGTTTTCTGGGTGCCCAGTTTTCCTGGATCCTGCGGCCGTTTTTCGGCTGCCCGTCGTTGGAGGTGGCGTTTCTGCGCCCGGACCCGCTGCGCGGCAATTTCTATCAAGCCGTGTGGAACTCACTCCAACACCTCACCGGCGGCCATGGCCTGCCCGCACTCCTTTTGATTTTGCTCGTGCTGTTGCTCCCCATTGCCCGCGCGATTCGCTTGACCCACCAAACCCCACCCCCCAATACCCGACGACCATGAACCCGCCAGACTCCACCGCACCTATCCAACCGCCACCCCTTGAACCCGCCTTGCCGGACAAGCTCGACATGAAATGCCTGTTCGAGGCCCTGTTGCGCCGCCCGCAGGCGCTCATTCCGCGTCTGGCCGAGCCCCATCACGGGGCGACCCCGTTGTTTGCCGCCACGGCAATCATCTCGTTTCTGTTGTTCGGGCTGGTCCTCGGCTGTTTCGCCAAGCATGAGCAACTCTGGGCCGCGCCTGTCAAAATCACCGGCGGCTTGGTGTTCGCCGCAGTGATTTGTTTTCCCAGCCTCTTCATCTTCGCCACCCTCGCCGGGGCCCGTGTCACCCTCTCCCAACTGGCCGCCTGCCTTGCCGGTGCCCTCGCGCTGGCCGGCCTGCTGCTGTTAGGTTTCGCCCCCGCCATCTGGATCTTTGCGGAATCCACCGACTCGCTCGGCTTCATGGGATTTCTCTCGCTCGCCGCCTGGTTGATTGCCTTGTTTTTTGCCCTGCGCTTTCTCAAGGCGGTCGTCGCAGCCACCGGCGGTACCCAGAATGGCCCGCTCTTCGTCTGGTGCTTGGTTTTTCTCCTCGTCACTTTGCAATTGACCACCTCCCTCCGCCCGATCCTCGGCCGCTCGGAGGTCTTCCTCACCCAGGAGAAAAAATTCTTCATCCAGCATTGGAGCCAGACCGCCGAGCAATCGCTCGCGCCCGATGACGTCAATAAATCCGCTACCGTCCCGGTTCCTACCCGGGGAGCGTCGCCGTCCAAGCGCAGCGATCCGCGCGAGCCGGATCGGGAAAACCCCTGATCTTGCAGTCGACTTACCCGTGTCCAATCGCGACAATCGGATGGTCCGATCGGACCATCCGATTGTCGCGCCAACTTGTTAGGACAGGTGCCTGAAGAGGGCGCCAATGTGCAGAAGTGAAAACCCATGTGCATGCTTGGCGAAACCGGCGGCTGGCGCAGAGATAGGGCTCCTCTCGTCGGGCAGGAAACCGCCTCTCGTCGGGGAGGAAACCGCTTGACGGATGCTGCCACTTATTCTACCATTCAGCCATGAGCATTACCATTGATAAAGCCGGGCGCCTGGTGCTTCCGAAACCGGTCCGTGATCGGTTCAATCTGGTATCAGGGACGGAGTTGGAAGTGGAAATGGAAGCCGACGGGGTCCGCCTGCGGGTGCTTGACGGCGGGCCGTCGTTGAGTCGAAAGCAGGGAATCGTGGTGCATCACGGCGGCAGCGTGGTCCATCTGGACGTGGCCGAGTTCATTCGCGGTGAACGGGAGGCGCGGGCGCAGCAACTGGCGGCAGTGGGAACCACTCAGTTATGAAAGTCTGCTTCGACAGTTCGGTGTTGGTTGCTGCAGTGGTTGACCAACTCTCCAATCATGAGTCCGCCTGCGCCTGTTTTGTCCAGTATTCTCAAGGCAAACATCATGGGTGCTGTTCGACTCATGCTTTGGCCGAGTGCTACGCCACACTGACCGCACTGCCATTGCCAAGGAAAATCAAGGCCACTGAGGCCCTCATCTTAATCGAGGAGAATTTCATCAAGCGTTTGGAGATTCTCAAGCTGACTCAAGCCGACTACGCTGCCGCCATCACCCGCAGCAGTCAACTCGGGCTGGTGAGCGGCGTGGTTTACGACGCTCTGCATCTGGTTGCCGCCGAGCGGGCGGGCTGTCAGCGGATCTACACCTATAATCTCGCGCATTTCCAACGACTCCAACCCCATGGGATCATCGTGACCGCGCCCTGATCGGTGGCAAAAATTCCGGTAATATCGGGAAGTTTGCGTCGCGAATCACGTGGGTCTTTACAAGTCGGTCAATCCCTGCCAAATCCCATTCAATTTAGCCCGCTTGCCGCCACTCCTCACCCGCTCCCTGCATGCCCAAAGACACTTCCATCCACAAAATCCTCGTCATTGGCTCCGGCCCGATTGTCATCGGCCAAGGCTGTGAATTCGATTATTCAGGCGTCCAAGCCTGTAAAGCCCTCAAGGAAG
>JBAXPF010000305.1:0-5194 GCA_037132955.1 Verrucomicrobiota bacterium | reverse complement strand
AACCGGTGGCAGGATCGGGCCGATAGCGGTGCCACTGGCCGGAGAGTACTTGTCCGACTTGGCCGGCGCGGATCGGGAACGATCCGCGATGGGTTTCCCATACACCGGCCCCGGACTCGACCCAGAGCAGGGAGAATTCCGGCAGGACGCGGCCTTCGCGCCACTTGAATTGATAGAGATCGGGATGCCCCGGCGGCGGATAGGCGGCACCAGCCGCAATGGTGGTGCGGCCCGCACTGGTGAGGAACACCGGACTCGCAAACAACGCGTCGTCGATCGGCAGGTAACGGGCGAAATTGCGGGGCGCTTGACGTGAAGTTTGGGTTATCATTGGGTTTGCCGGGGTGGAATCAGGCATTTTGACTGGAACGGGGCGCAACCGCCTGTCGCAAAGTTTGGCAAAGCAAGAGTAGCCAAGGGGCCACCGGCTGGCTAGAACAAGTTCAGGTTTTTGCGCAGGGAGCCGTCCGCGATGTCGCGCCGGGTCATGGGCAAAAGCGCATTCGAGCAACAACCCGCACAACCCGTTTCCTATGAATCCGATTCTTGGTGTCTTCTTTCATTGGCTCGGAGGCCTCGCCTCCGGAAGTTTCTATGTGCCCTACAAAGGCGTCAAACGCTGGTCATGGGAAACCTACTGGCTCGTCGGCGGCTTCTTCTCATGGCTCATCGCACCGTGGTTTTTCGCCATGCTCAAGACCACCGATGTGCTGACCGTGCTCATGGAGACGCCCGGGCATGTGTGGTTTTACACCTATTTGTTCGGCCTGTTGTGGGGCTTTGGCGGGCTGACCTTCGGCCTGACGATGCGCTATCTGGGCATGTCGCTGGGGATGGCGGTGGCGCTTGGCTATTGCACGGTGTTTGGCACGCTCATACCGCCGTTGTTCAAGGGTGAGTTCGCCACCAAACTCATCGATCCGATCAACGGCCGCTGGGTGCTGGCCGGCCTGGGCGTATGTATCCTTGGCATCATCATCACCGCCTTGGCGGGCCACACCAAAGAAGGCGAAATGTCCGAGGAGGACAAACTTGAAACGGTCAAGGAGTTTAATTTCAAGAAAGGGATTCTGGTGGCCACCTTCTCCGGCATCATGAGTGCCTGCTTCGCATTCGGGCTCAGCTCGGGCGATTTCATCCGCGAAACCACCCTCAAGGTGGACATGGTCAATTCCGCGAAGAAGGAAGGCAAGCAAGTGCAACGCGCGTTCCAACCGGCGGATGCCGAGGTCAAAGCACTGATAGAGGCACTCAAGCCGCTGACGCTCTTTGACAAAGAGAAGGACGCAAACCTGACCGGCCTGACCAAGATGATCGAGCAGCCGTATGTGACTGAACGAAAGATTGCCGACCTTAAGGAGGCACAAGCCCAAGCCAAGGAGTCATTTCGTGCCAGGCTTATTCTTTGGACCGCCGACCTGAAAAAGGCACCCTTGGAAAAGTTGGAAGCCGACCTGTCAAAGGAGCGACTCAAGGCGGTGATGGCGGTACCCTTGCTCAAGGCCGCCATCCCCGCGCTTGGTAAGCGGGTTGCCGACTATGCCACACGCCTCGCCGCCGTCGCCGGCGACGCCAAAAAACTCACGATCGTGCAGGAAATGTCCACCCTTGCCGAAAAGGAAACCGCGCTGGCGATATCGGAAGCCGGTGCCAACCTGGTTGCCATCCATGACAAGCACAGCCTGTGGACCGGACTGCCGGTGTTGATTGTTGTTTTGTTAGGCGGGTTCACCACCAACTTCATCTGGTGCGTCCTGCTCAACTGGCGCAACAAGACGGGCTATCAGTATTTCACCTCCAAACCCGGCGAGAAGTCGCCGCATGCCAAGGCTGCGGCCGCGGGTGGCGAAGGCGCTCCTAACAACAATGGCGCGGCCGTGGACGGCCGCCATGACAAAACGCCGGTGCCCTTGCTGGCCAATTACATCTTCTCGGCGCTGGCCGGACTCACCTGGTATTTCCAATTCTTCTTCTACTCGATGGGCGAAACCCAGATGGGCCAATACAAATTCTCGAGCTGGACGCTGCACATGGCCTCCATCATCATCTTCAGCTCCATCTGGGGGCTGGCCCTCCACGAATGGAAGGGCGCGAGCTTCAAAGCCAAAGGATTGCTCTTCCTCGGGCTGGTGATCCTAGTCAGCTCAACCTTCGTGGTCGGCTACGGCAACCTGCTCGGCAGCAGGATGTAAGTTCTAACTTATTGAACTCATGAATACCTACACGATTGCCCAGGAAGCCTATGCCGCACTCGGCGTGGATACGGAAGCCGCTTTGCAACGGCTGGCAGCCACCCCGATCTCCCTCCATTGCTGGCAGGGCGATGACGTCGGCGGCTTTGAAAAAGTGGGCGGCGAACTCGGCGGCGGCCTCGCCGTGACCGGCAACTACCCGGGCAAAGCCCGCACCATTGCCGAGTTGCGCGCGGACCTCGACCAGGCCTACGCGCTCATTCCCGGCCGCCACCGGCTCAACCTGCACGCTTGCTATGCGGATTTCAGCGGCGGCAAGGTCGATCGCGATGCGCTAACAATCGAGCAGTTCCAAAGCTGGATCGATTGGGCCAAGGCGCGCGGACTGGGCATGGATTTCAACCCGAGTTATTTCGCGCACCCGAAGGCGGATGACGGTCTCACTCTAACGCATCCGGACGCGGGCATCCGCGGATTTTGGATCGAACATGGCAAGGCATGCCGGCGGATCGGGGCTGAGATGGGCCGCCAACTCGGCTCAGCGACGGTGACCAATGTGTGGATTCCGGATGGCTCCAAGGATCTGCGCATGGATCGCAAGGGGCCGCGGGTTCTGCTGGAGGCCGCCCTGGATGCCGTGTTTGCCGAAAAGATCGACCCGCAATTCCATCTCGATGCGGTCGAGTCGAAGCTCTTCGGGATCGGCTCGGAGTCTTACGTTGTCGGCTCGCACGAGTTCTATCTGGGCTACGCGATCAAGCACCAGAAACTCTGCTGCCTGGATGCCGGCCATTTTCACCCCACCGAAAACCTCTCCGACAAGATCTCCTCGGTGCTGCAATTCGTGCCGGAGATTCTGCTCCACGTCTCGCGCGGCGTGCGCTGGGACAGCGACCATGTGGTTCTGTTGGATGACCCCACCATGGCGCTGATGCAGGAACTGGTGCGCGGGGATTTCCTCGGCCGCACCCACATCGGTCTCGATTATTTCGATGCCAGCATCAACCGCGTGGCGGCCTGGGTCATTGGCACGCGCAACACGCTCAAGGGGCTGCTGCTTGCATTGTTAGAACCAGCCGCGAAATTGCGGGAGTTGGAGGCGGCGGGGGATTTCACTTCCCGCCTTGCACTGTTGGAGGAATGCAAGTCGCTGCCATGGGGCCTGGTCTGGGACGAACACTGCCGGCGTCAGAATGTTCCGTTAGGAGCCGCATGGCTGGTGGCCTTGAAGGCTTATGAAAAACAAGTCCTGTCGTCCCGTGCCTGAGCCGCTGACCCATCCGGTTCGCATCGGGTTGTTTGGCATCGGGCTCGAGGCTTACTGGCCGCAGTTTGCCGGACTCAAGGAACGGCTCGAAGGCTATGTCGCACGCGTCGCCGACAAACTCGCGCGGCCGGGTGTCGAAATCGTCAATCTGGGACTGGTGGACAACCCCGACCGTGCCTACGCTGCCGGCCGCGAGTTCCGCCGTGCCGACGTCGATATCATTTTCCTCTACGTCACGACTTACGCGCTTTCCTCCACGGTGCTGCCGGTTGTGAGGCGTGCCAAAGTGCCGGTGGTGGTGCTCAACCTGATGCCCGAGCCGGCCATCGACTATGCCAAGTTCAACGCGTTGGGCGACCGCACGCAAATGACGGGCGACTGGCTGGCGTATTGCAGCGCCTGTCCGGTGCCCGAGATTGCCAACGTCTTCCAGCGGGTCGGCATTGACTTCCATCAGATCACCGGGGTGCTGGAAAACGACCCCGTGTGCTGGCAAGAGGTGGATGCCTGGGTGGAGGCCGCACGCGTGGCGGCAGCCATGGCATCCATCCGGCTCGGCCTCATGGGCCACCCTTACGGCGGCATGTTGGATATTTATTCGGATGTGACCTTGCAGTGCGCCACCTTCGGCACGCACGTGGAAATCCTCGAAGTGGACGAACTCGCCGCGCTGCGGCGTGAGGTGAGTGATGCCGAGATTGCGGCCAGGTTGTTAGAATTTGACGAGGTCTTCGAGGTGCAGGCCGATTGTCCCGCAGATGACCTGGCGGAGGCGGCGCGCACGGCGGTTGCGCTCGACCGCCTGGTGGCGGATCACCGTCTCGGCTCGCTGGCGTATTTTTACAAAGGCACCGGCATGACCGAAAACGAGGCGGCGCTGGCGTCGATCATCTTGGGCACCTCGCAACTGACCGGGCGTGGCATCCCGGTGGCCGGCGAATACGAGGTGAAGAACGTCCAGGCGATGAAGATCATGGATTTGTTCGGTGCCGGCGGCTCGTTCACGGAATACTATGCCATGGACTTCACTGACGACGTGGTGCTCATGGGCCACGACGGGCCCGGCCACATTGCCATCGCTCAGGGCAAAACCAAAGTGCGCCCGCTCAAGGTCTATCATGGCAAGGTCGGCCGCGGCGTGTCCGTCGAGATGGCCGTCAAGCACGGCCCGGTCACCTTGCTCTCGGTTATCGAGCGGCCCGGCGGCAAGCTCGCGTTGCTCTGCGCACAAGCCGAGTCGGTGCCAGGCCCCATCCTCGAAATCGGCAACACCAACAGCCGCTACCGGTTTGCCTGTGGCGCGCGGGCCTTTGTCCAACAATGGAATGCCGCCGGCCCGGCCCATCATTGCGCCGTGGGCGTAGGCCATCTCGCCGATAAACTCGAAATACTCGGATGCCTGTTAGGCATCGAGACCATCCGCGTGTGCTGAGCGCGGAAGCCTTGTGGTGTTTGGGGTCAGTGTTTGTGTTTGGGGTCAGTCCTTCAAGTTTGCAATAATGTTTGATAGAAATCATGTCCGCAAGCCACCTCGTTCACTTCTCAACCTTTTCGCTTTCCGCATCCAGCGCCCGCTCGTGTGCCGCCAGGGTCCGCCGCTCCTTGGCGTCGCGCAGCAGGCGGTGGACCAGCGAACTGACGTAAGTGCTCCCGCCCATTGCCAGACGCGCCGCAATCCACTCGTTCTCCATCGCGGTGCGCAGCCGCACCAAGGCCGCGCACCGCACCTTGTCGG
>JBAXPF010000304.1:0-5204 GCA_037132955.1 Verrucomicrobiota bacterium | reverse complement strand
CGCGCCGCACAAGCGGTGGAATGGGGGCCGGCCGGGTTGGCGGGAGTCGCGCTGGAGGATTGGGAGGAACACAAGCGAGGATTGCTAGAACAGGTGTGGAACGGTCTGGATGGGGTTGAATTCACCGACAAGCGGCAACGCGCGGCGTTGGAGAAAGTCCTGGCGCAGTTGGAGGGCCACACGATCGGCAGCGGCAGCCTGGGCGGGGCCAAAGGTTTGTTAGAGAGTGTGCAGGCGGCGGCGGCGATTGACGGTGAGGCGCTGGAGGTGAGATATTACAAGGATTTTGTGATAGGCGGGACTGCGGGAGTCACCCTGCGCGAGGCGCTGGAATTGGCCGCGCGGTGTGAGATGGCCGCGGCGGTGCTGCGGACGCGTGCGGTGCGGGAGGTGGTGGCCGGGTATGACAGGCTGTGCGAGAGCCGGTTGCGGCGGCGCGGGTTGTTAGGTTTTGAGGATGTGAAGTTCCTGATGGGGGCCTGGGCCACGGCCGAAGCGGCGAGGTTGCGGCGGGAGGCGGTGGATTTCCGTCTGGATGCGCGCTATGACCATTGGTTGCTGGATGAGTTCCAAGACACGAGCCGGGCGGATTGGCTGGGACTGCTGCCATTGATCGACGAGGCGGCGGGTGAGGGCGATGGATCGATGTTCATCGTGGGCGACCGCAAACAGGCGATTTACGCATGGCGCGGCGGTGAGGTCGGTTTGTTTGATGAGGTGATGCGGCGCTATCAGGGCGGGTTGGCGATCGAGTCAATGGCAGAATCGTGGCGGTCGTGCCCGGAGGTGCTGGAGTTGGTCAATTGTGTGTGCGGGAATATGGAGGTTATGCGCGGGTTGTTTGGGGTGGCGGCGGAGCGCTGGCAGTGGCAGGAACATGTGGCTGCGGTACCACTGCAGGCCCCCGAACGGCGCGGCGAGGCACGGGTGGAAGTGGTGGACGGAAAATGGCCGGAGCGGCTGGCGCGTCTGGCAAGTCTGTTAGGTGAGCTGGAGATCGGTCGGCGGGCGGTGTCCTGCGGGGTGCTGGTGCGCAATAACGACAAAGTGCGGGAGGTGGCTGATCACCTGCGGGCGGCGGGGTTCGATGTGATTGAAGAGGGCAGGCGGGAACCGGCGAAAGACAATCCGGTGGGCCTCGCGCTCGGGCATTTGCTCAAATGGCTGGCTGACCCGGTGGATGTCTTCGCGCGGGAAGTGGTGGCCATGTCGCCGCTCATGGAAATATTGCGCGGGCGTTGGGGCGAGGCGTGGGACGGGATTTGGGAAGGTTTGTCAGAGCGGGCCGCCACGGTGGGATTTGCCGCGATGATCGAGGAAGTGGTGGAGCCCTGTTGGGGCGGGTGGTCGGACTTCGGGCGGCGGCGGGCGGGTGACCTGATCGCAGCCCTTGCGGAGTTGGACGCACAAGGCGGGGCCACCGTGCGCGAGGCAGCAGACCGGGTGGAACGGTTGGAGGTTTCACAAAGCCCGGGGGTGGCCGCGGTGCAAGTGATGACGATCCACAAAGCCAAGGGTCTTGGTTTCGATGTGGTGGTGGTGCCGGATGTGCCCGGTGACGGCATTCCGCAGGCGCAGCGGTTCACCGTGGCGGAGGGTGACGGCTGGATCAGCCAGCCGCCGCCGAAGTGGGCGCGGGACATCCTGCCGGCCATGCGCGAGGCTGAGGCCCGCTGGGCGGCAAACCAACGTTACGAGGCATTCTGCACCTTGTATGTGGCACTCACGCGGGCCAAGCGCGGGTTGTATATTCTGTTAGAACAACCCGCCACAGCGCGGGACGACGCCAAAGCCTCGCTGTCGAACTGGCTGGAGCAGGCGATCACATCCAGTGGTGAACCTGGCGTGGTTTATCAGAAAGGCGCGGCGGATTGGATAGAGGGTGTTCCACTAACAGAACAAAAGGCGGAGTTCGCTGGAAATCCCGCCCTGGGTGCCAGGGTGGCGCGGCGGGAACGGGTCACGCCCAGCGGGATGAAGAAGCAGGGTGGGGGGATGACGCTGAAACGCGCGGCGAGGGGGATGCGGTTTGGCAGCGAGGTTCATGCCGCATTGCAGCGGGTGGGCTGGGTGGATGAGGCGGCACCGGTTCTGGCACAAGATGAAGCGGGCAGGGCGGTGGCCGGGTTGTTGGATTGTGCCGCCCTGCGTGCCATCTTTGAGCGGGGCGGACGCCAGGTGGAGTTGTTGCGGGAGCAACCGATCGATGCGGTTGTCGATGGCCAGTGGCTCAGCGGGGTGATCGACCGTCTGCATGTCCACCGTGATGCGGGCGGGGCGGTGACACGGGTGGAGGTGATTGATTTCAAGACCGACGCGCTTGGCAACATGGCTGAATTAAGCGAGCGCTATTGCGGCCAGATGCAGGCGTATCGCGAGGTGATGGCGCGGGTGTATCCAGGCGCCAAGGTGGAATGCGTCCTGCTCTCCACGCATTTGATGTCGACTGCGCTGGTGCCGTAGCGGGTCATGCATCTCTATCACACCGACGCTCATGGAGCGCCGTTACGAGGCGTGTCTGTGCGGCCTTTCCACACCGACGCACATACAGTAGCTACAATCCGTGGTCAAAGACACCCATATCCCATTGATTGGCCCATTCGATCTTAAAGCCCTCGCCTGTGAACTTGATGGGCAGCCAGAGGTAGCGGCCATCGATCGCATTCTTCGGACGCCACAAATCGAGCATGCAGATATAGGCATCCTTTTTCCCCTGGACCTGCAGGATATACGTGCTTTGGCCGCCGAAGGTGCGATTCGGCCCCATCCGGTTGCCCGGGTTGGTGCCCACGCAGGGGTTGCCAATTTCCTTCCATGGTCCCCAGATCGACGGGGCGACGGCCGCGCGGGCGTCGTTAGGGTCCCAACCGCTGCAACCCGATGCGATGAAATAATACTTGCCGGCGCGCTTGCAGATGGCCGGGGCTTCCATTTCGCGTTTTTCGAAGACGCGGATGAACTTGCCGGCGGGCGCGAGGTAATCGTCAGTCAGCAAACCGATATGGAGTGTCGCGTTGCCTTCCGAGGCGTAGAGTTGATAGGCCTTGCCATCATCGTCCACAAACAACGTCTGATCCCGCGCCATGGAATCGTCCGGCCGGAAGCTCTTGAGATAGGTGAACGGCCCCAGCGCCTGGTCGGCAACGGCCACCCCGCTGCGTGCGGCGTTGTATCCCTGGCCCTTCAACTCCAGATGAAACCACATGACGAATTTTTTGGTTTGCTCGTTGTAGATGACTTTAGGGCGTTCGATAATGCTGCCGTCAGTGATGTCGCTGGCCGGATCCCGGGACACGGGCAGGGCGATCCCGGCGTCCTTCCAGTTGTACAGGTCGCGGGATGCATAGCAATGCACACCGACGTGCGCCACATTGCCGGCATCGCCCTCGATCTTGTGTTCGCCGTACCAATAGTACACGCCGTTGTGAAACAGGATGCCGCCACCGTGGGCGTTGATGTGCATGCCGTTGTTGTCAAGCCATACGGCACCCGGCTCGAACGCAGACAATTTGGCAGGCTCGGCGGCGGGCGCCGGGCGGGTAATGCCGATGGCGAGAATTGCGAGAGCAAGGAGTTTCATGAGTATGAGATCATTTCAGCAGCGAAGTGAACACATAAGTGCCGGAGCCGATTTCCATCACCGCACAATTGCCCTGCATCTTGGCGGAACTTGCCACGCCGCTGGACTTGGTGTCCGCCAAACCGTCTTCCCTAACACTTGAGACATCCTTGGCCGGCACCCACACCGCGGCGCTCGTGTTAGGCGGTATCGTCACCGTGAGAGTCAACTTGTTGCCATCGATTTTCCAGGAACTGGCGATCAAGCCGTACCCTGAGTTATAGCTCCCCTTGACCCATTTCAAGTCACCGACGATCGAGGGTTTGATGATGATTCTTTTGAAGCCCGGCGCGGACGGGTCGGGGCGGATGCCGGCCAGAGTTTGATAGAACCAAGCCGAAACATCGCCAAACATCACATGGTTGTGACTGCCGCCACCGGCCCATTGCTCCCACAACGTGGTGGCCCCCTGGTTGATCCAGGCCCCCCAGCTTGGAGCGGTGGTCTGCGAGGTGATCTTGTAAGCCACATCGGCCCGGCCGTTGTCGGTTAGAGCGTGGAGCAGATACTTGGTGCCGAGGATGCCGCAATCGAGGTGGTTGCCGTGGTGTTCGACATTGGCGACGAGGTTGTTGACGATGGCGTCGACATCGGCGCGCTGCGCCAATCCCTGATAGAGAGCGCAAGCCAACGCGGTCTGGGTGCCGCCGGCAACCTGCTTCGTCTGTTTGTCGACGAACTCGCGGTTGAATACCTCCTTGATGTCTTCCGCCAGCTTGGCGTAAGTCAGCGCGTCATCAAGTTTACCGAGGATGACGGCGATTTTCGAGACAATGAGGGCGTCGAAATAGTAGTAAGCGGTGGAGGTCACCTGTTCGGGCGTGGTGGTTTTGGCCGGGCACCAATCGCCGAGGCCGATGCCGACGACGCCATTTTTGGCTTTGCGGCCCAGGTAATCGACGTAACGTTTCAGGTTGTCATAATGTTCGGCGAGGATCCGCACGTCGCCGCGGTATTGATAGAGATACCACGGGATGAGGACATAGGCGGAATCCCAAGCCGGGCCGTTGCCCCAGGCGTAGCCCCAACCGCCGGTGGGGACGATGCCGGGCAATTCGCCGCTGTCGCGTTGCTCATCCTTGAAGTCCCTCATCCATTGGGTGTAGGCCGCCGCCGCATCGAAGTTATAGAGTCCTGTTTCCGCGGCCAGATGGGCGTCGCCTGTCCAACCGTTTTTTTCGCGCTGCGGGCAGTCGGTGGGGTGCCCGTAAAGGTTGTTGAGATAGGACCAGCGGGTGCATTGTTGGATCTTGTTGAGAAGTTGATTGGAGCACTCGAACGAGCCGACGCTATCGACGTCGGTATGCATCACGAGTGCTTGCAGGTTTTCGAGTTTGGGCTCTCCGGGAAAGCCGGTGACCTGCACATATTGGAATCCATGATACATGAAGCGGGATTGCCAGGATTCCGTGCCGGCGCCCTTGAGCAGGTAGCGTTCGGTCTGGAACTCGGCGGATTTGCAAAACGCCTTGATGTTGTCGGCGTCGAGGGTACCGTCCTTGCGCAACATCTCAGCGTACTGGAGCTTCACGTTGGTGCCCGCCGGGCCGATGACCGTCAGGCGGGCCTTGCCAGCCAGGTTCTG
>JBAXPF010000303.1:0-5208 GCA_037132955.1 Verrucomicrobiota bacterium | reverse complement strand
TGGCCCGAGCCGGGTGTTATCTGCCACCACCCACCGGGGATCCATCGCGCCCCCAAACCTGGCAACCCGTGTATGCCAAGTGGTGGGCCGCTTACGCCTGATCTGATAGATTTCCACCAATGAGCACGCTGCCGCCAGAACCGCCGCTGACAGTCCTGTTAGGTCTGCCGTTTCATGATCTCACCCTCGCGGAAACCCTCGGCTATTGCACCACGGCGATGCAGGACGACCACCCACGGTTTCTAGTCACAGCCAACGTCGATTTCACCACCCAGGCCTACCAAGACCCGGACTTGCGCAAAATCGTGTTTTTTGCCGACCGTGTGGTCTGCGATGGGATGCCGCTGGTGTGGCTGTCGCGGTGGTTCGGTTATCCGCTGCGCGAGCGGGTGACCGGCTCGGACATGGTGCCCCAGCTGTTGGCCATTTGCGCGGCACAGGGGCACGCGGTCTACTTTTTCGGCAGCGATCTGGCGACATTGATAGAAGCCAAGGCCATCGTCGAGACGCGCTATCCCGGGCTCAAGGTGGCGGGTCTCGATTCACCGCCGCACGGCGCGGTCATTGAATGGGACAACGAGGCGCTGTGCGCGAAGATGCGGGCCAGCGGTGCGCGCTTGTTGCTGGTGTGCCTGGGTTGTCCCAAGCAGGAACGCTGGATCTGGGCACATCACCGCGAATCCGGCATCCCGCTCAGCATCGGCGTAGGGGCCAGCTTGGACTTCATCACCGGCAAGCAGAGACGCGCCCCGCGCTGGATGCAGAAAACCGGCATGGAGTGGTTCTGGCGCATGTCTGGCAGCCCGTCGCGCCTGGTCTCACGCTACGGCAAGGATCTGGCCTTTCTGGTCCACGCCGCATGGCAACAGACACTCTCGCAACGGCGCCGCAGAATCCTGGGCGGCAGCGTCCAACAACGGCCGTCGCCGGCTCTGCCGCAGGACCCGCCGCAGGAACTGCCGCTGCTGCGCATCGCATGGCGCGGCGATTTGCACAAACGCGGCCTGACCGACGCCCCCTTGCCGGAGACCATCGCGACCCCCATCGTGCTGGACGCCAGCGGCGTGACTTTCATGGATAGCGCCGGGCTCGGCCAGTTGGCCTTGTTGATCCGGCTTTGCCGCGGAGCGAAACAGCCGTTGGTGGTAGTCCGTCCTGCGACCGCCTTCACCATGGCGGTCCGGGCGGTGCGCATGGATTCCCTGTTCCCGACGCTGGCCACGGAGGCCGAAGTGAGCGCCTGGCTGCGCCAACACCATGCCGGCGGCGGCATGCACAAGCAGGCGGCTGACGGCGTGGCTTGGGTCGCGTTCAACCGCCCCCTCGACGCGCTCTATCATGATGAAATGATGGCGATTCTGCAGGCTGCCATTGCCAACAGTCCGCCGCCGCTGCACACGCTGGTGGTGGATTTGAGAGAAGTGACGTTCCTCGACAGCCGGGCGGTGGGCGGCTTGATCCGGACCTGGAGAACCCTGACTGCCACGGGCGGCCAACTGTTTCTCGCAGGTGCCAATCCGACCCTGCGCGAAATCATCCGCCTGCTGCATTTGGACAAGATCCTGCCGGAATGGAAAGGAAACTTCCCGCTTTGAAAGTGTTGCTCTCCGCTGGCATGATTCAGGGGGGGCGCTCTGGCGTCGGCCGCTATGTCATCGCCTTGAGCGAGGCCCTGGTCCGCGAGCAATCCGCGGTGGACCTGCACGTCGCCGGCCTGGATGCCGACCGCGCCTTGTTTCCCTGGGTGGGCGACGCCCGTTGGATTTCCATTCCGGCGGCAATGGCTGGCGGCGCGGCCAACCTCTGCTGGCACCAACTGCGCCTCAACCGGGTGGTCCAGCCCTATCAGATTGAGCTCGTGCACATTCCGAGCTACCGGCGCATGCTGTGGCATTGTGGGGTGCCGCAAGTGGCGACCATCCACGATTGCGCGCCATTCATCCTGCGCGATAAATATGACGCGGCCCGCGGGTTTTTCGGACGGGTGCTGGTGCCCATGCTGGCGCGGCGCGTCCGGCACGTCATCGCGGTGAGCGACACCACGGCCAAGGACGTGGTGCGGTTCATGCGGGTGCCCGCGGCAAGGGTCACGGTTGTGCCCAATGGCATCGACCACCAGATGTTTGTTCCGCCGGACGCGCCGGCCATCGCAGAGTTCCGCCAGCGCAAACACTTGCAGCAAGCGTTTTTCCTGTATGTGGCCAGACTGGAACATCCCGCAAAAAACCATCTGCGCCTGATCCGCGCGTTCGAGGCCTTGGCTCAATCCGGCGCGTTCTCCGGCCAATTGATCTTGCCCGGCGCCCCGTGGCACGGCTCGGATGTCATCACCCAAGCCGTCGCCGCCAGTCCCTGCCGTGAGCGCATCCGGTTGGAGGGCTTTGTCGACAATGCCGAGTTGCCGTTGTGGTATGCCGCTGCGGAAGCCCTGGTGTTTCCCTCGCTGATGGAGGGGTTCGGCTTGCCTTTGTTAGAGGCGATGGCCTGCGGCACGCGCATTGCTTGCGCCGATGCCACCAGCCTGCCCGAAGTCGCCGGCCCCGCCGGCATTCTTTTCGATGGTCTCGACGAGTCGTCCATCACCGCGGCCATGAAGCGCCTCACCCGCATGGACGCGAGCGAACGCCGGCACCGCGAAACGCTCGGCATGGAATGGGCGGCGGGTTTCACTTGGTCAGCCCACGCGGCTGCGGCCGCTCGCATCTATCGGGAAACGCTCGATACCATAACTCATAGTTAGAAAATCAATCCACATGGCTGAATGGCAACGCAGGTTTTGGAGCACCACCGCAAGTGGATATGTGTGGGTGGTCACCCGGCTGGTGCTCGGGCTGGTTTTATTCCGCACCATGTTCCAGCAATTTTCCCATGCCGAGTTCGGCTTCTGGTCCTTGTTGTGGTCGTTGTTTGGCTATGGCATCCTGTTGGATTTCGGCTTTGGCTTCACCGCCCAAAAAGCCGTCGCGGAAAAAAGCGCGACCGGTGACATCGCCGGCCTGAGCAAGCTGTTAGCGACGATTTTGTGGACGTTCATCGGCATGGCGGCGATACTGCTGGTGGTGTTTCTGTGCATCCGTGATCCGTTCATGTCCCGGATGGGGGTATTGGCGGCCGATCGCGTGGAGTTCGGACGCGCCTACACCGTGTTTTTCATCGGCCTGGCGGTCATGTTTCCTCTGGGTGTGTTTCCCGAAATCCTGCGGGGCCTGCAGCGCATTGATCTCGCCAATTGGGTCGGCACTCTCACCACGGTGTGCAACTTTGGCGTGCTGTATTGGGGGCTCATGGCGCATTGGAGCCTGTGGCTGCTGATGTGCGTGAGTGTGGTGTCCAGCATCACACCTAACATCATTGCCGCCGTCATGGCGATCCGACGCCTGCCCAGCATTTCGTTATCCCCCAAATGGTTCGAGTGGCGTGCGGTGCGGCTGCAAATGGGCTTTTCGATCGCCGCGTATTTGATCACCTTCAGCAACATGCTGATGGCCAAGAGCGATCAATTGGTCATTTCGCTGACTCTCGGCGTGGCCTTGGTGGCAATCTATCAAGCGGGTTACAAAATGGGCGAGATGCTCGGCTTGCTCAGCGTCCAACTCCAGCAGGTGCTCTCGCCGGCGGCGGCGGAGATGTATGCCCGGGGGGACGATTCCGGGCTGCGGACCCTGCTGATTCGCAGTTCGCGGCTGATGTTTCTGGTGGTTACGCCGTGCTATCTGCTCTCCGCCGTGTATTTGGAACCGTTGATCGGTTTGCTCACGGGCATGACCAGCGTGCCGCGCAATACCTGGTGGATCGGCCAGGCGCTGTTGTTGGCGGTGTATAGTTCGCAGATTACCAATGGTTGTGCCAAGCGGGTGCTCATGATGTGCGGCGAGGAAAAGCGCCTGCTGTCCATTGCGCTCACGGAAGCCGCTGCCAACGTGGTGCTGAGCATCATTCTGGCCTATCAGGTTGGCGTGCTCGGGGTGGCCATCGGGACGATGATTCCGACAATTCTGGTGGGCTGGTTGTGGGTGCTCCCGTTGACCATCAACAAGTTGGCGCTGCCATTACGGACGTATTTGGCATATCACCTGCAAGGCACGCTGCTGCCCTTGGTGGTCTTCGCCCTGATCTTGGCGGCACTTGCGCGGTGGTGTCCGGCGGCCGACCACAGCGGCTTTATCGCCCTGGGTTGGCGCGGGCTGCTGTGCATGGTGCCGTTGCTCTTTCTCGGCCGCAGGGTGATCCGGGAAATGTCCCGGCCCTGAGGGTGCCGCAATCCCAAGGCCCGCACCAAGCACGCGATCAGTCCCCTCAATTTCGGGAAACATTACAACCAAGCGCGATGCAACACCGTCAATCCTCAAATTTGGTGCGCCTTGGTGGCGGCGAGCAACGGAATGGTTAGATTGCGAACGGCGTCCGCGGCGTGGAGCGGGTCGAGCTGGATTTGCTTGACGATGGCGGAGCCGACGATGACGCCATCAGCCACGGCGGCGACCATGGCCGCCTGCTCCGGCGTGGTGATGCCGAAGCCCACACACACAGGAACATCGGTGTGGGATTTGATTGAGGCGACCAAGGCGGCGATGTTGGCGGACGGCGCGTCATGCGCGCCGGTGACGCCGCTGCGGGAGAGTGCGTAGATGAAGCCCTCGGCGGATTGCGCCAGGAGTTTGACGCGGGCGGCAGGCGTGCTGGGGGCGATGAGGCGGATGTGTTTGAGACCGGCACCCACGGCCAGTTCCGGGTTGAGGGCGGCCTCATCGGGCGGCAGGTCGAGCAACAGGATCCCATCGGCACCGGCGGCGGCGGCATCGCGGTGGAAGGCTTCAAAGCCGTAGGTGAAGATCGGATTCAGATAGGTGAAAAGAACAATCGGTGTCTGGTGGGTTGTGCGGAACTCACGAATCAGCTCAAGCGAGCGCGCGGTGGTCATGCCTGCAAGCAGCGCGCGTTCCGCCGCGAGTTGATTGACGATGCCATCGGCCAGCGGATCGGAAAACGGCAGACCCAGTTCGATGATGTCAGCCCCGCAATCGGCAAGCGCCCGGATCACCTCAAGCGAGCCCGCAAAATCCGGATCGCCCGCGGCGACATAGGCGACGAAAGCTTTTTGCCTGGCTGCGCGGAGACGGCCGAAGGTGGTGTCGATGCGGTTGGGCATGGGGTAACGGATTACGCGGTGGCCACTGATGCTCGTCGCAAAGAAGTATTTTGGGCACG
>JBAXPF010000302.1:0-5211 GCA_037132955.1 Verrucomicrobiota bacterium | reverse complement strand
AGCGTTTCAGCGTTTCAGCGTTTCAGCGTTTCAGCGTTTCAGCGTTTCAGCGTTTCAGCGTTTTCTGTTAGTCTTCCCAGACCATGTGTTTGAGTTGGAGGGCGCGGGCGAGGGCGGCGGCTTCATCGGCGCGGGGTCCTTTGAAGGCGGCGATTTTCTTGGCGATGGCAATGGCCGGTTGCCAGCGGTGGGCGGCCTCGTAGATTTCAAGGGCGCGGAAGCCGCAACGTTCAAACCATTCCCATTCGGCTGGCGGTTCTTTGGCGGCAGCTTCCAAGACGGAATAGTAGGCTTCAAGGGCTTCGGCCACGCGTTTGGTGGATGGGTCCTTGGGGTTGGGGAGCTGTTCAAGCGTCTGACCGCGGAGGTATTGGAGGCGGTGACGGGTTGCAGGGTCCATCTTCGGATGGGTCAATAGTTTTTGATAGAGATCGAGGACTTCGGGCAACAGTTCGGGTTTTTTGTCCGCTTGTGCGGTGAGGGATTCACCTAACAGGAACCCGGCAGGCAGGCGGAGCGGATCATCTTTGGCGAGGGTGCTGTGCCATTTACGCAGAAAGGTGACGGCATCGGCAAGATGGCTGAGATCGATCATGAGTCTGGCCTTTTCCAGGCGGGCGATGGGGGCGAGTGGTCCCTTGGTGGTGATGGCACGCTCGAAGAGGATGAGGGCTTCTTCGCGGGATTGAGGGGAGGGGACGAGGGCGGCGGATCGTGCGGCCAGCAGCCATGCCGCTTGGGCGCGGGTGGGCGTGGTATCGATGGCGGCGCATTTTTCAAGGGTCATGCGAGCCGGGTTGTAGTCACCGGATTGGAAGAGGTTGCGACCGAGGACAAGGGCGGCATCGGCAGCGGTGGGTTCGTTGGGGAAGGATTCTAGGAAGGCCCTGGCGGCAGCAATGGTGGCTTTGGGATCGTCGGATAAGTCACTGGAACGGAGACGGGCGAGGGCAATGCGTGCGGGGGATGGAGCATCGATGGAGGCTTGGGAAGCACCCAGGGCATCGAGTTGGGCGCGGGCCATAAAGAGGTCCGGCGGGTTAGTGGAAAGGGCGGCTTCGACTGCGGCGAGGCGGGCCTCGGCGCAGCGTGTGTGCTCCGGATGGCGGGTGAGAAACGTCTCGAGGGCGGTTTTGGCGACTGCGGGTGGGGTGGTGGCAAGAGCTTGCTCGAGTTCGAGATCTGCGAGGGTGCCGGGACTCATCGCTGGGCTTTCATGAGTGGCGATGGGGAGGCTTTCTCCTTGGTGGAGGCGGACGATGGCGGCGTTGAGGCGGGCGGCGTCGGCCGCCTCAGCGGCGAGGGACTTGGTGGCGGCATCAAACAAGCGGACGGCTTGTTTGCCATCGCCATCGGCGAAGGCGGCTTGTGCGGACAGGAAAGCAGCTTCGCCACCCAGAGCCGGGGCATTGGCGGTTTCCCGGACGGCGGCGAGCACGGCGATGGCTTGTTTGGTGTGGCCTTGCTCGAGGAGCCAGCGGCCGGTTTGAAGTAAAGCGCGGGAGGCGAGAAAATGGTTTGGGTTTTCAAGCCGCAGGCGTGTCATGAGGTGGTTGGCTTCCACTTTGGCCTCCGGGGATTTGAGGCGGTGCAGTCCGATAGCGCGGGTATAGAGAGCAAAGGCGGCGAGATCGGAGAGTTCGGTGATGGCCGGCCAAGCCGCAATAACGCTGGTGCCCCTGGTATTGATCACGCTGGCCGCAGGGGGTGGCAGCGGGGGGATCCACTGGGCGAGTTGTTCGAGCATCGGATCGGTTGGAGTGGGTGCCGCAGGAAGCCATTGCAGCAGGCGCTTGAACATCGCGTCTAACAATGGCGAGGCGGGATGGGCCTGGATAAAGGACAGCAGGGACTTGGAGGCGGATGCGGGGGAGCCTTGGGCGGCAAGGGCATCGGCGAGGCCGATGGCTGCCGCATGATGGCGGGTGAGCGCTTGACCTTCCGGGTGATCAAGTAACTCGGCGAAGGCCTCAACGGCGGCTTCCGGCTTGCCCTCGGCAAGGAGCAACCGGGCTTCGAGAAAGGCGGCGTGGGAGCGACCGGCAGGGGCGATGGTCTCCGGCATTGGCATCGAAGCCCTGGCATGTTGAGGGTCGCCCAAATCGAGGAGAATTTCAGTTTGGCGGAGGCGGGCTTGGGCTGCCGTGGCGGGATCGGAATCGCTGGCGAGAGTTTTGAGAGTGAGGAGCGCGGCGGCGCTTTGGTTGAGGGCAAGTTGGAGGTTGGCGCGTGAGAGGAGGGCTTCCTTGCGATAGGGCGTCTGCGGGTTTTCAAGGGCTTGGTCAAAGGTGGTTATGGCCTCAGCCAAGTGCCCGCTGGCGGCAAGCGCCTGGGCTTTCCAGAAATTGGCGGCCGGGTCTTTGGCCGCCACTGACTGGCGGAGAAGGTTGAGGGCTTCAGCGGTATTGCCGCTGCGAATCCACGCTTCGGCAAGGCAGACGGCGACCTGGGATTTTTTGGCGATTTCCAAGGAGGGATCCTGAAGGAGCGTTTCAAAGCGGCGGGCCGCAATTTCCCACAATCCAGAGCTGAGTGCCACCTCGCCCTGTTGGAAAGCGACGGAAACCTCTGCCGCGTGAGTGGCTGGCGGCAGGGTCAAGAGCAAGATGAGGAGATACGGGCGCATCTGGCGAAGCTGCGGGAGAGGCAAGGTGATGAGCGGATCCAATGAGGAAGCGGCGCGGTACGGGCGATGAGCGGTTGGTGGGATAAGATGGCGCAGGTCAGGGAGAGGCTGAAAGAAATTTTTTCACATCGGCGGTCGGGATACCGAGGGCGATGGCAGCGGCTTTCAGATCGCCATTGGCACGTTCGATGGCTCGTCCGGCAATGGCGCTGGAGAGCCAGGTGATGACATCAACGCCGCTGGGAGCGGAGTTGATGAAACGATCAAGATTGGCGGTGAGGCCCGGTTGGAATTTGCCGGGTGCCAAGGCCAAGGGGATATCCGCCGGCAGAAGAATGGTGGAGGAAGCCAGGGCGCAGGCGCGGGCAATGGTGTTTTCCAGTTCGCGGACATTGCCGGGCCAATGATGGGTTTGGAGGGCGGCGATGGCCTCGGCGGAAATCCGGATTTGGGCCATGCCGTTTTTTTTGGTGATGCGCTGGAGGAAATACTCGGCCAGCAACGGAATGTCCTCCTTGCGTTCGCGCAGGGTGGGGATGCGCAATTCCACCACGTTGAGGCGGTAGTAGAGGTCTTCGCGGAAACGTCCGCTGGCCACCTCTTCGGTGAGCTGTTTGTGAGTGGCGGCGATGAGGCGGACGTCGGCATGCAAGGTCTCATTGGAGCCCACGCGGGAAAAGCTTCCGTCTTGAAGGACGCGGAGCAGTTTGACCTGGATGGAGAGGGGCATGTCGCCGATCTCGTCCAGAAAAAGCGTGCCGCCGTCGGCTTGTTCAAAGCGTCCCGCCCGCCGCGCGATGGCCCCGGTAAAGGAGCCTTTTTCGTGGCCGAAGAGTTCGCTTTCGAGGAGGTTTTCGGGGATGGCCCCGCAGTTGAGCGTGATGATTTCGCGTTTGCGCCGCGGGCTATACTCATGGATGGCCTTGGCGATGAGTTCCTTGCCGGTGCCGCTTTCGCCCACGATAAGCACCGGCGCATCGGTGCGGGCCACGCGCCCCACCAGTTTGAACACGTCCTGTAGGGCGCGGGACGTGCCAATGATTTTGACCCGGCCGTCGTGGCTGGGCAACTCGGGTTTCAGGCTGCCGGCGCTGCGGCGGTTTTCCTGGGTTTGCAAGGCGGCTTCCACGATGTGGCGCAGCTCAAACGACAGCGATTCCTTGCGCAACACATCGTGAGCGCCGTGTTGGGTCGCTTCGATGATTTGGCTGGTGGTGGGAAAGCCAGCGGTGAGAATGACCATGGTCTGCGGGCTTTGCAGGCGGATCTTGGTCAAGAGATCCATGCCATCGAAAGGTTGCAGATCAAACGCGGCCACGACCAAATTGACCGGGGTCTTGGTGATGACCTTGAGGGCGTTCTCCGCGTTATCGCAGCGGAGGATTCTGAGGCCATCCGCGGCCAAATGCTTGGTGGCCCAATCCAGGAAATCGAGATCGGGATCCACCAACAACAAGGTTTCTTCAGCAGGTTTCTCCGGCATTTTGCGTTGCGCAAAGTCAATCAGACTGGCGTGCAATGGCACGCAAAAAAATCGCGGCTTTGTGAGGGACCGCGCCCCGGCAGGTGACGGTTTTGGCGGGCGCTTGCGGAAAGCCGCCTTTGCGGGTCAGGGGATGGGGGTGCCGGCCCGCGGTGGCCTGAGATGATGCTGGCTAACAAAAATCCCTCCCCGAAGGCCAAAGGCATCCAAGGGAGGGAAGAGGAGTAGGATTTGTGGATTGGCAAGGGCAATCCAGCGGGCGAGTGCACAAGGCCGCCCGCCGCGCTGCGCCTTGCCCTATTTGCTTTTAGGTTTCGCCGGGGTGGCGGGCTTGACATCGGTCGGTTTCGGCAGTGTCGGTTTGGGCAGCACCGGCTTGTCGGTGCCGGCATCCGCTGGCTTGCTGGTCTCGGTCGGTTTGCCGGTCTTGAGGGCTTCGAGGGCTTTGGTGCCTTCACCGCGTTGTTTCTCGTCGAGCTTGTCAAACAAGTCGCTGGCAAATTTCTTCGCGCTTTCTTCGCCGCGTTCGCTGGCGAGGGTGGCCAGTGCCCAGGATTTGGGGAGGTCTGCGGCGGTGCCAACGCCCTTCGAGTAGAGCCGGGCGAGGGCAAGGGTGGCTGCGGCATGTCCTTGATTGGCGGCGAGCGCGTAGAGTTGGCCAGCGTTGCTGAGGTTTTGCGGGACGCCAGCGCCTTGCTCGAAGAGGGCGCCAAGGTTGTTTTGGGCCAGAGCCAGGCCACCTTGGGCGGCACGCGTGAGCCATGCGATACCGGCCGGGGCGTCTGCCGTGGCGAGTTTGCCCGAGAGATAGAGCAAGCCAAGCTCGTTTTGTGCTTCGGGGAGTCCGCCGGTGGCGGCGGCCAGCAGGTGGCCATAGCCAAGCAGCATGTCCGGTTTCTCGGCCGACAGTCCTTTGACGGCGAGGCGGTAATGAGCCACGGCACTGCCGGCTTTGGCGGCGTTTTCAAGCAGGCTCAAGCCACGGCTGGGATCCTTATCGGTGCCCTTGCCGTCGATATAGGCATCGGCGGCACGCAGGATGCAATCGACCTGACCGGCGTCCTTGCCACGTTCGTAGAGGGCGAGGGCGGCTTTGGGGTCT
>JBAXPF010000301.1:0-5218 GCA_037132955.1 Verrucomicrobiota bacterium | reverse complement strand
CCGCAACAGGAGTCTGCCATCGCTCTTGCGCCTGGCAAGATGGCCGCCCTTGCGATCGGCGGCGGTGCGGCGGGTCACTTCCATGAGAAACGGGGCCCCGGAAGCGGCAAAGTGGTTGAGCAAGGAGGGATCGAGGGTGGCCCCGAGATTGTCGCCATTGGAGACAAAGGCGTAGCGCACGCCCTCGGCTAACAAGCGATCCAACCACCCGCTGCCGGCCAGCGCTGGAAACAAATCGCCGTGGCCGGGCGGGCACCATTCCAGATCGGGAGCGGCGGGCCATGTCACAGGTGCCAAGGTCACGGCGTCAATCTTGGGGATTTGATTTTGCATTAACTCCACTTCCGTGGGGTCGGCGAGGCAGGCGGCAGAAGGATGGATGGCGGAGGACAGGATGTCGGTGCCACCGGCGTAGCGCGCGAGATGTTGCAGAGTTTCGCGGCTGGTGCTGAAGCTATTCATCAGCAACAAGCGCACATTGGAGCCGCTGCGTTGGCGCAGGTCCAGAATTTGACGGACCATGAGGTCGAGGAAATTCACGCCGTCGCGGATGGGCAGCAGGCATTTCGGGCCTTGCAGGCCCATGCTGGTGCCAAGCCCGCCATTGAGCTTGATGACCACCGCCCGGTCTAACAAACATGTATCAGCGGCGGTGCTGGCCAGATCCGCGCTGGATGTTAGAGCTGCCACTGGAGCGAGGGAGGTCTCCGGGATCATGCCGGATTCATTGCGCAGCAGCGCCTCGTAATTGTGGCGGAAGGCCCGGAGCGGAGCGTCTCCCATGCCGGCGGCGGTCATTTTGCGTTCAAAGGCGTCGAAGTTAGGCATGGTCTGGAGGTGAGGGGTGCCCACAGGTTGGGTGAAGAGGCCCGCGCCGTCACGCCTGAACCTTCGTGAAAGAAGCGCTGCGGCATGTTCGTAAGGGCCGATCACGATGAACCCTCCATTGACCTCCGCCGCAGTTGCATGTTTGACAAGTCGGTTTTTTTCATACCTGACGGTTGCGACCGTGAGAGGCGCGGTGTTGTTAGCCGTATCCGGGTTGCCGGCGTTGGCCAGTCCGGCGTCGCAGGCGGTGTGGAATGGGCCCGCGCTCGCCAAGGCGCCGCCAATTCACGCCACCACCGAGCGGCCCGCCAACGGGCTGCGTGCGTTTTTCTATGAGGGGGCGGATTACAAGGGCAAGCCGACGTGGGTGTTTGCCTATTACGCGGCGCCGCAAGGGACTGCGCCGGCGGGTGGTTGGCCCGCAGTGGTGTGTGCTCATGGCGGTGGCGGCACCGCCTATCCCAACTGGGTCAAGTTTTGGAACGGTCACGGCTATGCGGCCATCGCGATGGATTTGGAGGGGCATTTACCGGGTGGCAATGCCCAAGGGGTGGAAGGCAATCCGCCGCTTAACGCCGCTCATCCGAATGCCGGACCCTCGCGCATCGATTGGTTCGGCGACCGTGCCCTGCCCGACAAGGAACAATGGTTCTATCACGCGGTGGCGGATGTGATCCGCGCCAATTCGCTGTTGCTCTCATTTCCGGAGATCAACCCCAAGAAGATCGGCCTCACAGGAATTTCCTGGGGCGGGACGATCGTGAGCGCGGTGGCGGGAGTGGACTCGCGGTTTGCCTTTGTCATTCCTGTCTATGGCTGCGGGTTCATCCATGAGAGCGACAATCCGGGGTTGGCGTGCTGGTTCCCGCCGAAAAACATGACCCCCGAACAATTCACCAGCTACCGCAGCAAATGGGATCCGTCGATCCATCTGGCGTCCGCGAAAATGCCGATGCTGTGGGTGACGGGTGTGGCGGATCCGGTGTTTCAAATTGATATTGTTGCCAAATCGGCCAAAACCGCAGGCGGACCTAGCAGCATGTGCTTGCGGCCGTTTTTGGCTCACGGTCATGGCAACGGCTGGGAGGATGCGCCGGAAATTGTGACCTTTGCCGACAACATCGTCAAAGGTGGCCCGCCGTTGCCGAAATTGGCCCGCCCGGTGGCCAATCCGGGCAACGGAATTGTGACCACGAAATTCACCGGCGACTTCACGGAGGCCTGGATCTATTGCACGACCGCCGGCGGCTTGTGGAAAGACCGCAAATGGAATTTCATCCAGTGCAACATCGGCAAAGGCGAACTGGTCTCCCAGAAACCGCTGCCGGCAGGCACCACTGCCTACTTTGTTTACGGGTTCCGGACCCAGGGCAGCGGACGCAACAATCACGCCGCCACCGAACTCGTGGTGGTCAAGAAACCGTAAGGTCCATGGGCGCAGACGTTGCCTGCGCCACAAGCGGCGACCCTAAGGCGACCCTAAGGCGACCCTAAGGCGACCCTTGGCTAGCCCGCTCCATGCCCTGCGCAAGCCTTAGCCGAGGCGCACCCGCGCAGGCGCTGGTGGATGGCGGCATCGGTGAGGCCATAGGCCCAGGCGGCGGCGACCGCAGCGAGGACGTTTTCAAGGTGGAAGTCAGCGGGATCACGGAGCGCCGGCGGCAGATCTGTTAGAGCACAAAGCACACGCTCCGCCGCGCCCTCAGCAAGGTGGATGCCCCCTTCACGCAGCACCACGGCGCGTCCTCCTTCGGCGCGATGGGCCATGACGATGGCATTGGCGGGTTGCTGGGTGAAGTGGATCACTCCGCCTTTGCAGTGTTGTGCCATGGGAGCGACCAGCGGATCGTCGGCATTCAAGATGGCGATGCCGCGCGGCAGGATGGTATGCACCACGGCGAGTTTCACCTTGGCCAATTGGGCGAGGGTGTCGATATGCGCGGGACCGGGAGTCTCGGTGCCGACATTAAGGACCACGCCAATCAGGCAGCGGTCAAAGCCGAGGCCCTCGCTGAGGATGCTTTCCGCGTTGGCCTCGCAGAGGGCGATTTCGGTCCACGGGTGGAACAACACGCTCCGCGCGCCTTCGCTGCGGTCGCCGCAAACCGAGGGCGAGTGGCGCGGACCGAGTTGCAGACCGTCGCTGGAACTCATCGCCAGAAATTTTTCCGAGGCGGCCAAAAGGTGACTGAGGAGGCGGAGGGTGACGGTTTTGCCGCGGGTGCCGGTGACGGCAATGAGCGGGATGCGCCCGTCATCACCGGCAGGAAACAACAGATCGATGATGGCCTCACCCACGGGTCGGCCCTCACCCACGGCTGGTTCCAAATGGATGTGCAGACCCGGACTGGCGTTGATTTCGACGATGGCACCGCCCTGTTGCTCCAGCGGTTGGCTGATGTCGCCGCACACGACATCCACGCCACAGATATCGAGACCGGCGGATTGCGCGGCGATCACGACATGCTTGCGCACGCTTGGATGGACCTCATCGGTGACATCGACGGCGGGGTTGGCAAAACGCGAGATGAGCACCCGTTCGCCTTCGCGGGGCACGGTGGTGATATCGTGGCCTTGCTTTTGAAGGTCGGCCATCACGGTGGGATCCCAGTCGAGGGTGTTGATTTTTGCCCAAGGCGCAGTGTCGTGTGAGCCGCGGCGCGGATCGGAGTTTAATTGGGTTTCGACGAGTTGGTGGACGGTGTGCAGGCCATCCCCGACGATGGTCGCCGGTTCGCCGCGGCTCGCCGCGACCATGCGGTTGCCGATGACGAGCAAGCGGTGATCCACGCCCGGGATGTAGCGTTCCACGATGACTCCGTCGCCATACTTCGCAGCGTGCGGGAAGACGTCGGCGATTTGTTCGCGCGTCTTCATTTCGAGAAACACCCCGCGACCATGGTTCGCATCGCGCGGTTTGACCACCACCGGCAGGCCGATCTCTTGTGCCGCTTCCCAAGCGTCGTCGGCATCGGCCACGATGCGGCCGATGGGCACCGGCACACCGGCCCGGCGCAGTGTGGTGCGGGTGAGATCCTTGTCCTTGGCGATATATTCCGCAATCGCACCGGTCCGGTCGGTTTCCGCAGTCCAGATGCGCCGCTGCTTGGCACCATGGCCGAACTGAATCAGACTGCGGCCCTGCTGCAAGCGCCGCCATGGAATACCGCGCCGCTTGGCCCCGTCCACGATTGCCTTGGTGCTCGGGCCGAGGGCGTGGTCGTCCACGACGTCATGCAGGTGGTCGATTTCTGCTGCCACGTCGAAGGGTTGCGCCCGATAGGCGGCGAGCAGCAGCGCCCGCGCGCTGTGCAGACAAGCCACGGCCACCGTCTCGTCCTGATAGCCCACAATCACCGTGGTAAGTCCATCCGCGCCTGCATGCAACGTTTTGCCAAAACTCCCGCGATGCCCGGCCTGCGCTTGCAACTCAAGCGTCACACTCTCCAGCAGGTGTGCCGGACAGCTGCTGCTGTCGTGCCACTTGGCAAAGCCGCCGTGCTCGCCCTCACCGCCGGGTTCGAGCCTATCCGGCAGCCAGGATTTGAGCCGCATGTGGAAGTCGCGCAGATCCGGGCAGGAGCTTGCGGTGAGACTGCCGAGATCGACCCAAACTTCCAGCACCGGCTGGTTCGTCCAGCGGTTTGGGCCACGCAAAGCGTGAATGGCACGGATAGTGAGATCGGGCATGCGGAGGGGCAGCAGGGAGAAGCTGCGCATTATACCGAGGCAAAATCCGGAATATTTCCCCGGGATGATGCATCGCGGTCGGAACCGTTAAAAAATGCCAAGCCTTCCAGTTCTCTGAAAGAACCCAGACCAGTCTCGTCGTATCGATTGCGCCTTGAAATCTTCACCTTCCCCCCACCTCCGCGCCGCGAGTCTCATGGCCATTTTTCTCGCGGCTTCCCTTCACTCCGCAGTCGCTGCCGACATCCATTCGGCTCTCGCCACCGCCTTTGCGCCTGATGGCAAAACACTCGCCGTGACCGATGCCACCACTCCCTCAGTGGTGCTCATCGACCCCGCCCAGCGCAGTATCCTGCGCAGCGTCAAACTCGCCGGCCCGCCAGGCGGCCTGGCTTGGTCGGGAGATGGTCAGCACCTGTTCGCCTCGGAATCCGGCACCAGTCGCATCGCCGAACTTGACCCTGCCAAAGGCTCCATCACCCGCCGCTTCACCACCGGTCGCTTCCCTCGCGGGCTGGCCGTGGCCTCCCGTCGCCAACTCTTGCTGGCGGCTGACTGGGGGCTTGACCGGCTCGCGGTCATCGATCTCGCCACGGGTGCCACCAAGGTCAACATCCCGGTTGGACGCCAACCCACCAGCGTGGTCATCACCCCGGACGAATCGCTCGCCTTTGTCAGTAACCTTATCCCTGCCACCACC
>JBAXPF010000300.1:0-5271 GCA_037132955.1 Verrucomicrobiota bacterium | reverse complement strand
CTGCCCTCGGGAAACGCCGCCAGATACTCGCGGCAGGTTTTGATAGACGGGTCCAGCTCACCCTCGCGCAGGACGAAGAGGACGCTGTCGGTGGTGGGCAGGCCACCGGTGTTGCCGATGACTTGGCTGGTTTGGGAGATTTGTTGGACGCGTTGGGGGTTGTTGAGGATCGCGTCAATCGAATTGCGGCCGACCATGGTGGCCGGGTCCTGGGTGAAATACGAGCGCACCATGAGCCAGCGGATTTCGGCGGCAAGTTCCTTGCCTTCCGCGGTGGCCAGCTCACTTTGCAGCGGACCGCTTGCCTCCGGCGTGGTGATCTTTTTCAGCAAGTCCTCGAGCTCCATGCGGCCGGCGGCGGCGCGGTTAGATTGAATCTGTGCCTCGGCCAGCCGGTAGTGGGCGGCCGCCACGTGCTTGCCGGCGGTGGGGGGGGGTTGCTCCGCCAGGCGTGTCTCGCCCGAGCCAGCTGGGCCGGTCCAGGCCGGATCAAACTCAGTGAGATACGCTCGGAAATCATCCACCGCCTGGTCGAAGTTGCCGGCTTGTTGGATGGCGCGGGCTTTCTTGAGTAACAACTCGTCGCGCAAATCGCGGGAGATCTCCATGCCCAGCGCCTTGGTGTAGAGGTTGTAGGCTTTGGGGAAATCCGGCTTGGGTGCATCCGGCGTGTTCGGATCCGGCGTGACACAGAGCTTGTCGGCAAAGGCGACGATCACGCCCACCAAGTCCTGTTTGCGCTCGGCGGCGAGGAGGCGGGCGGCCTCACTTTGATAGATGGCGGCGGCGGCCTGGAATTCCTTTTGTTCGACCAAGGCCTGAGCCCTGAGGAAAGTTGCCTTGTAGCGCCAGATCGACTGCGGGAAGGCGGTCGCAAGCTGCGTCGCAGCAGTGGCAGCCTCGGCGAATTTTTTCCCGTGGAAAAGGGCCAGGGATTTGAGGAAAAGGGCTTCGTCGGCCCTGGGGTCTTTGGCGGCGATGATTTTGTCGGCCATGGCGATGGCATCGCCATAGTGTTCGATCCGCATTTCGGCGCGCAAAGGGTCGAGCGAGACGGGCTCTGCGGCTGGGGTGCCGGTGGTGAGGCAGAACAGGATGGCCAAGGGGGGGGCGTATCTGCGAATCGTCAGACGCGGGAGGTGACGCGGGATCTTCATGATAGGGATTCCCCGAAGGGTGGATGGCAGTGACTTCTGATAAAACGACACGGGCAGTGCCGGTTGCTTAGGCCCAGTGCCCTTTTTAAGAAAACCCATGGGCATCCATTTGGTCCCCGATGTCAATGCCATAACGGACAATCTACCAGGAATTTGCCGGGAGGCAGGTGCTTGGTCGCCTCGATCCCACGCGCAGTAGAGGTTGTTTTTGCATTGACTTGTGCCATGGGTTGTCCCGATCCTCACGGGCACCCGTGACCGCCATCCTTGGCATCTCCGCGTTTTACCATGACAGCGCCGCCGCCTTGGTCGTTGACGGGAAAATTGTCGCCGCCGCCCAAGAGGAACGCTTCAGCCGCAAGAAACACGATGCCGGATTTCCCACCCAGGCAGCTGCCTATTGTCTAACAGAAGGCGGGCTGCGGCCCGAGCAACTGGATTACGTCGTGTTCTATGACAAGCCACTGACCAAGTTTGACCGTTTGCTGGAAACCTATCTGGCCTATGCGCCGGCGGGTTTCCAAAGTTTCCGGCTGGCGATGCCGGTGTGGCTCAAGGACAAGCTGCATCTGCGCCGCACGTTGCGCCAGCACCTGGCGGGTGCCACGCGTGCCCGATTGATTTTCACCGACCACCACGAGAGCCACGCCGCCAGCGCGTTTTTCCCGAGTCCGTTTGCGCGGGCGGCCTTTCTAACACTAGATGGCGTGGGCGAATGGAGCACGGCAAGCTTCGGCACCGGGGACGGCAACCGGTTGGAGATGCTCAGGCACCTGCGCTTTCCGCACTCGCTGGGCTTGCTCTATTCGGCGTTCACCTATTACTGCGGATTCAAGGTCAACAGCGGCGAATACAAACTGATGGGCTTGGCGCCCTACGGCCAGCCGGTTTTTCTGGAACGGATTCTCAGCCACCTGCTCGACCTCCGGCCCGACGGCAGCTTCCGGCTCAACCTCGACTACTTCAACTATTGCCAGGGTCTAACCATGACCAGCAAGAAGTTCCACCAACTATTCGGCGGCCCCCCGCGGCAGCCGGAGGCCATGTTAGAGCAGCGGCACATGGATTTGGCGGCCAGCATCCAGCAGGCCACGGAGGAGATCGTGTTGCGCATGGCCCGCGAGGTGCAGCGCCAAACCCAAATGCCCAACCTCGTCATGGCCGGTGGCGTGGCACTCAACTGCGTCGCCAACGGCCGCCTGCTCCGCGAAGGCCCCTTCGACCAACTCTGGATCCAACCGGCCGCGGGCGATGCCGGGGGAGCCCTTGGCGCGGCCTTGTTTGTCTGGCACCAATTGTTGGACAAGCCGCGCGTGCCGGTGGAGCGGGACGGCCAGCAGGGAAGTTTCCTCGGCCCGCGCCATGCGACAGCGGCGGTCACCCGGTTCCTGGCCGGAACGGGCGCGCCTTACGAACTGCTAGAGAACGAGGCGGACCTGCTCACACGGGTGGCACAGCTCATCGCCCACGGCAAGATCGTCGGCTGGTTCCATGGGCGCATGGAGTTTGGACCGCGGGCGTTGGGCGCACGCAGCATCCTGGGCGATGCGCGTCATCCCGGCCTGCAAGCGGCCATGAACCTCAAAATCAAATTCCGCGAAAGCTTCCGGCCGTTTGCTCCCAGCGTGCTGCGGGAGCGGGCCGGCGAATATTTCGGGCTGCAGGCCGACCAGGAAAGCCCGTATATGATGGTGGTGGCTCCATTGTTAGAAAACCACCGGGTGGCCTTGACGCCAGCGGACCGGGAGACGCTGGTCACCGCCAGCGACCTGCGCGAACGGGTCAACATCGTGCGCTCGACATTGCCGGCCATCACCCACATTGACTTCAGCGCGCGGGTCCAGACGGTTGACGAGCCGCGACACGGGCGGTTTTATCGCTTGCTCAAAACCTTCGAGCAACTCACCGGATGCCCGGTGCTGGTCAACACCAGCTTCAACATCCGCGGCGAGCCGATCGTGTGCACGCCGGAAGATGCCTACCGGTGCTTTCTGGCCACGGACATGGATGCGCTCGTGCTGGAGGATTGCCTGTTGCTCAAGGAACACATGAATCCCACCGCCATCCAGGACGCACGCCAAACGCATCTGGCCCAATTCCAACCCGACTGACGCGCATGCAATGGTCCGATATCCCGCTCGACCCCAGCCGCAAGGTGCTCCGGCAATTTGCCGCGCTCTGGCTGGGGTGTTTCCTGGCGCTCGGCGCCAGCGAGTATTTTGTCAGACACCGTCCTCTGTTAGGGCTGGTGCTGGCTGCCGCCGCGGTGGTGGTGGGACTGCCGGGATTGCTCCGACCACAGTTGCTGCGCTGGATTTTCGTGACCTGGATGGTGGTGGCCTTCCCCATCGGTTGGTGCCTCTCCATGCTGCTGCTCTTGCTGCTGTATTTTCTGGTGTTCACCCCGGTGGCGCTGCTCTTCCGGCTGCGCGGGCGGGATTGGCTCGGTCGCAAACCGGCCCCGCAGCGGCAGAGTTTCTGGGAACCGAAACACACGCCGCAGGACGTGCGCAGCTATTTCCGGCAATTCTAGGCAGGATGGATTTTCCGTTGCGACGGGCGCCGATGGGCGCTAGGGTGCCCGGGGAGTGATGGCAGTTTCCACATTCCAAACCCAAACCCGCATCACCCTCATGAGCCAACGGCAAAACGAATTTGAAACAGCCGCCGCCGCGCAAGACCGCCGCGGCTTCATGGCGGAATTGTGGGGGTTTTTGAAGGAAAACCGGAAATGGTGGATGCTGCCGATCCTGGCACTGTTGCTCGTGTTAGGTTTGCTCACCCTGCTCGCGGGCACCGGCGCCGCGCCGTTCATCTACACGTTGTTCTAGATCTAACGCTTTGGCGCGGGCGGGGCGGCGGCGGCGGGCACCTCAACCTGATATTGTTTGCCGAGGGCGAGGGCGGCGGTGCGGATGAACCCTTCCTGTTGGAGGAGGCGGGGCAGTTCGGCTGTTAGAGCGGTCTTGATTTCGGCGGGGTCGCGCCGGGCGAGAGGCCGCCAGTGGCCGGTGAGTTGATCGACGGGCGGGGGGTCGGTCCACAGGGCGAGGAGGCGCAGGGTTTCCTTTTGGATTTCGACGGGAATGGTGGGATCCCCGACGAGTTTGATGAGGCGCACGGCATTTTGCGCGGTGCCGAGGCGGAAGCCATTGTGGATGAGGCGGCGCAACGTGAACGGTTGCCACGGGTGACTCCCAAGGCCGTCGAGCAAGAAAGTCAGCGAGACGCGGACTTCATCCAGCGACAGATCGGTGACGGCACGGATGGCCTCTTCGGCGATTTTGGGATCGGTATCATTGATGAAGGCGGCCGCAGCCGGGTCATGCCGGTAGCGTGCGGCGACGGTGGCACCAAGGCGCACGGCCGGGGATGCTTGGTGATCCAGGCCGGCGAGCATCATGGAGTTGGTCGATATGTGTTGGAGCGCGAAGGCACCGGCGTGGCGCAGATAGGGGTCACGATTGTCGTTGTCCTTGAGGAAATCGCAGAGGGCGCTGTAGAAGCCCAGAGCCTTGAGTTTGCCGATGGAGATGGCGGCGAAGTAGCGGACGCGCGGCGAGGCGTCGAACAACATGGCGGCTAGCGGCAACTCCTCCGCCGTCACAAAGGTGTCCTCCTTGGGCGGGTGGCCGGGAGTTCGGGCATCGGCTGGCTGGATGAATTGGTTCTGGGCGTCGCCGATGGCGTGCACCGCTTGGGCGCGGACCTCGGCGTCCTCGTGTTGGAGGAGGCCCACGAGTTTTTGCGCGGCGTGCAGGCGGAGCTTGAAGTCGGGGATGGCTCCGAAGCCGTCACTAACAGCCAGCGGCACCCCGGACCCGCGGCGGGCAAGAATGCCAAGGCCCCAAATTCCATGCACCCGTTCGATGGCATCGGCGGACAGGCTGGCGGCGGCAAAGCGCGCCAGCGCATCCGGTTGGCGGGAGAGGGCGATTTGGGCGCGCAGGCGGATGCGGGCGTCCGGGTGCTTGAGCAAGGTGGCGAGGTTGGCCGAGTCGCGTTGGGAGAAGCCCTCGCGCATGAGCCGGGCGGTCTCGGCGGTTTCCGCGGGACGCCACAGGTTGGATCCCGCGCTGAGGGAATAAATCCGGTTAGTGGTTCTCTCGCTAAC
>JBAXPF010000299.1:0-5276 GCA_037132955.1 Verrucomicrobiota bacterium | reverse complement strand
GCAGCCGGAGGGGGCAACTGAAGTCATCCAACTGCTGACAGTCGGGTAACCCAGGCCCGGAGTTTATGTTTTCGATATGGGCCGCAATTTTTCGGGTTGGGCGCGAATCCGGGCCCAGGGAACGCGGGGAACCGCCATCAAGCTGCGGTTTGCCGAAGCGCTGCTGCCGGACGGCACCCTGAACCGCCTCTCGCTCGGGCCTGCCAGAGCAGAGGATAACTTCATTCTCAAGGGGGGCGGAATCGAAACCCATGAGCCACACTTCACGTTCCATGGTTTTCAGTATGTCGAGGTCACGGGATATCCGGGCATTCCGGCACTCAGCGATCTGGAAGGGCGGTTTGTCCACAACGGGGTCAAACCCGCGGGATTCTTTGAGTGTGGAAACGACATCATCAACCGGATCCATTTGTGTACGGTCCAGTCCCAGCGGTGCAATCTCCAAATGGGAGTCCCCACGGACTGCCCACAGCGGGCGGAGCGGCTCGGCTGGGGCGCCGATGGCTGGCTTTCAGCACAGCAGGCCATGCTCAATTTCGACATGCCGCGCATCTATGACAAGTGGATGCGCGATTTTCATGATGAGCAGTTGCCGTCCGGGCTGGTGGGAATGATCGCGCCCCGTGCCGGAGTCGAAGAGGACCTGGTCTGGAGCGCCGCCTATATTGTGATTCCATGGTATCAATATCTGCAGTATGGAGACAAACGGATTCTCAAGGATCACTATGCATCGCTGGTCAAATACATGGATTACCTGGAAAGTCAGGGGAGATCCGAAATTATGCCGCGCCCAATAGGAACCAACCCTTTATCCGAGCCTGCCGGACAGGGGGCTCAATCCAAAGGCCAGCTCCAGCGGTCGCAATGGGGAGACCACCTCTCCCTGGCCGATGGCTTTGCCGGGCGAAGCGGCCTGCCTTTCTGCATCACCACCGCGGTCTACTATTACGACGCACGCATCATGGCCAGGATCGCCGATACTTTGGATCATAAGCAGGACTCCAGGAACTTCAGTGAAACCGCCGCCAAGATCAAGGTGGCGTTTAACGCCAGATTCTTTAACGCGGCGACAAACAGCTACGACAACGGGACTCAGGCGCCACAGGCATACGCCCTTTCCCTGGGTCTTGTCCCCGAAGGGCATGAGGCAGGGGTGTTGAAAACCCTGCTGGACGATATATACGGGAAGCATGAGGGTCACCTCACCACCGGCTACCCGGGAACAAAGTCGTTAGTCGATGCCATTGCAATGGCAGGGAGGCATGATGTGCTCTGGGATCTCACGCAGTTGGCCGATTTCCCCAGCTGGGGAGACATGCTCAGAGGACACACAACGGGGCTTGAGTCGTGGAGCGGAGGGTCGTTCAACCATGTCGTGCTTACTTCCGCCATCGATTCATGGTTTTATACTTCTCTAGCGGGAATACAGGTTGACGAGTCCGACCCGGCATTCGCTAACATACTCATCAAGCCATACATCCCCGAGGATTTGAATTGGGTGACGGCACGGATCAACACGATTCACGGTCAGATATCGTCCGCATGGCGTGTGGTAAACAACACGCTCACCCTCGAGGTGGCGATTCCGGCAAATACCAGGGCTTTCGTCCAGGTGCCTTACGGAAATCTGCCGGCGGTGATGGTAAACGATCTACCGGCGGGCAAGGCGGAGGGAGTTATTTCCGCGCAGATCCAGGGGAAAGTGGCAGCCTTCCGGATCGGATCAGGCAATTATGTTATCACTTTCCCTTCCCTGCGATAACACAATGTCTAGCTCCATCCGTTTTCATCACATGATGCTCACCAATGCTCTCCTCACGGCCCTGTTGCTGGCCGCCGCCGTGCCGCTGCGCGCCGGCGATAGCCCGCTGTTCGCCCACACCAACCTGACAGCCTGGTGCATCGTGCCGTTTGATGCCAAGCAGCGCGGGCCGGAAGCACGCGCGCAGATGCTCGCAAAACTCGGCATCACCAAACTAGCCTACGACTGGCGGTCCAATGACATTGCCACATTTGACGCGGAAGTGGCCGCGATGGCCGGCCACGGCGTGGCCATGACGGCGTGGTGGTTTCCGGGCGCAATCAACGCCGAGGCTCGCTCCATTCTGGACTGCATCCAACGCAATCACATTCATCCGCAATTGTGGGTCATGTTGGAAGGCGGCGAGCACTTGCGTCTGGCCCAGGCGTTTGAGAGCACTCCGGCCGCGCAGGCGGAGCACATCGGGCGCATGGTCACGGCAGTGAGACCCATCGCGGCGGAAGCCGCCAAGCTCGGCTGCCAGGTGGCGCTGTATAATCATGGCGGGTGGATGGGCGTTCCCGAGAACCAGCTTGAAATCATCAAGCGGCTGAAGCGCGACGGCGTGAACAACGTGGGCATGGTCTATACCCAGCATCACGGCTACGGTGAAATTGACCGGTTCGCCGAGCTTCTTCCCAAGATCCAACCCTACCTGCTGGCCATCTCGCTCCACGGACTGACCAGGGATGGCGATCTGAAGCATAACAGCCTGCGTGATGCGCCGCTGGGTCAGGGCGAGGAAGATCTCCGGCTGATGCGCCTGATCAGGGACAGCGGCTGGACAGGCCCGGTTTGCCTCATCGGGGAAATGGCCGGCGTGGATGTCGAGCTGCGCTTGCAGGATCAACTCGACGGCCTCGACTGGCTCGTGCCGCAACTCGACGGGCATGCGCCAGGCCCGCGGCCCGTGCCCCGGGCCTGGACCAAGCCCGCCGCCTCCCCCGTGAGCATTGCGCCCAGCGAGGCGCCGGGCTCGGCGGAAAACGGGGAGCTATCGGGTGCCCGAGTCGCGAAATGGCAGGATGACAAGCGGGGTGTATTGCTTCTGGCATTTGATGACAGTCTGCCCACTCAGATCGACAATGTCGTGCCTGCTCTCAAAAAGCGCAATCTGGCAGGTGCGTTCTATGTGAATCCAGGCACCCAGCGGTGGATAGCCCGGCAATCGTTCTGGGAGAAAACGGCGCCGCAGGAATTTCCTGCCTTGGGAATGGAATACGGCAACCACACTTTCACGCACCATGGCGCGAAGGATGCTGCGGATTTTGAGGAGGAGATTGGCAAGTGCAACGACGTGATCCTGAAGTTGTTTCCTGGCAAATCGCCGCATCTGGTCTCATATGCACTGCCAGGTGTGCCGCCACAGGATTGGAACATCACCGAGAATCAGGAAAACGAGATTCTCGCCAGGCACCATCTCGTCCGAAGGCCCGACTATGTCATCGCCGGCAGCCCTGGACACTACAATTCCGTTGACCAACTGATGGCCTTTCCGAATGAAGCGATTGCAAAAGGTGGCGTTAAATGCATCGTCTTTCACGGAGTGGGCGGTGACCATCACGTTGTGGATATGCCGGTGTTCACGGAGTTCCTCGACAAGCTGACGCCCATGCGCGAGCAACTTTGGATCACGACCGCCATCCCGGCACATCAATACTCGATCGAACGCGATGGAGTGAACCTCAAAGTTCTCCAGTCGGATGGCCGTCAGATTCGTCTCCAGCTGACGAGCACGGCTGATGCCGTTCTCTATGATTACCCGCTGACCCTGATCGCCAAGGTGCCTGCGACATGGCGGCGATGCCGGATGATCCAGGGAGCCAACCAATCGTCATGTCAGCCCATCCGCAACTCAATCATGTTTGACGCACGGCCAAACGGAGAGGTGATCACCATTCAGGGAAACTGAGGCAACACCCAAGCATCCGCCCCCATGAGAACCATCCGGTGTGTCTTATCACTCTGCGTTTCATGCTCCGGTGGCATGAGTGGTCATTCAAACTCGATGATCACCGAACGTCCGTGCCGGTTTGTCCAAGTCACCCTAGACATGTAGAGACCGCCTTGGGCACTCAAGGAGCAGCAATCCGTCCGCCCACGCGTATGGGGAGCCGATTTGCAGCCACAATGGCATTTTCATCGTCATTTCATCCTCACGGCGGACGGATTCCGCCGCTCCGTGATTTTTTTGTCCTGCCCCGTAGCCATGCTCTGCGTTTTTTTGGTTGCTTCGATCGGCACAGCTCTAATGGTGTACCTGAAAGTCGTGTTCGTATGATGCCATTTCCCGCATACATCCCGGTCGCTCTCTGTTCGGCGAGCCGCTTGGGTTGCGGCATCGGGTTGCTGGCGCTCATGGGGCTTGGGGTGCGACCGGTGGCGGCGGCCCCCTTGACGCGCATTGCGGAGATTCGGACGTTGGCGCGGACTGCGGCCAACGAAGGGATGCCGGTCAAAGTGCGGGGTGTGGTGACTTGGCCGATGGGGGCCAGCAGCATGACGATCCAGGACGAGTCCGGCGGAATCTGGGTGGACCTGGCCTTGGCGCGCAACCGCCAGCTGTGGCGCAGTGATGACGCGATTTTCGGGAAAATCCGTGTCGGCAGTGAGCTTGAGATTGATGGGCGGGTCTATCTGGGTGGATATGCGCCGACGCTACTTCCCGAGTCGCTGCGCATTCTCGGCGTGAAACCCTTGCCAGTGCCCGCACCCATGGATCCGCCGCGCTTTTTCAGCGGCGCGGAGGATGGCGAATTCGTCGAGGCAGGCGGGGTGGTGCAGCGGGTGATGCCGAGCGCGGGAGGGGATTTTATCCTGTCCATTGACGCCAATCCGGGGGTCTTTACGGTGCGGATCTTCAATCTGGGCACGGTGACTCCGGGCGCGTTGGTGGATGCGGAGGTCCGCGTGATCGGCGTCGCCACGACCCGTTTCAACACGCGTGGCGAGACGACGGGGGTTCGCATTACGGCCAATCTTCCGGACTCGCTGCGCGTGGTCAAGCCGGCACCGCTGCCTGAAGCGGTGCCATCGGTCACTCTGGACTGTCTCCTGCCGTTTAGTCCCGAGGCGCGCGGGCCGCACCGGGTGCGGGTGGCAGGCACGGTGACCTACACGCTTCCCGGAAAATTCCTCTACCTGCAGGAGGGGAACTATGCGGTGCGGGTGGAGACGACCTCGACGTTGGCGCTCAAGCCAGGGGATCGGGTTGAGGTCGATGGGTTTGTGATCCTCGATCGTTGCTTGGGCATGCTGGGCGAGGCCTCGATTCGCATGATCGGCGTCGGCCGTGCGCCTGAAGCAGTGGCAATCACCCCGGTCGAGATTTTTGCCGCGCATCAAGCCGCGACTCAAAACGCCCGAAGCAGGTTTTCACGGGATTACGATGGGCAACTGATTCGTTGCCGCGCGCGCCTGCTCGCGGTGGAATCCGGCCCGGATGGCAATGCGTTGCGCACGCTCGTCCTCGAGC
>JBAXPF010000298.1:0-5280 GCA_037132955.1 Verrucomicrobiota bacterium | reverse complement strand
ACTTGAGCGCGGTTTCGCCGTACAATCGCGCTTCAGGTGCCGGATGCATCCGGTCTGTTTCTTCCCGTGGAACCGGATCTCCAGGGTGGTGGCGGCAAGGTGCCGTTCGATTACCTTACTGACGATTTTGGCAGTTCCATCGCCACGGTGCCGTTCGTATGGGACTACCTTGGGACGAAATACGACATGCAATTTCTGGCCGGCTTCTGCGGGGTTTCCTACGATCCCCAAACCGAGTTGCTCCGCGCGGAAATCGGTTGGGGGGTTAGAGACCCGCGGGCGGGCCGCCTTGAAGAGCAGGATATATGGGAAGAGTTTTCCCAAAACGTCCACCGCTCCAGCAGGCCCACGAAGAGAAAATGAGGAACTGGAGAATGCCACCATGCCGCCCTGCCCATGATCCACAAGCCGCCCCCGCCCCGCTCGCTGCACGACCTTGGATTCGCCGGGATCGAGGACGGGTTGCGGGCTGCCGGCGTGTCCGCACACCATGCCAAGGCGCTGTGGCGCGCGCTCTATCATGATGGTGAATTGGATCTAACAATAAGGTCTGACTTCCTCCCGCCGCTGCAGCGCTGGCTGGAATCGTCGGTGGGTGAGGGCAAGGCGTTTTTCCTTGATGCGCCGCAAGTGGCGGATGAAGCGCACAGCGACGACGGGCTGACCCGCAAGTTCCTCCTGCGCCTGCGCGACGGCCACTCGATCGAAACCGTGCTGATGGGCTACGATGGCCGCCACACCGCCTGCGTCAGCACGCAAGTCGGCTGCGCGATGGGCTGTGTGTTTTGTGCCACCGGGCAGATGGGGTTTGTGCGCCACCTGCGGCCGGGCGAGATCATCGCCCAGGTCCTGCATGTCCGCCGGGTCATGCTGGCCACCCAACCGGACAAGCGCTTGCGCAACCTCGTGCTCATGGGCATGGGTGAACCATTGCACAACTATGATGCGGTCATGCAGGCACTCGACGCCATCTCCAGCGTGCGCGGTATCAACATCGGCCCGTCCAAAATTTCCATCAGCACCGTGGGCGTCATCCCGGGCATCCTGCGCATGGCCGCAGAGGCCCGCCCGTACCGCCTCGCCGTCAGCTTGCATGGCGCCACCGAGGACGAACGCTCGGCCTTGGTCCCGCTCAGTTCCAAATGGAATCTAACGGAATTGATCGCCGCCTGCCGCAACTACGGCGCGCTCACCGGACGGCGCATCTTTTTTGAATGGACGCTGGTGGCGGGCCACAACGATTCGCTGGAAACCGCCGCCCTCCTGGCGGAATTGTTGGGCGGCATCGATGCCCACATCAACCTCATCCCGCTCAATCCCACCAGCGGCTTTGCCGGGGCACCCAGCACCGCGGGCCACGCCTTCCAGCGCGTCCTGCGGGCCGCCGGCTTTCCCTGCACGTTCCGCCAGCGCCGTGGCATCGACGTCGCCGCCGGTTGCGGCCAGTTGCAGGCGTCGGTAAGGGGGGCACGGGCGGCCCGCCTGTGATTTGCTTTGTCACACGGGCGAGCCGCCCGTGCCCGCCTTATTGCCCGCCATGCTCAAGGCCGGTCCACGCCGCCATCGAGTTCGGCGGGCCACAAGGACAGATCGTCCGGGGTGTTGAAGTTGGCGTGATACCACTCCAGTTCCTTCATCCGCTCCTCATACGGCAGGCGTGCCCAGCGCGCCTTGTCCTCGCCGAGGTCGCGGGCCAGAATCTCGTAATAGATTTCTGGCAGTTGGCTGATGATGGGAATATTCATGGCAAAATGACATCTATTGGAAAGAGAACGACCTGCATTTCTGCGGGTGATGCAGCTAACAAGTTAACTGCACGCCGGACTCCCCTGTTGAAGATCTCTTGTTTTTGTTCGGCCGCCGACATCGGGGCGGCAGGCAGACCGAACTCAAGCACCGCATCGACAACCCGGCGATGCTGCTGGCTGAAGGGCTCGGAACTGGGCCATTGGCCTACTTGATCCCTTTGCCAGCGCCGGTAGAATTCCTTCCATTCGTGTTGATAGACAAGGTATCGCTCGCGGTTCACATATTCCCAAATGCCCCGCTCAATCATGAGCAGGCGCTCCAGACGGGATTCCTCGCATTCACTCAGAATTCCAAGCAAGGGCCGGATCGCACTGAGTTGCTCGCGGCGGGAACCATCAAGCTCATTCCATAACTGCCGTAACAAGGAGATTTCCCGCAGATGAAGCAGACCCTCCATGTTGCCCTCATGACACTCCTGCATGGCCAGTCCATTCACAAATGGCCAATCCTTTTCCCGGTCGGTCTTTTTCATTTGCGCCACCACGCAGCGGCTCGCAATCCCACCACTTTGAGGCAGCCACTCGTCGCCCCTGAGTCTGGGAGCTTTGCCGAAAAAATCCAAGTGATGCTCCGGTGCAAGTGGCTCGTCACGGATCGCCAGGTGCGACGTCCACCCCCCCTGATGATATTCTTGCACAAACGGCGCCCCGAACAAGGGTCGATACGACACCAGCCAATTGCATCCGGTCAGGCCGCGTTCGCACTCGCAGAGCATGGCAACGAGCTTTTCCAGATCGCCAGGGTGGATGATCCAATCGGTGTCTTTGGTGTTTTGCTGGATGCCATATTCGACACAGGCCATGCCGGAGGTCAGCACATGACGGATGTCATGTTGCTGCATCAGGGCCTGAAAGTTGCGGTAAAACTGGATCGGTGACGCCATGCGGTGTGCAAGCAATCTAGGGAATTCGCGGCGCAAGTCAAGGCGCTGGATGACGCGTTAAGTGGGTGCTGTCCTGGCGAAATTGACAATATCGGCTAGGCCGCCCGTGCCCCTCTTGTTGCCCCGCCATATTTTTTCGCCGTGCCGCACGACGATCCTGCTTGCCGGGCACCGCAGCATCCGACAGCATGGCTTCGTCACGCAATTCTCCATCCAACCTGCCACCCTCATGATTCCAACATTCCGCATTCTTCCATGGTGGGTCGCACTGGCTCTCGCCGCCGCGCTGCCGGCAACCGCTCAGGACCCGGCCACCGCCGCCGGGGAGCCTGCGGCACAAGCGGCCGCCGCCAAGGAGGCCTCGGCCGAGAAGTTCAAGCAATTCATCGACAGCCTCGATTGGAAGACGGAGGGAGAGGGACCGCTGGGCAGCATGGCCACCCTCAAGGTGCCACGCGGCTATCGCTTCACCGGCGGTGCCGGCACGCTCAAGTTGATGGAAGCCTACGGCAATCTAACCAACGGGTCGGAACTCGGCTACATTGCGCCATTTGACATGGGTTGGTTTGCGGTGTTTGAGTTTGAGAACTGCGGCTATGTGAAGGACGACGAGAAGAACAAACTCGACGCCGATAAAATCCTCAAGCAACTCAAGGACGGGCAGGTGGAGGCCAACAAGGAACTGACTAAACGCGGCATGCCAACGCTCGAGGTGCTGGGCTGGCAGACCCCCCCGTTTTACAACCCGCAGACCCACAATCTCGAGTGGGCCGTGCGCCTGCGCGGCACCGGCGGTGGCGATATGATCAACTATAAGACCAAACTGCTCGGCCGGCGCGGGGTGATGGACGTGGTGCTGGTGTGCGATGAGGACCAATTGTCCAGCGTGATTCCCCAATATCAAAAACTGCTCAAGGGCTTCGCCTATCAGCAAGAGGAATCCTACGCCGCCTTTTCCAAGGGCGACAAGATCGCCACCTATGGCCTGACCGGCTTGATCGTCGGCGGCGGTTTGCTGGCGGCGGCCAAGACCGGCTTGTTAGCCAAGTTGTGGAAACCGATTGCCGTCGGGTTGGTGGCCATCGGCGCCTTTCTCAAGCGCATCTTCACCGGTAAGACCCAGGAGTCGATTTGATCGGAGTCATTGATGTCGGCCTTTGCTGAGTTTTGGCTGATTGCAAGCGTGCTGTTCCTGTGGGAGTCGACGCTGTGGTTGCCCTTGCGTGGCATCGCCCTGCGGCGCCGCTGGTTCGGCCACCAGTGGCGGGTGCTGGCGGCCGACCAATGGCTGACGCTGCGGGAACTCGGGCTGGTCCCCTTGTTGCCATTGCCACCGGATCGCGGGTTGGCTCCCTGCCAGGCCCCGCCGCTGGCGGTCGCTGCCGACGGCACATTTTTGATAGAGTCCGCCGCCGGTCGCCGCGAGCGCCTCGCGCCCTTCACATGGAGTGATGTGCAACAGGAACCGCACCACCTGCGGGTGGGACAACGCCGGGCCCGCATCTCGTCGCCGCGTTGCAGCGAGGGGTTGCGGCGGGCCAAACGGCGGGGCGCAACCCCGCAGGCGGCGGTGCGACAAGCGTGGCGCTTGGCGCTCGCGCCCGACCGCGCGGCACGCGAATGGCGGCGCTGGCAATGGGTGGCCGGGCCGCTGCGCTGGCTCGGACGGGTTCTAACACTTGGATTTTTCATTGGCTTGCCATGGGTCTATCTCAATCGGGGCAGTCACTCCGCGGTGGGGTTTGCGCTGGGGTTGTGGTGTCTGATGGGTTGGACGGCGGCCCACCTGTGGTGGCTGGGGAAACGGGTCTATCCGGGAGCCCGCCAGGCCTTGCGGATGGATGCGCTGCTGGCGTTGGTGGTGCCGTTTCATGCCATGCGCGCCTTGGAAATCGCCGCAGTGCATGCCATGGGCACCACCCATCCGGTCGGGTTGATACTGGCCACCCGCGATCTAACCAACCCGTGGCTGGGCGGTTTTGTGCGGCGGATCCTCCATCCCTTGCCGGGGGTGGCTGAGGATGCCGGGTTCGCCGCCGCAGTGCAGCCCGTGCTGGCCGCCGCGCTTGCCCGCTGCGGGAAAGCGTTGGATGATTACGATGGCGCGCCGGATGCGGGCGAGGATGCCGCGGCAGCGGGCTACTGCCCGCGTTGCCACGGCCGCTATCTTGCTGGGGTGGAGTCGTGCCCGGACTGCCGGGGGCTGGGTTTGCGGGGGTTTTAAATGAGGGGGGAAATGGATTGACCGAGCTTGCGCGTTTCACAGACCGCACCAAACGGCCTCGAATTTGACGAAGGGGAGAGCAAGTTCAGATCCTCCAAATACGCGGGTTTGTGAGTGCTGTTGGATTGGTTGGTTTCCCGGGCCATTATTGGTGCGCACGTTGATTTATTTCTTAACTTTTTAACTTAATGCCAGCCATTATGTTGTTGACAACCGCAAAATAATAGGTTTGTTTGTATGCATGAAAAGGCAACATGGAGGAGGCGGTGGGTTGGATGCGGTGACTCATGGCGAGGCTGGGGATGGATGTGGAGGGGCAGGGCTGAGGGGCAGAGCGGCAGCCGATCCGGCAGTGGCGGGAGCA
>JBAXPF010000297.1:0-5307 GCA_037132955.1 Verrucomicrobiota bacterium | reverse complement strand
GATGGATGTAAAGAAACGCAAATAGCCCCATTAGATCAAGTCCTAGAGATAGAAAATCGCCCATTGGGGCACGCGGGTTGACATGATGGTCATGACCGCCAGCGCGGCGCACCTGCTCTCGCTCATGCCGGTCAAGCCCAAGCCGGATCTATCCAAGTTATTGCTCTCGCCCATGCCGGGCATGCTCACCGAAATGGCCTTGCGGCCCGGACAGGAAGTCAAAGCCGGCGAGAAGCTCGCAGTCATCGAAGCCATGAAGATGGAGAATATCCTCAAGGCTGATCACGACTGCAGCGTGGCGGAGGTGATGGCACAACCGGGCGACAGCCTGGCCGTGGACCAGCCAATCGTGCGCTTCGCTTGAGCCTCAGTCCTCGATTTCCACGATGAGATTGATTTCCACGGCAACGTTGAGCGGCAGGGCGGCCGCGCCCAACGCGGTGCGCGAGTGCTTGCCCTTGTCGCCGAAGATTTCGACCAGCAACTCCGAGGCACCGTTGATCACTTGCGGGTGCGCGTAAAAATCCGGCGCGGAATTCACAAAGCCTGTTAGAGAAACGATTTGTCTGACCTTGTCGAGCGAGCCGATGGCATCCTGGATGACGGCGAGGCGGTTGAGCACGATCATCCGCGCGCCTGCCTTGGCCTCCTCGATGGAGACTTCGCCGGGCACCTTGCCGATGACTTGCTTGTCGCCATCGAGCGGCAGCCCGCCTGATAGAAACAGCAGGTTGCCACTGCGCACACAATTCACATAGGCCGCCACCGGCGCAGGCACGGCAGGCAGGGTGAGACCAAGCGTCGCGAGTTTTTCAAGGATGGGGGAGGTCATGACGGGCGGTAGTGAAGAAGCGGGGCGGGGGGGAAGTAAAGGAGAATCAGGCGGAAGATGACGTCATCCCTGACAGGCGTCTCTCGCCCAAGGCTGACAGTTTGGAAAATCATGACGGTCGTCTGCCGGGAATTTTGGATTTGGGTAGCGTCGAGCTTGCCGCGCCTCGCATCTGGGGTTACACAAGCGCATCAAACGTCGCTCCTTCAGTTTCCTCCTTGCCCGGCGGTATCTCAATCCCCGCCGCGCCATGCTGTCCTCATTCACCTTGATTTCACTCGTCGGGGTGATGTTAGGGGTGCTCGTTCTCGTCGTGGTGATGGCGGTGTATGCCGGCTTGGAACGCGATGTGAAAGGCCGCTTGCTCGGCTTCACCCCGCACATCCTGCTGCGTTACCAACCCGGAGGGATCGCTGAAAACACCATGGCCGATTGGCGTGCTGCCGCCACCACTGCCAAAACCTTGCCCCACGTGCAAAGTGCCACCGCTTTTGTTGCCGACAATGTCATTTTGGATGTCGGTTCCTGGCAGCGCCCGGTGATGTTCCGCGGCATCGACACTTCCGATCCGGTGCAAGTCGCGGGCGTCGCCAAGATGCTCGACCTGACGAAATACCCGACGTCCTCGGCCGACCTCGGGATCGACGACCGGGTGGTTATTTCGTCGCTGCTCGCCGAGCAATTCCACATCAGCGTGGGTGAAAAACTCCGGCTCTATTCGACCCGCAACTTCGAGGAAGTCATGGCGGCCTACAAGGTGACGGAAAACCCGCCCGTGCGCGAGGCCTACGCCGAAGTCTGGAAAAAGGCGACATCCAGCCTGGCCGCCGCCTGGCGCGAGGAAAATGGCAAGTTCTCGATCCCCATCGAGGTCCTGCAAACCGGGATTTATGAGCCGCTGGACAAGATTCGCGGCGAGCGCATCCGCCGGCCGGAACAGGAACATCTGGAAGGAATCCTCATCGCCATGGAATCCGCCGAGAAGGATGAAAGCGCCAAGGTCTACCGCTTCAACGCCGAAACCAAGGCCACCATCGAACAAGGCATCGCCGACCTCAACGCCACCGACCCGGAGAAAATGGACGGCGAAATCCTCAAGGACCTCAAGAGCATTGTCCTGCCCAAGGAAGCCGTGGTCAGCGGGGTCTATCAGGCGTCGCAAATGGCCATCACGCCCGATCTTTTCGTGCCATTGCCGCTGGCGCAAGGCCTCGCCGGCCTGGGTGAGTCCGTCCAAGGGGTCGCGCTGCGCCTCGATGACCCGTATCTGGCCGAACCGGTGGCCGCGGCTGCCCGCAAATCCCTCGGTCCCGACTGGTCGCTGCTCACCTGGGGCGAGCAATACCAAGGGTTCTTCGCCCTGATCAACCAGCAGCGCGTCATGATGTATTTCGCGCTGTCATTCATCGTGCTCGTTTCCGCGTTCTCGATGATGGCCGTCATGTTCACCGTCACGATCCAGAAACGCCGGGAAATCGGCGTGATGAAAGCCCTCGGTGCCGCTCCCGGTCAAATCGTCAGGGTCTTCCTCTATCAAGGGATGATTCTCGGCGTCCTTGGGGCGGTGCTCGGCGTGGGCCTCGGCCATGTCGTCATTCATTTCCGCGGTGAGATCCAGGCGTCCTTCCGGGCGCTCGGCTTTGATCCGTTTGCGGCGTCCTTCACCGGGTTCGGCAAGTTGCCCGCACACAACAACCCGGTCGAGCAGGCGGCGATTGCGGTGATGGCCTTCATTCTATGCTCGTTGGCTGCCTTGGTACCGGCGTTTTTCGCCGCCCGCAGCGATGCCGCTAAATCCCTCCGCAACCTCTGAGTCATGGACATCTGGATCATCCGCAACGGCGAAAAAGTCGGCCCCATCCACGACTACGAGTTGCGCCATAAAATCGAGTCCCTCGAAGTGGACCGCGACACCCAGGCCTGGCACGACGGCTTGGACGCCTGGCGTCCACTCGGTGAGATCGCCCTTTTCAAGGACGAATTCAGTTGGGTGCATGTGGACGACCTCGAGGCGGTTCCCGCCGTCGAAGAGCCAGCACAAGCTGCCCCCGACACCCAACCTCCGCCGTCGCTGCCACCGAAGCCGGTATACGCACGGCGCTTTTGGGCACGCTGGTTCGATGTGCATGTCTATATCGCCGTGTGGTGGCTGTGCATGTGGGGTTCCGGCCGCAATATCGAATCCGTGCTGGGCAATCTTTGGATCATGGCGGCCCAACTCGTGCCGTGGTTCATCGTGGAATCGATTCTCATCCACCGCTTTGGCACCACGCCCGGCAAATGGTTGTTAGGACTGCGCGTGACCAATACCAACGGCACGCCTCTCAGTCTTACGGCCGCCACCCTCCGCTCGTTCCGCGTCCTGGTCGGCGGCATTGGTTTTGGTTGGAGTTTGCTCGCACTGTTTTGTCAGGTCTTCAGTCTGGTCACCGCCAGGCGCCTTGGCAATCCGTTGTGGGACCATGCCGGCGGCCATCGCGTCCATGCCGCACCTCTGGTCGCTTGGCGCATGATCTCCGTCGTGGTCATCTTCTTCGTCGCCATTCAACTGCAGATGGCCGTCATCGCACCCTTCGTGCTCAAGAACGCCGCTGAAACTTTCCCCTTCCTCAAGGAGGAATTGGAGAAAACCCCACCTTGGCACCTGCCGGAACGATCATAACCGGGAGATTTTCCGGTTTTTTCTTGCCAAGCGGCCGCCCGCGCCTACCTTGCCCGGCGAACCCCCAACCTAGGACGGTCTGGCCAGTGTGCTGGATCCATCCCTTACCACCATGAGCGATAACGCAATCAACCTGAAAGAATATCAACTCCACGAAGGAGATACCGGCAGCGCCCCCTATCAAGTGGCTTTGCTCACCCAGCGGATCCATCACCTCACAGGGCACTTGAACATCCACAAAAAGGATTTCTCGTCCCGCCGCGGACTTCTCAAATTGGTCTCGATGCGCCGGAAACACCTCGATTACATCAAGGCCAAATCCGAAGAGCGCTACAAGCAGATCATCCAAGGCTTGGGTCTCCGCCGCTAATTCCATCTCCGCAGCACCGCCACGTGGGTTTCCCCCGTGGCGGTTCCGCAACACGGCACGGCCACTGCATCATTCAGCCCGTGCCGCCGGATGGCCCTCCCGCACGCTTGTGTAAGCACCGGGAGTCTATCCGAAATCCACCGCAACGAGCGCCTGCCCGGCATCCTGCCGCGCAGGCTCAATGCACTGCCAACAAGAAGTAGAAGAAGAAAAACAAGACAGACATTATGAATATCCACACCCTCACGAGCCAAGTCGGCTCGAACCCGATTACCATTGAAACCGGCAAACTTGCCAAACTCGCCGACGGTGCCGTGACCGTGCGTTGCGGTGACACCATCATTCTGGTCACGGCAGTTTCCGCCACCAAGGTGAAACCCGGCCAAACCTGGTTCCCGCTCTCCGTGGAATACAAGGAAAAGGCCTCCGCCGCCGGGGTGTTCCCCGGGGGTTACTTCAAACGTGAAGGACGCCCCACCGAAAAGGAAATCCTCACCTGCCGCATGACCGACCGCCCGCTGCGGCCGCTCTTCCCGAAAGGTTATTTCTATGACACCCAGATCATCGCCATCCTGCTCAGCGCGGATGCCGAAAACGACGCCGACATCCTCTCGATGAATGGTGCTTCCGCCGCGCTCTGCCTCTCGGACATCCCGTTCGGTGGCCCGATCGGTGCCGTGCGGGTCGCCCGTGTGAATGGCAAGTTCCTCATCAACCCGACGTTTGCCGAACGCGCTGAGAGCGATCTGGATCTGATCTATGTCGGCAACAAGACCGATGTCATCATGATCGAAGGTCAGGCCGACGAACTCCCCGAAGAAGAGTTCATCAAGGCATTGCACTTCGCCCAGGAAGCCGTCGCCCAACTCGTCGAGATGCAGGAAGAACTCGTCCGCCTCGCCGGCAAGGCCAAGCGCGAATTTGTGCCGATCCTGGCCAAGGACAATCTGTTGGAGATCGCCTACGAAATTGCCGGCGACCGCATTGAGTCCGCCATCTATGCGCCGACCAAAACCGAGCGCGCCAAGAAAGTCGGTGCGCTGCGTGATGAAGTGGAGGCTGCCATCAAGGAGCGTGCTCCCGAGGCCACCGACTTCGACGTCGAGCAAGCGTTTGAATACCTGCAGAAAAAGGCCTTCCGCATTTCCATCATGGAAAAAGGCGTGCGTGCCGATGGTCGCAGCATTGGGGATTTGCGTCCCCTCTATGGTGAAGTCGGCACTCTGCCGCGCGTCCATGGTTCGGCCTTGTTCTCGCGTGGGGAAACCCAGGCGCTGGCCATCACCACCCTGGCTCCGGCCGATGAAAAGCAAAACTTCGATAACTACTGCGGTGGCGACGATAGCAAGCGCTTCATCCTCCACTACAACTTCCCTCCCTTCTCGGTTGGTGAAACCGGCCGCATGGGTGGCATCAACCGCCGCGAAATCGGCCACGGCTCGC
>JBAXPF010000296.1:0-5333 GCA_037132955.1 Verrucomicrobiota bacterium | reverse complement strand
CTCTTCAATCCGTGTCATCTGTGGTGAAAAAACGGCACCGCTACCGTTTCCATTTTCCCTTTTAGAGGAATTAGCAACCATTTGGGTGAGCGTAGGATTTGATAGATCGAGGTCATCTTATCCGTGTAATCCTCTTCAATCCGTGTCATCTGTGGTGAAAAAACGGCACCGCTACCGTTTCCATTTCAGATCCAGGCAGACGCGAAAGCGCCGGGGCAGTTTCCCACCCCGGCGCAACCCTGTGACAACCTTAATAGCACTTATGCAATTTCATGGTAACCCTCTTCCCCGTGCTCGCTGAGGTCGAGGCCAACTTCTTCATTTTCCGCCGTGGGCCGCAATCCGAGGACAGCCTTGACGACGAGAGTGATCACCACGGTGGCAGCCACCGCGAGGACGATGGTGATGCCCATCGCTTTCAATTGTTCGAAGACGAGTCCGCCATCGGCAACAAGCTTGGCGAGGCCATTGGTGGTGGCATAGTTGGCCGGAGTGGCGATGGCGAGATTGCCATTGACCTTGTTGGTGGCCAGCAAGCCGGTAAGCAGTGCGCCGAGCGTACCGCCCACGGCATGCACCCCGAAGGTGTCCAGCGCGTCGTCGTAGCCAAACATTTTCTTCACGGTGGTGCAGAAGAACAAGGGCACCGCACCGGCAAGCAGACCGACAATGAGCGCGCCTTTGACCGTGATGAATCCGCAAGAAGGGGTGACCACCACCAACCCGGCCACCGCGCCCGAGCAGAAACCCAGGATGGAGGGCTTGCCCCGGGTGATCCATTCCAGTGCCGGCCAGACGGCGCAGGCAACGGCGGTGGCCACGGTCGTGGTCGTGAAGGCATTGGAGGCGACCCCATCGGCCGCCAGGGCGGAGCCGGCATTGAAGCCATACCAACCGACCCACAGCATGCCGGTGCCGATGGCGCACAGGACCATGCTGTGAGGGGCCATCACTGTCTTGCCGAAGCCGTTGCGCTTGCCTAACATCAGGCACAGCACCAGCGCACTCCAGCCTGACGACATGTGAACCACGGTGCCGCCGGCAAAGTCAATGGCGGCAATCTTGGCACTGCCATTCCACACGCCGTTCATCAGGCCATCGAAGCCCCACACCATGTGTGCCAGCGGGAAGTAAACGACAAACATCCACAACCCGACAAACAACAGGATCGCGGAAAATTTCATGCGTTCAGCAATTGCGCCCACGATCAAGGCCGGGGTGATGATCGCAAACATCAATTGATACATCGCAAACACGTTGTGGCTGATCCATGCGCTGTAGTTCGTGTTAGGCAGGCTGTCCACACCCTCGAAGAAGCAGTATTTCAAACTTCCGAGGAAGGGTGCCCAACCCGGGGCACCCTCCGCCGGGTGCTCGCCGAAGACCATGGAATAGCCGCAGACCACCCACAGGATGGTGACCAATCCCGCGACCCCGAAACATTGCGCCACCACGGACAGGACATTCTTCCTGCGCACCAACCCGCCATAAAACAGGGCCAGACCTGGCAGCGTCATGAACAGCACCAGCGCCGCACATATCATCATGAAGGCGTTGTGCCCAGGGCCGGGCAGACCCGCGAGTTTCGATTTGTATTGCTCTTCGGGTTTCGCCGTGGCCGCCGGGCCGGGCGCAAGATTATTGAAATATTGCTCCATGTCGCTGACCCGTTGTTCCAGGCTCGCGTCCTTGGGCGTTGCCGCCGCAGGTTCCGCCACCGCAGATGCGGGAGCTGCCGCGTCCTGCGCCAGGGCATGAGGGGACACGGCACCGAAAGCCATACAGGCAACCAGGATGGGAATAACATATTTCATAAACAAATATCTGGGGATCATGGGGATTGGGGTGGTGGTTAGTCGTTGTGCCGCCCAACATCAGAATAGGTCCCGTCGTTGAAGCTGCGATAGCCCTTGAGCAAAGTGCGTGCCAATTTTCGCGCGCCTTTCACCATCCCTGCGCGAATCCAACCCCGTGCCCAGAAAAAGCTGGACAGGTCGATGGGGTTACTGGAGTCTCAGGGCACCGGAAGGTTCCATGCTTCTTGCGAGTGGCGGGGATGCCTTCCGGGATGCTTATCCATGGTCCGGCACGCCGGCTTGGATAGGCCCGTAACAGCAACCAAAACCAACCCCACACCATGCGCAACTACTGCAAAACCCTCGGCACCCTGGCCGCTGTCTCCGCCCTTGTGGCTGGCAAAGCCGCGGCGGAAGTCGAATATGAACTCCACACCGGCTGGTCTAACGAGTATCTCTACCGCGGCCTCAACCTCGGTCATAACCTCATCGAAGTCGGCGCCGATGTGAAAGCAGAAGTCTCTGGCATCGGCCTGAGCGCCGGCGCTTGGTATGGCTCGTTCGATAACTCAAAATTGCCCACGGTTCTCAAACAGGATGTGGGCGAATTGGATCTCTACGCGCAGGTTTCCAAGGATTTTCACATCCTCACCGGTTCCGTCGGCTACATCTACCGCTACTTCGAGTCCAACGGACACGACGCCAAGCAGGAAAACCCGCCGACCCAGGAAATCGTCTTCACCCTGTCGCGCCAGATTTGCTACGGAGTTGAGGGATCCCTGACCTACTTCTGGGGCGTCGAAGGCCAGAACGACGGTTACTCGGAGTTCGCCCTCAGCCGCAGCTTTGAACTCAGCCCCTGTGTGGCCCTTAACTGCAGCACCCGGCTTGGCTATCAGATTGAGCAAGGCCAATTGTCCGCCCTCACCACCAAGGTCTCGCTGGACTGGGCCTTTGTGGCACGCGCGAAACTCTCGCCTTTCGTGGCTTACTCCATCGCGCTCTGTGATGATCCGGACACGTGGTATAGGGGTTCCGAAAACCAGTTGGTTGGCGGCATGATGCTTTCGGTGGGATTCTGAGCGGGCCCCGGATGAACACGCCGAGTCTCTACGAGCGGGTGGGTGGCGCAGCGGGCATCACCCAACTCGTCGACGATTTCTATCAGCGGGTGCTGGCCGATCCGGAGTTGGGCCCGTTTTTTGCCGCCATGCCAATGGCCATGCTGCGCCGCATGCAGGTGGAGTTTTTCACCTCGGCGTTAGGTGGTCCGCTTGAATACACGGGCCGACCACTGGCCCACGTTCACCACGACCGCGGCATCACCAAAGCCCATCTGCGCCGCTTCACCGAACACCTCCTCGCCACCCTCGCCACCCTCCAGCTCAACCCGCAGGACATCCAGAGCATCTATGACCGGATCGCTCTGGAAGCCGACGAAATCGCCGACGGACTCGGCACCGGCTGCGAAGCCGGCTGAACCCGAAAACCGACGTTGGATCTTAATTTTTAGTTAGATAACCACAGATTACACAGATTCCACGGATTAAATTAGGTTCCATTTGCAACTTCTCCGAAGTTGCAAATGGTGAAAAAATCCAAACCAAAAAATCCGTGAAATCAGTGTAATCTGTGGTTTTTCTTCCCCATTGCAGGAATTCAACTTCGGATTTCGGGCCGGGTGAACCGCTCAGGCCGGCTCGGGTTGCAGCGCCGGCCTTTGGTTGCGGTGGATCCAGACGCTCTGGACCAGACCTAACAAAAACATGCAGATCACCACGAAGGTGCCCGAGTAACTGACCAAGGGCATGGGGATGCCGGTGATGGGCAACAGCAGCACGCACATGCCAATACTCTCGAAGACGTGCGAGAAAATCAGCGCGATGACCAACGAAACCATCAGCCTGCCACACATGTCACGGCTGTAAAAGGCGACGAACAGGCATTGGATCAAGAGCATCGCATAGGCGCTGAGGAGGAGCAAACTGCCGCGGAATCCGAGTTCCTCGCCGATGACGACGAAAATATAATCGTTGTGTGCCGTATAGCGCGAGGGGTAGCCCTTGGCAAAAAGCGAGTTGCGTTCGGCTGGCGCGCTCCAACCCACCCCCTTCCAACCGGCTTTGCCCACCGCCAGTGTGGCATAATGCGCGGAATATCCCTCGTCGGACACATCCACCTCCTGCCCCTGAACCATCCGCAACCAGAGGTCAATGCGCTCCGGTCCGCGGGTGGACACCATCGGCAACACCACAAAATACAGAATCGGCATCACCCCGGCAGCAATGAATGCCATGAAGGAGAGATAGCGAAAGGGCACGCCGGCGATGAGCAGCGCGACCACGGACACCGGAATCCATACCAGCGCGGAGCCCATGTCGCCCATCTTCATCACCACCAGAAACGGCACCCCGGCCAACACGCCAATCAAGCCGATGCGGGCAATGGGCGCGCCCAACCAGGGATGCAACCTGGGCACTTCCTGAACCAGCCAGGAAAGTAGCAGGATCCCCGATGTGATGCCGAGTGACGCCGGTTGAAAGGTCACTCCCAACAAGGTCAAGCGCACCGGTTGCACGGCATCCGGCTGATTCATGCCCACAAACATCAGTCCCAGACTCACAACGTAAAATGGAATGCCCAGCCACCGGATCCACCGGTAATCCACCAACGCCGCACCGAAAAACGCCACACTGCCTATCAAAATCCAGTTTTTCTGCTGCCACGCGTAATAGGCCCCCGGCCCGCCAAACTGATTGCGAATTTCCGCGCTGATGGGCAAATGGCGCGCCGCGCTCTCAATCATGAACACGCCAAAAATCAGGAGCCCATACATTACGAGTATAAGCACCCAGTTCATCCCGAGAATTTTCCGCAAAAACGGCGTCATGCAGCGTTGAGCCGCCACCATACCCGCCCCACCGCCCATGGCAAGGCACAGCTGAGCCGAAATTCTAAATTCTAAATTTTAAATTCTAATCCCAGAACATGCCGGGCCTTCCTCGTTCTTCCTATTCTCTTCGTTTATAATTTCGTGCTTATAATTTAGGGGCTTTCTCCACTTGCCTCTTCCCGTCTTGTATCTTCTACTCCTCCCGTCCGCGCTCATGTCCGAGAATTTCTACCAACAAACCACCAGCGCCCCGGCCACCCCGTTTGATGTTTCGCTGCGGCCGCCGGCCTTTGCCGAGTTCATCGGCCAGGAAAAGGTCAAGGAACGCCTGCTGCTCATGTTGGAAGCCGCCAAACAACGCGGTGATGTGCTCGACCATGTCCTGCTCTCCGGCCCACCCGGCCTGGGCAAAACCACCCTTGCCAACCTCATCGCCCGCGCCGCCGGTTGCCAACTCCACACCACCTCCGGCCCGCAAATCGAAAAGGCCGGCGACCTTGCCGGCATCCTCACCAACATCCAACGCGGCGACATCCTCTTTATCGATGAGATCCACCGCCTCCACCCCGCCATCGAGGAATACCTCTATCCGGCCATGGAGGACTTCCGCCTCGATATCATCATCGACTCCGGCCCGGCCGCCC
>JBAXPF010000295.1:0-5402 GCA_037132955.1 Verrucomicrobiota bacterium | reverse complement strand
ACCACCGCTCGCGATCTCGTCGGCACCGACCGCCCGTGCCTGCTGCGCACTGAAATCGTCAACACCGGCAACCAACCCGTCATGCCCGGCGAATTGCGCATCGAGGTCGATGGCAAACAAGCCGCCCGCGAAGGGCTCGGTTTGCTCGTTCCCGGCCAAACGCAAACCATCGAAACCCGCCACCGCTTCGCTGCATCGGGCCAACATTTGGTCACCGCCCGGCTCACCGGTCGCGATGAAATCCCCGGTGATGACCGTGCCGATTGTGTGGTGACGGTGCGCCAGGCATTGCGGGTGGTGTTGGTCGATGGCAACCCGGCCGGCAGCTTTTTCGAACGCGCCGCCGGCCACACCGCGCTGGCCCTGGCCCCCGCCGCCGCGTTGGTCCGTGGTGGCCAAGCCGGCAAGGATTTTCTGATGGATCCGGTGGTCATCCCCGCGCCCGAAGTGACGGCGGAACTCCTGACAGGCGCCGACGTGCTGGTCCTGGCCGACGTTGCCCGCCTGCCGACCGCGCTGGCCGCGGCGGTGGCCGATCGCACGGCGGCCGGTAGTGGTCTGCTGGTGTTGGCGGGACCGCGGGCCGATCCGGCGTTTTACAACGCATGGGATGGTCCGGATGGCCCGCTCTTGCCCTTGGCATTGGGGGTGGAAGCCGTCGCGGAAAAGGGGGTGTCACCGCAACCTAACAGCTTTCGCCATGCCGCGCTGGCGTGGGCTGCGGATGAACGGCGTTCCGACTTGGGCGGCGCGGTCATCCGGCGCTGGCGCAAGTCCACGCTGGTGCCTAACAATGGCACGCTGGCCGCCGCCTTTGGCAATGGCGATCCCTTCCTCGCCACGCGCGGCTACGGCCGCGGCCGCTGTGTCGTCGCCACTTGCGCGTTTGACGCCCGCGCCGGCAATCTGCCCGGCCGCGCCGCCTTCGTCCCCCTCGTCCAGGAACTCGTCGCCTGGGCCGCCGGCGGCGGCATCGAGTGGAATCTCGACGCGGCATGGAACCCGTCGGTTGCGTTGGACTCGCGTTCTTCCGGCGGACTTTCCGCCGCCTATTTCCGCCGCAATGAAACGTTCGCCAAGCCGTTGTTAGAGCGGATCGATCCGGCGATTGATTTCAATTGGAACGGCAAGGCTCCCGCGCCCAACGTGCCGGCGGGCAACTTCGCCGTGCAATGGAAGGCCAGCCTGCTGCCCCAGATCAGCGGTGACTATCTGCTAGAGGCGCAGGTGGTCGAACGTCTTACCGTCAAACTCGCCGGCAAGACGGTTCTGGATCAAAAAGCCAACCAAGCGGTGCAAAAAGCCCGGGTGCATCTTGAGGCCGGCAAGCCGGTTGCCTGCGAAGCGCTCTACGAACAAGTCGGCGGCCCGGCCTGTGCGCGCTTGTTCTGGACACCGCCCGGCGGTGCCCGCCAACTCATCCCGTCCACTGCCTGGATCCCCGCCAGCGATAAGAAAGCGCCAGCCGGCGAGGCCATCGACCCGCTCGGCCACACCCGCAAGGCCACGGTTTTGTTAGGGAGGCGCGGGCGCGAACTCCGCATCGACGGCCCGGCCGTGCCCGGCCTCTATCAGGTCAAGCTGCCGCCCGACCTCCGCGAGTCGATCACCGGAACGGCCGGCACCACTCCGCTGCCGGTGGTGGTGCGCGGCGAAATCGCCGAAAGCCGCCTCGACCCGTGGAACGACGCGGATCTGGCGCAATTGCGGGCCCGCACCGATGTGATTTTGCCCCAGTCCACCGCCGATGTCGTGGCGGTGCTTTCCGGCCATGGGTTCGGCCGCGAGATTGCCCGCACCGTGGCACTGGCCGCGCTGCTGCTTCTTTTGTTAGAAACCGCGCTGGCGCGCTGGGTCTCGCGCTCGCGGCGTGCCGGCGATGAGGTCCGCATTGACTTCGGCGATGGGTCGCCGCTGTCGTTAGAGGAAGGAGCCTGGCGATGAATTGGCGCGGATGGTGGCCAAGTGCGGTGCGGGTGGTGGCGGTGGCCGTCGTTCTGTGGGCACTGCTGGCCGTGCTCGGCAGCATGATCCGCATCGCTCCCGGTTGGCCACCCGGCGCCCTTGCCGGCGGGCTGGCGGTGGCCGCGGAGGTGTTAGTGCTGCTGTATCGTTACGAGTCCGCCACGCTCGGCCGGCGGCGGTCACACCAGCTGGTCGCGCTGCGCCTCACCGCGTTCGGTTTGTTAGTCTGGATCCTCCTCGAGCCCGCCTACGTCCGCACGGTGAAACGCCGACTCGACCGCCAAGTCGCCGTGCTCTGGGACCAGTCGGCGTCGATGGACCTGATAGATGAGGGCAGCGTCCGCACCCGCGCCATGATCGCCCGCGAGGCCGTCGCCCAGTCCGGCATCCTCAAACAACTCGGCGCGCGCGTCCATTTGCACGAGTTTTTCTTCGCCCGCAGTCCGGAAAGCGACACCCGCTCGGCCGCCGCCGGTTGGAACCAGGCCACCGACATCGCCGCCGCGCTCGACGGCGTGTTAGAACAAATCCCGCCGGACGAACTCGCCGGTGCGTTGTTGCTCACCGATGGCCGGCACAACCGCCCGTCACGCGTCGAGGACAGCGCCCGCCGCTTCGGTATCCTCGACGCCCCGTTAGGGATTGTCGCCGTCGGCAGTCCCAACGCACCGCGTGACGCCGCGGTGCTGGCCGTGCGGGCACCCGACGCGATCCACCTTGGTGACCGGATGCGGGTTTCCGCGGACTTGAAGTTTGACGGCTACAAGGGCAAGCAGGCCAAGGTGCGGCTCACCTGTGGCGGCAAGCTCATTGAGGAAAAGGAAATCGCCATTCCGCAGGACCGCCACCGCGAGGAGGTCAAGTTCGTGCATCTGCCCGCGCAAGGCGGCACCAGTGGCTATCAGGTGGAAATCAGCCCGCTCGAGGGGGAACGTTTCCCCGACAACAACCGCTGGGCTTTCGAAACTTCGATCACCGAAGCCCGCACCAACGTGCTGTTAGTCGATGCGCTCCCGCGCTGGGAATTCCGCTACCTCCGCAACCTGTTCTATGGCCGTGACAAGTCGGTCCACCTGCAATGGCTGCTGCTCAACCCGGAACAAGCCGAGGGTTTGTCCCAGCCCGACGCCGCCGCCTCGGCCGCACGCCCCTTCGGCCAGGCCGCCGCCACCCGCTTGCCGGAAAATGAAACCGAATGGCGCAAGTTCGACGTCATTATTCTCGGCGACCTGCCGCCCGCCGCGATTCCGGACGCGACGTGGTCGATCATCTCCCGCTGCGTCAACGAACGCGGCGCTTTGTTAGTTTTTGTCGCCGGGCCCAATCACATGCCCCACGCGCTCACCGCCAGCGCCGCCCGCGACCTCTTGCCACTCGATCCGGATTGGAATTACAACAGCCAGATCACCGAGCCCGGCCCCCCGTTCCGGCTCGATCTAACAGCTGAGGGCCGCAACCATCCGGTGACCCGCCACGCCACCGGCAGCATCGCCAACGAGCAGGCATGGTCCGCCTTCCCGGCCCTCCAGTGGCGGCACCCGGTCATCAGCGTCAAAGATGGTGCCGAGATCCTCTTGACCGCCGCCGATGATGCCTCGACCACCACCGATGCCGACGCAGCCCCCGCGCTCGGCCCCGCGCTCGGCCCCGCGCTCGACCACCTCGCCCGCCGCCGCGAAATTGAGGCGAGGCGCGCGTTGTTGGTCACCCGCCAGACCGGCCACGGCAAGGTGGCCGCCGTTCTAACCGACAGGACCTGGCGCCTGCGCGAGGGGGCAGGGGATGTCCATCACCACCGCTTCTGGGGCAATCTCGTGCGCTGGGGGGCCGGGCCCTTGCTGCGCGCCGGATCCAACCATGTGGCCCTCGGCACCGACCAACTCACCTACACCCCCGACGATCCGCTGCTCATCACCGCCCGGTTGCGCGACGCCCGCCTCAGCCCGGTGGTCGATCCGTCGCTGCGTGCCGAAATTCTGCGCGATGGCAAAGTGCTGGCCACCGTGCCGCTCACCAGCATCGCCGATTCCAACGGCCTTCACATGGGCAAAGCCGCGCCCATCCGCAGCCCCGGTGTGTATGGCGTCCGCCTCGTCGGCAAGCAGGCGGCCATTCTGTTAGCCGAGGAAAACAAGCTGATGCTGACCACCAGTGTGAGGGTCACGGGCACCAGCGGGCCGATCGAATGGGTCGAAACCACCCTTGACCGCCCGCTGCTCGAGGCGGCGGCCACCGCCTCCGGCGGCAAGGTGGTCGCCCCGGCGGACATCGCATCGCTGGTTCCCTTGTTTCTAACCGAAGGTACCAACCGCCTCGAAGTCCGCGAAACCTCACTCTGGGACAACGCCTGGGTATTTACTGTGCTTGCGCTCGTCCTCACGCTAGAGTGGTGGTTGCGACGCAACGCCGGCCTGCCGTAAAGCCCCCCGAAATTCCGGCCATGACCTCCCACTCATCCAGTCCCGACGCCCCGCGCATCAAGCCGGTGCTCTATCGGTTGCGCCTACGCATCCGCGGGGTGATCGCCACCCGCGGGGCTCTCATCACGGTCGTTTCCGCCCTTGCCGGGTTGCTCGCACTCGTGGTCATCGAATATGCCTTTGCGCCACTCCCCACCTTCATTCGCTGGCTGTGCCCGTGCGTCTGGCTCGCCACCGTGCTCACGGTGGCCGTCATTTGGTGGTATTTGCCGTTGCGCAAGCCGCTCGCCCTGGTCCGCATCGCCCGCTGGCTGGAAATCCGCCACCCCGAACTCGATGAACGCGTCAGCACCGTGCTCGAATTCTCCACCCGCGGCGACACCGGCATGTCGGCCCGTCTGATAAATGTGTTAGCCAAGGAGGCGGCGGGTTGCCTCGAACGGATCGACCCGCAGGTGGAGGTAAGCACCCGCCGGGCCCGCCACTGGATGTGGCCGGCGCTTGCCTTGGTGTGCGTATGGGCCGTGATGTTTGTCGGTTGGCCGGGCACCACGGTGCGCAACGTGGTGCGGGCGCTGGTGCCCACTTCCCATCTCGGCAACGCCGCCGGGCGCATCGCCGTCAAGCCGGGATCGGTCGAGATTTTCGAGGGCGACACCCTGCAAATCTCCGCCCGCCATAGCGCCGGCCCGCGCCAGGCACTCGAACTCGTTATCTATCCGACTGATGGCCCTTCACTGGTGATGTTGATGGAACCGCGCGACAAGGGTTCGATCTATCAGTCAGGACGCGCCGGGCGCAGTTTTGAATACGAGGTTCGTAGCGGTCGTGAATCCAGCGACCGCTACCGCGTCACCGTTTTGCCACAACCGCGCTTGATCGAGCCGCGGGTGCGCCTGGAGTATCCTGCCTATACCGGTTGGCCGCTGCGCGAGCAGGCATTGGGGGATCGCATCGCCGCGCTGGCCGGCACCAAGGTGGAGTTGCGGGCCAAGCTGAACATGCCGGTCGATGCCG
>JBAXPF010000294.1:0-5428 GCA_037132955.1 Verrucomicrobiota bacterium | reverse complement strand
GCGGTCCGCGACTACGCCGACGCCCAATATCATGCGGAACTCGAGCGCATCCGCGAGGAATTCGCCCCGTTGGTCCGCCGCTGCAAAGAGCTCGGCCGCGCCATGCGCATCGGCACCAATCACGGGTCGCTCTCCGACCGCATCATGAACCGCTACGGCGATAGCCCGCTGGGCATGGTCGAGAGCGCGCTCGAATTCGCCCGCATCGCCCGCGACGGGGACTACCACCAGTTGGTCTTCTCCATGAAAGCCTCCAACCCGAAGGTGATGATCGAGGCCTATCGGCTGCTCGTCGCCCGTCTCGCCGCCGAAGGCCCGGATTGGAACTACCCGCTCCACCTCGGCGTCACCGAAGCCGGCGATGGCGAGGATGGCCGCATCAAAAGCGCCATCGGCATCGGCTCACTCCTCGCTGATGGCATCGGCGATACGATCCGCGTCTCCCTAACGGAGGACTCGATCCATGAAATCCCCGTCGCCCAGGAGTTGGTCCGGAGCTGTAGTGGCAGTGGCAGTGGTGGCAGTGGCAGTGGTGGCAGTGGTGGCAGTGGTGGCAGTGGTGGCAGTGGTGGCAGTGGTGGCTGCGGCGTCCCGCCGCAGGCCGTGGCGGCCGCGTCCCGCGGCCGCTCTCCTCTAAGAATCTCTTCTCCCGCCCGCTCTCTATCTGAAGACGCCGCCTCCATCCACATCAATTGGGATCATGTCATCAAATCCGATGCCAGTTATCTTCCCCACTGGAAGCTCGACGGCGGAAGCTACGCCGTGACTTTCCGCCTAGCCGACTCCCTGCCAGAAGATGTTCTGACGCGTTACCATGACCAGCGGAAAGCCCTGCTCGATCTACTAGAAAGCCATGCCCGTGCGGGCGGGTCCCGCAGCGTGATGGAACAAATGCTGGCCTTGCGCAGCCAGCTCGCCGGGCTCCAGGCCGCCGTGATTGATCCCGTGCTGGACCGCGGTCATGGAGCCTGCTTGTTCCGCGATGATTTGCTCGCAGGATTGGTGGCCGATGCCTTGCAGCACTTCGACGGCGTGCGCTACACACTGCTTGCCTGGTGCGTGATGCCGAATCACGTGCATGCCGTCGTCAAACCGGCTGCCGGCAATGCGCTGGAGGACATTCTGCATTCCTGGAAGAGCTTCACCGCACATGCCATCGACAAACGTCTGGGTACTTCCGGTACGCTTTGGCAGAAGGAAAGCTATGACCACCTCATCCGTGATGGAGAGGACTTGCGCAACCATGTGGCTTATGTGTTAGATAACCCGCGCAAAGCGGGAATGATCGATTGGAAATGGGCGGGTTGTGCCTATGGGGAGATCGCGGCGGGACGCCGCGACCACGGCCTGCGGCGGGACGCCGCAGCCACTGGCACCTATGATCCATTCTCCTACGAGCGGCGCAAGAGTTCGGTTATCACGGTGATGGGTCACGCACTTGGTGGCGAGCACACGGTGCGCGTGTTCACCACCCAGGACCGGTGGAACGCCCTTGCCGACAAAATCCCGGCCATGGGCGATTTCAAACCCGAGATTGTTTTCGAACCATCCGGCGTCTTGGAACTCGACCCATGCGATGAGGCCGCCATGGCCGACCTCAATGCGGCTGCCACGCCGCAACTCATCACCGTGGCCGATGGCGTCGGCATGGAAGTCATCCACGCCTTCCGCCTGCTGGCCGCCCGCGCCGAGGCCCGCCATCCGATTTTGCTCAAGGACACGTTGCAACGTGATTGCGGCTTCCAGCCGCAATTGACTGCCACCCTAACTGCTGCCTGCAACCTCGGGTCGCTGCTCTGCGACGGCATCGGCGACGCCATACTTGTTAGGGAGGAACCCGCCCCCGGCGCGTCGCTGCGGCTGGCCTATAACATCCTGCAAGCCGCCGGCACCCGCATTTTCAAGACCGACTACGTGGCCTGCCCGAGTTGTGGGCGCACCCTCTTCAACCTCCAGCACACCACCCAGAAAATCCGCGCCGCCACCGGCCACCTCAAAGGTGTGCGCATCGCCATCATGGGTTGCATCGTCAACGGCCCCGGCGAAATGGCCGACGCGGATTTCGGCTACGTCGGCGGCGCGCCGGGCAAGATCAACCTTTACGTCGGCAAGACCCCGGTCCAATTCAACCTCCCGGAGGCCGAGGCGGTGGCCCGCCTCATCGAACTCATCCGCGACCACGGGAAATGGCTGGACCCACCGGCTGTTCTGGAGTCAACTCCTGCCAACTGAAGCAGCTCCCCCATGGCCGATACCGAAACCCTCACCCGTCCCAGCGAAGCCACCGCGCTCGACGTGCCGTGGAATGTCGTGGTCCACGATGACCCCGTCAATCTGATGGGCTACGTCACTTGGGTGTTGATGAAAATTTTCGGCTACAATGAACAAAAGGCCGCACTGCTGATGCTGCAGGTCCACCAGCTCGGTCGCTCCATCGTCTGGTCAGGCCAACGCGAAAAAGCCGAGTTCTATGCCCAACAACTCCAATTCCACCAGTTGAAAACGTCCCTCGAAAAGGCCGCATGAAACTCGCCCCCTCACCTGCCGGCGGTCTCCGCATCGAAGTCGAGGAGGCCGATGATTGGCCGCTGCTGTACGGCATTTTGCACGATGCCGAAAGCCCGGGCTTCGACCTTGCCAGCCATGTGGGCAGCGTCATGCAGCCATCGGCCGACTGGCTCGATTGGCAGGAATACGTCATGCCGGACATTCGCGAGGGCTATCAGGAACATCTGAAAGTCGTCCTAACCGCCATCGAGACAGCCAAGCTGGAGGCCGCCGGAGGCCCCTCCACCCTCTGGATCTCCCGTGACGACGCCTTCCATTGGTATGCCGCCCTCAACCAGGCGCGACTGGCCATTGAGGAACTCCACCACTTCGGACCCGGCGAAAATGTCAACCCGCTCCATCTCCCGCCGTCCCGCCGCGATGCCTTCTTCCGCTCCCAACTCTATTGCGCCATCCAGAGTTATTTGTTAGACCAGGGACTCGGGTGACGAGGCATGCAGAACCCGAAGCAGGTCCTGACCGTGGCGGCGGTTTGCAACCGCCATGCCTGCCCCCAATGGACACCCTCCGCATGGAGCAAGCTCCATCCTCCCCCAGGCTGCGACTCGTCACCGCGGGCTCTCGCCCATCCAGAGGTTGAGGATTTCGACGGCGGCGGCCTGGTCGATGATAGGTTTGTGGCAGCGGGTTTTGCGCCCGGCCTGATGGAGTTTGGCGGTGGCGCTGGTGGTGGTCAGGGTTTCATCGACGAGGACGAGAGGGATGCCAGGCAGCCGCTGGTGGAGGCGGGCGGCGAAGGCGCGGACCTTGGCGGCGGCGGTGCCTTCACTGCCATCCATGCGGAAGGGCATGCCTAACACCAGCGTGCGGCTGCGGCGGAGTTCGGCCAACTCGCCGATGCGGCCGATGGGGTCTTGCGCCGCGCAATCAATGGTTTCCACCGGATGGGCGAGAATGCCAAAGTCGTCGGTGGCCGCAATCCCGATGCGCGCATCGCCATGATCGATGCCGAGGGCCGGGTGCATGGATAGGGGTCGGTTCATCCGGCGTATTACAACAACTCCGGCGGGAGCAGATCGGTGAGTTTTTTGATCGCGTCGGCCTGATGGCGGTTGGCAATGAGCAGGGCGTCGCCGGTCTGGACGACGATCAGGTCGTCCACGCCGAGCAACGCGATGCGGGTGCCGGGACGGGCATTGAAGATGATGTTGTTAGATGAATCGAGCTGGGTGATGGCTTCGTTGGCGCGGTTGTCAGAGTCTGTTAGATCGAGGTATTTGGCGATGGACAGCCAGGAGCCGACGTCATCCCAATCGAAGGTGGCCTCGATGTTGAGGACTCGTTCGGCCTTTTCCATGAGCGCGTAGTCGATGGAAATCGGGGTCAGTTGCGGGAAGCGTGCGGCGAGGGTGGCGGGAATGTCCGCGGCATCGCGGATATCCGCGACAAATGCGGCGAGCTCCGGGGCGTGGTGGGCGAGTTGTTGGATGACGGTGGGCAGCGCCCACACGAACATGCCGGCATTCCACGAGAAGCCGCCGACCGCGAGGAATTGCGCGGCGAGTTCAGCATCGGGTTTTTCACGGAAGCGTGTCACCTCGTGGGGTGGATGGGCGCAGGTCAGGCCGGGGATGGCGGCAGCGGCTCCGCGTTCGATGTAGCCGAAGGCCGGACAGGGCCAGGTCGGGCGGATGCCGATGGTGACCAGGCCGTTGGATTGTTCCGCGGTGGCGAGGGCGTCGCGCATCACCGCTTGATAGGCGGCGGTGTCGCGGATGTGTTGATCGGACGGCAGCACCAGCATGAGCGCCTGCGGGTTGCGTGCGGCAATCAGGCCGATGCCGAGCGCCACGGCCGGGGCGGTGTCGCGCTTGGCGGGCTCGGCAAAAATGTTGGCGGCGGGCAGCATGTGGGCGACCTCGCGGACTGCGGCCTCTTGCAATGCATTGGTGAGGATGAGGATATTTTCTGGCGGGACGAGGCCATCGAGACGGCGGATCGTTTGCTCAAGCAATGTGCCAGCGCCGAAAAGATCGAGGAGTTGCTTGGGGCGGGCGTTGCGGCTCAGCGGCCAGAAGCGGGTGCCCGAGCCACCGGCGAGAATGAGGGCATAGGTGTTTTCCGAAGTGGGCATGACGGAGTGAACATACTGGGAAAACCGCCAAGGAAAAGCCCGAATCCCACAGGATTTGCGTTTACGGGCTTGTCAGGCGGGCCAAAAGCCGCTATCGGTCATCTCATGTCAGATGCTCACTTGGACATCACGCCCCAATGGATTGAAGTCAGCGCCTTGGCCGCCCCGGCCTTGCTGGGCACTGCGGCAGGCCTCCTGCTCAGTGATTTGATGCATCGGAACGCGCGGCGCGGCCTTGGCATTGGTATCGGCGTGCTGGGGGTTCTTGCCGTGTTGCCATTTGTCGTCGATGGCGTGGCCGGCTTGGTCACCGGCCCGCGCAGCCGCTATGGCGTGCGCCGCAAAATCCAACAAATCCGGGACGGCGGCAATGGCTTGCCCGACCACGACGGGGTGGATGAGGAACTCCGCGAGCAGGGCTTGATCTAAGTCCATGCGCGACCGCTTTGAACTCAGGTTGCGCGACGGCACGCCGGTGATCGTGCGGCCCCTGGTTGATGAGGATCGTCCGGCGGTGGCTGAAGCCTATCGGCGGCTCTCGCCGGAGGGGCGCTATCAACGGTTTTGGACGCCCATCGGCGAGTTGCTGGGCGATGCGATGTTAGACCGGTTGATCGAGCAAAATCCGACCAAACATGTGACCTGGGTGGTACTCGATCCGGCCCGGGACTTTCCCGGCGTGGGCGGGGCGAGTTGGTGGCGCAACGCCACCAACCCGGCCGAGGCGGAAATCTCCGCGATGGTGCTCGATGCCGACCAGCGCCGCGGCATCGGCACATTGTTGTT
>JBAXPF010000293.1:0-5432 GCA_037132955.1 Verrucomicrobiota bacterium | reverse complement strand
AACCCACTTCGCCATATGAACTTGTATTGAAACCGTCATCCCAACTCTTATTGGCAGCCCCATCCATCACGCCATCCAAAGAATCCCCGGCGCCACCCGTGTCCTGGATCCACTCGTCGGTGCAAGGCCCGGGAGCGTACGTTAGATAGGCCAGCGCCCCGTTCCATTCCGCCACCGTCGGGAGGAAAAACTTGGCTCCCGGCGTGCGGCTCCAATTGAGCAGAGCCGTGTGGGCCCCGTTGAACGTGTAGGCCGCGGGCAAGCCCGAGCTGGTATTCAACCAGTTGATGAAATCCACGACCTCCACCCCGCTGACATTGCAGGCGGCATCGGTGAGCGCAAGGCCGGCGTTGGCGGCATAGGCGACGCCCTTGGTCGTCAGATAGAACTTGTTGAACGCGTCGTTGAGCACCTCGGTGGCGCCCATATTGTAGGCGGCCGTGACCAGGCTGAACGTCAATGAAAACTGCTGGGTACCCGTGCCAAACGACACGCTCTCCGGCTGCGGCGGCGCACTCACCGTGATCGACGAACTGCTGCCCGTCTTGTCACCGCCCGTGGCCGTGAAAGTCAAGTTTTCCGCCACGGCATCCTTGGTGCTAATGCTGAAGGTGCCGCTGTTGAGCGTTTTGATGTTGTCGCCGAAGGTGCCGTTGCCGTCGCTGTCAAACTGCGCGTGGCCGCTGTTGCTGGTCATCGTCACCGGTGTGGTGCTGTCGGTGAGGATCGTCTTGCCGTCGATATCCTTGGCCGTCACCGTCACGCTGAACGCCGTGCCTGTCAGCTGCGGCGAGCTGGCCGTCACCTCGAAGTGGTCGAGCGGGCCCGGCGGGGGAATCACCTGCACGACCCGGAAACCGGTGTCAAAGTATTGGGTACCTATTCCGTCATCCTGCCAATTATAGCCGGAGACCGCATCCTGCGCGCCGTCAATGTTTCCACCATTATTAGATGCATTCTGGAGCCACTCATAGGCGCAAGGACCCGGGGCGTAGTGGTCTGAGGATAACCCCAGGTTCCATTCAGCCCCCGTCGGCAGGAAAAACTTCGCTCTTGGATTGCGGTCCCAATTGACCAGAGCGTCGTGAGCCCCGTTGAACGTGTAGGCTGCAGGAAAGCCCGAACTGGTGTTTAACCAATTGATCATATCCACCAATTGCAGTCCGGTGATACGGCACTGGGTCTCGGACGCCGTTTTGCCAACATTATCGACGTAGATGGCACCCGAATGTGTCATGGCATAATACTTGGTATAATCGCTTCTGAGGATCTCGGTATTCCCGATTTTGAGTGAGTCATTGACCGCATTGAACGTGATGGAAAACTGGTTGGCATCCGTGCCGAACGTCACAGTCTCCGCCGCTGCGGCGGCCGCCAGCACCAACCCCGCCGCCAGCGTGACCACGATTGATTTGAATCCCCCGGCCATCTCGTAGATCTTGCTTTGCATGATATTTTTTCCCTGATTCATTGTGCCTGGACGCGGATGAAGAGTTTACCGTTGGCGGGGGCGGTGCTCACATGCACCGTCACCGTCTGGATGTTACCGATGGTGGTGATGTTTTCCTCGGTGGCTCCCGTGTCCAACGCCCAAGCTCCCAAGTCGATGGACGTGAGCACCTGATAGGCGAGGCCGGACCCGGCGCGCCGGGTGTATTGGAACCGGCCTGTGGCGGGATCGAGCGGTTGGGTGACCGGGTTGCACGAGGAGGCGTCAGTTGGCTTGAGTCCGAAGGCGAATTCCTGTTGGTTGGTCAGACCGTCATGGTCGGGGTCGTCGTTGGCGCCATCGTTGAAGCCGGCGCTGAGCCCCTGCGCGGGATCGGCCGCCCACGTCATGTAGGACGACTGGGCGGAGTCCGCGAGGGGCACCGCATAGAACGAGAGGGCGGCGAGGTGATTTGTGCCCTTGAGCAGGTTGTCCGCGTTGGCATCCCAGTATTGGTCCACCACATAAGCGATGGTCAGAGCGGTCGAGGCGCCATTCAACTGGAGCTTGACGATTTTGCCCGTGGCGCTGCCCGAGGTGACTTTGCCGCCCACACGGTCGAGGAAGAAATTCGCGCTTGATAGATTGTTCCATGCCATGTTCAGGTCGAACTCGAGGACGATTTCATTATGGGCGGCGGTGGTGAACCAGGCATGTTGCAGGTTGGGTCCGTTGAGGGCGGCGGCGGGAACCACGCCGTACATATCACGCGCGAGCAGCGGTGCCATGGAGAGGCCCATTTTCTCGTAATCCGGGATGTTGAAATGGCAGTTGGCGCCGGTGGGGAAGGCCAGGGTGGGCATGACCGTCATGTTGCCCCCGTAGAACCGCGGCAATGTCCGTTGCACCTCACGCAGCATATCGCTGGTGAAGGTGCCGCTCGTCCCGCAGCCTTTGGCAAAGACTTGGAAAAGATAATAGTATCTGAGGTTGGGCATGTCCTGTTTCCAAGCCGCCGACATGTCCAAGAAGTTTTGCTGATAGTAGGTATAGTCCCAGTCCAAGTTCCCTCCCCAATTCGACCCGTCGGCTTCCCCCTGGTGCCACAGCACGCCGCGGATGCCATGGGTGAGTTTGGCGGCCGCCACCCGGGTGATCAACTTGGCGTAGATCGAATACCGGCTGCCCGCCGCGGAGTGGTCCGCGGGATTGGCCTGGTGCTGGTCGATGCGGGTGCCGCCCACCGCCCCATTGAGGATACAGATGGGGATGCCATAAGTCTCTAGCAGATTCCTGGCCAGTGCCATGCCCCAGACGCCGATACATGGCTGCACGGTCAGCTTGGCGATCCCCCAAGCACCGTTGAGAGGCGCACCACTCTCGCCGCTCTCGCCATAGGTGCGGATCCAGGTGCTGGAATAATTCCCTAAATCCGGATAGGTGGCGGCCTGGTTGTAGTAGTCATACGCCACGGCATTGGACTGGCCGTCGATGATATAGGCATCGCCACAGACTAGGTCGGTCACTGTGGCGGTCACGGTATCGATCCCGCCGCTGGTCGTTCCAAACTCCACCTTGTACTTCACCAGGCCGGCGGCGATCGGCACGGTGAAGGCATAGGCACCGTCGCCTGTTAAGGTTTGGCGGAGGGTGGTCCCGTATTGGGTCTCCGTCCCCCCATCGGGCTTGGCATAGACTTTCAGAAAGACTGCGGTGGCCCCGGTCTGAGTGCCGTTGTAATAAATCCTGCCCTTGCCCGCCATGCCGTCGCGCGCGAAAAACTGCCCGTTCACGGGTTTTTCCGTTGGATCCGGCGTGCGTTGCACCCAGACATCGGTGGCCGGTTCCTGGATGGTGAGGGTTTTGCTGCGGGTCACCGGCATGCCGCCGTTATCCAGCACCAGCGTCACAGTCAGCGGGCCGCTGCCTTGGGCACCCGTCAGCGTCAACACGCCCGGCGTGATCTGTTGGAGCACGGCAACACCCGTCGCGCTCCAGTGGTAATTGATATTGGCGACACCGGCGGCCTGCATGGCATCCATGTTAGAAAAAGCCGGGGTGACCGTAATGGTGTGGCGGCCATCCCAGATGGCGGGAGCGGTGAGCGTGAAGGTCGGGTCGGGCTGGACCTCGTTCACCGTGACCGGAATGTCGATGGTTCGGGTCTGATCGGCAAAAACCGCCTTGAACTGGATGACAAACGACTGGTTGCCGGTCACCCGGCCAGCCGGATAATCCAGCCCTAACTGGTCCACGGCAAGCACGGTATCCACGCCGCCTTGCCTGCGGATCCAAGAGACCTTCTGGGCGCCCCCGGCCTGGGCGGTTAGAGTGGCGGTGGTGCCTTCGTTCAGGGTTACTGTGGTGGGCATCACGGCGAAGGCGGAGCCGTCCGGCACGAGGGAGCCGACCAGGGTTTGCAGCGGATTCTGGTTTTGATATTCCAGTTTGACCCAGTTGGCGGAGCGGGTGACATTGGATATGCGCACCTCGTCCATATCACCGACATAATGGTAGCCAAAATAGGGAAAGCCGCCGAGCCACATGCCGGCGGTGGTCGGAATGTTCATCGCGGTGCCGCCCGTCGTGGTGCCGTCGAGCACGCCGTTGACATAGACCCTGGCCTCGCCATTCCGATAGGTATGAACCACGTGCGTCCATTGGGACAGCGGCAGCGTGCTGGCACCCTCCACCGCCCCGCCGTCGCTCCAGGTCTGCACCGACATGTGGGGCGGTGCCTCGAATTTCACGATCACCTTGCCCTGGGGCTGATCGGCTCCCCACCACAACAGCATCTGACCCGCCGCCGCGGTCTTGAACCAGAAGCTCGAGGAATGGGGGTTGGCACCACCGGGATATTTCAAAGTGTTCGTCCCGCAATCGACGCCCTGGCCGTCGGCGAAGCGTCTGGCTTTGCCGATCAAACCCGCGGCGGAAGTGGTGCCGCTATCGGTCGGGGTGAGATTGCCGACATCATCCTTGAGCGGATTGACCGGATCACCCAGGTGCATCACGCAGGCATAGCCGTTGGCCGCGTTGAAGACCGCCGCCGGGTTGGATTCGCTGGCCACGCCGGACTTGCCCCAATACATCTTGATTTCCTGGCGTGCGTTGCCGGTGATGGTGGGGATAAGCACCCAGATGCTGGCGCTGGCGTTGGCCGCGTCCCATTCTTCGATCTGATAGGACAACGCCACCCCGTCCGCGCGGGTGAAGCGGATGTCCCGGCCGTCGCTCTGGGCCTGACTGAAGGTGAAATTGCCGGAGTGGAGCCTGACAAGCAAGGGGAAGTTGGTTTCCGTCTCACCGGCCGGGATAGCGGCTCCATCCGGGGTGGTCAGGATGAACAAGGATCCGGCATGGTCCCAGTTCGCATAGGTCTGCACGGTCACGTAATAGATCTTTTGTGTGCCGTTCTGCGCGGTAACGGTGTAGGGCACGGGCGTGGTCACCGAATTGGAAAAATCGTGAGATGGCGGGCCGGATGCCGGATCGATCGTCGCATACGGGGACAGCCTGAAGGTCGGGGCCAGGCTCGCGCGGGATTGGCCCGGCGGCACGGTGAAAAGAATGTTCGTGCCGCTGAGGGTGGCCGCGCCCAGCGCGCCGAAGTCGCAGCCCAGAACGTCACAGGCCGCGCTCGCCACTGGCGTGGCACCGACCACTGCGGAGTAGGCGCCATCCCCAAAGCTGTTGGTTCCCAACACCTTGAAGTTATACAAAGTGCCATTGATCAGGCCGGTGGCGGTATAGGGCGGTGCCGTGGTGGTGACGATCTGTTCCGCCAGAGTGTTGGTGTTTTTGATCGAGACCTTGTAACTGGCCGCCTCGACCGAGGCCTTCCAGGTCAAAGTGACCGCGCCTGATGCCCCCGGCGTGGCCGTCAAGCCCGTCGGTGCCGCCGGCGGCCCGGTGATGACGACGAGTTGCTGTGCCACCGTGATGGCACCGAGACCATGATAGCCGTTGCCGCCGGTGCTGTAGACGTCGATGGTCAGGTTGC
>JBAXPF010000292.1:0-5435 GCA_037132955.1 Verrucomicrobiota bacterium | reverse complement strand
CAATTCGGCAAAAAGCAGGCCCTTTCTTCGACCAGAGGGTGGGAATTCACACCTATCAAAACGGGCAAGAGAGCGTGGTCACCAAGCCCATGGTGCTCCCACCGTCCAAGATGGAATTGCAGCGCCTGGCCAAGCACAAGCCCTCACCGGATATCCGCTATCACTACCGCGTCATCGCGGCCGCGCTGGCGCTGAAAGGCGCGCGTTTGCTGGATGACAACACCGAAGAACTCGCCGACGTTCTGAACACGGCGGGCATGTGGGTGAAGGATCGCGACGAGAAGCTCGGCGACCGCTATTACAAAATGTTGGAGCAGCACTGTCCGAAAACCCAGATCGGCAAGGCGGCGATTGCAAAGCGCTGGTTCGTGCAGGAAACGGGTCCGTGGAACCAGGAACAATCGGCGGCGTATGAAACGCTGCAAAAGGAATGGGCCATTCAGAAGCCCCAAGAGTAGAGCCAGCAGCGAAAGGGTGGCGGTGATCTCTAACACAGCCATGAGGGATGTCAGAAACCCGGCGTCACTTCTTGGGAATCTTGAGCTTTTGACCGATGGTGAGACTGTCGTGGCTCAGGTTGTTAGCCGCCTTGATCGCTTCGACCGTGGTGTGCTGGCGGCGCGCGATTTTTTCCATGATATCGCCCTTGACCACGGTGTAGGTGGTGAATTTTTGCGGTGGTGACGGCTCTGCGTCGGGGACGGCCTGCGCCTCGGAGGTGGGCACGACAACGGCCGCAGGTGGCTTTTCTTCCACCGGGATAAAGTTTGCCGCAGTGCTTGGCTTGGCTTGGGTGGAGGGGGCGGGGTGGGATTGGCCGCCGTCGGCAGTGGCCGTTGCTGACTCCGGCGGCGCAGGTGACTGGACAGGCACGGTCTTATCGGCCGCTGCAGCAACCGCGCCAACTGGCTTGAGCCAGACAAGTTGATACAAGGCGGTGCCTGAGGCATCGACAAACGCCTGCATACTCTTGCGGACAAAGCCGCTGCGGAGCAGGCGCAGTTCGCAATCATAGAGTTCCTTGTCGGTCAGGCCCCAGAAGGCGGCGCTTTTGGCGTATTGCTCGGTAAGCAGGGGCTTTCTAACGGACCGATACTCGTTCAGCCCACCGTTGTTGCGACCTTCGATGTGTGCGAAATATTGGCCCGAGGGCGTCTGATCGTGAAAATACTGCAACTCCGCGCGGGTCATCCATTGGGTGTATTCCTCCTCCGCCCACATACTGGAGGCGGGCAGACAATAGCCCGGGGCCGGCTTGACCGCTGCGGTTGCCCCCGCTGCCGCCGCCTTGTCCTTGTGGGACGGTCGCTCGTTGCAAGAGGCGGCAAGGCAGGCACAGACGAGCAGGCAGAGGGGAGTGAGTGGCTTCATGGTGGTGATCGGCAGGTCAAAGATCCCAGGCCTCCGCTGCCGGAGGGCTCCGTGAGCCGCAAGCATAACACCGAGACCCAGAAGTGCCAGTCAGATTTTAGGTGCCCGTAGGCGCCCGGTCCCGGCAGCAGTTCGCATCACAAGCCATTCAAGGGTGCGAGGAGGGGGGGCGCCTGCGCCCCACAGGCACACCCGGCAGCGCAGGGCGGGAATGCCGCCGCCTTGCGCGCCGATCCGTGCCGGACGCCGACCCGTCGGATGACGCGCCCACCTCCGGATCGCCATAGAGGCGGATGAACTCGGTGGCGACGCGCAGCGCGAGTTCCACCCGAGTGCGGGCGCCGAGCTTCCGGCGAATGCGTCCGAGGTGGGAGCGGACCGTGAGGATGGAAACGCCCAAACTAGCCGCCATCCCACATTCCGAGGAGTCATCAAACACCGCGCGCAGGATCTGGACCTGGATTTTAGCTAGACACAAAGCATCGCCCAAAACCGCCCAGACGCGCTCGCTGAATATGGCTGAACCATCTGAACCAAGGGGTGTTCTCTCGGAAGATGTTAGGAGGATCATGGTTGGATGCTTGGTCAGGGGTTGAAAAACCTGCGGAACTGCGGGAACGCTTCCGCCCTTGTTCGGGAATCAATCCGAATTCTCCTGTAACCGTAAGCTATCTTTTGGTATAATTTTCCATGGCCGTCCCCGGCCTCGCCGACCGCGTGGAATTCCGGCAGTCAATCTCAGCGCGGGAGTTCCGCGGCCCGGGCCACGCGCAGCAACATGGCCTCGCCAAGGTGGGGCCCAAGGATTTGCAAGCCTACGGGAAGCCCGCGGCCGCCATCAAAATCGGTGCGGCCACAGGGCACGGAAATGGCACAAATGCCGGCGAGATTGGGCGCCAGCGTAAAAATATCCGATAGATACTCGTGCAGGGGATCGACAGCGGCCCCGCCGAATTTGCGTGCCGGGGTGGGGGCCACCGGTGCGAGAATGGCATCCACCCGGCTGAAGGCATGTTCAAAATCGCGGCGGATGAGGGTGCGGACTTTCTGGGCCCGGCCGTAATAGGCATCATAGTAGCCCGAGGAGAGCACATAGGTGCCGAGGATGATGCGGCGTTTGACCTCAGGGCCGAAGCCTTCCTCACGCGAGCGTTTGTAGAGGTCGAGAATGTCCGCCGGATTGCCGGCCCGGTGGCCGTAACGGATGCCATCGAAGCGCGAGAGATTCGACGACGCCTCGGCCGGAGCGATCACATAGTAAGTGGCCACCGCATAGGCAGTGTGCGGCAGGGAAATTTCCACGATCTCAGCCCCTTGGGCGGCAAGCCCGTTGACGGCGGCCTCCACGTGGCGGCGCACGCCGGGGTCGATCCCTTCGCCGAAATATTCTGTTGGCAGGCCGAGCTTGAGCCCTTGCACACCCGCCTGCAGCCCGCTGAGGTAGTCCGGCACCGGCGCGTCGAGACAGGTGGAATCTAACGGATCAGGACCGGCGATGACTTGCAGGATGCGCGCGGCGTCTTCCACACTGTGGGTGAGCGGACCGATTTGATCGAGCGACGAGGCAAAGGCGACCAATCCATAGCGCGAAACACGCCCATAGGATGGCTTCAAGCCCACCACGCCGCAATGCGATGCGGGCTGGCGGATTGAGCCACCGGTATCAGAGCCGAGCGCGGCAATCGCCGTGCAATCCGCGACGGCGGCGGCGGATCCGCCCGACGATCCCCCTGGAATCCGCTCATGATCGCGGGGATTGCGGGTGGTCTGCAACGCGGAGTTTTCCGTTGAGGAGCCCATCGCAAATTCATCGAGATTCATGCGACCGAAGGGAATCGCCCCGGCGGCACGGAGTTTGCGGATGACGGTGGCATCGTAGGGCGAACGGTAATTCTCCGCCAGAAACTTCGAGCCGCAGGTGCAGGGTTGTCCTAACACATTGATGTTGTCTTTGATGGCGATCGGAATGCCCCCGAGTGGCAACGCCAGATCGGCAGTGGCCGCCTCGGCCATGGCGGCCTCAAGGTCTTGCGAAAGATAGGCGCCGGTGTGGCCATCGCGGGCGGCGATTTCCCCGGCAAGCCGGGTAAGAATGGCCGCCGCTGTGGTTTCCCCGGCGAGGAGTTGCTGGCGCAGTGTGGTGAGGGTCATGCGATGAAATTGTTAGGTTAAGATCAGGCGTCGGCCACAACCTTGGGCACGCGGATTTGGCCTTGCGCCTGATCCGGAGCGTTTTGCAACACGGCTTGCGGCAGAAGGCTTGGCTGCGGTTCGTCCGTCCGCATCCGTCCGAACACCGGCACCGCGTGTGCCGCCGCTTCGATTCCGCTGACGTCTAACCTCGAAAGGGTTTCGACGTAGCCGAGGATGGCGTCGAGCTGCACTTGGAACGTTGTGATTTCCTCGTCGCTGAGTTCCAGACGGGCAAGGTTGGCAACGTAGCGGACGTCGATGTGGGGTTGCGCCATGCGCGAAGCATCGGCAATCCTCCTCAGCTTTCCAAGCCCGAAGTTTGTGCCGTTATCGTGGCAAGGAATTCACCGGCTACCGGGCCGCCCACGCGGACGGCTAACGGCTCTCGAAGCGCAGGCGCAGGAATCGGCGGGACGTGTCGCCGCTGAGAAGGGGGTCGCGGGCACGCACGGTTTCAGTGGCACCTTGCCCTAACACCTCAAGCAATGCCGGCGACCAAGTCCCCAGATTGGTGGAAGATTCCGCAGCATAGGTCACGTCCGGCAGGTTCGCCGGACGGGTGAAGACGATCGAAAGTCCGTTAGCTCCGCGGCTGGCGTCGAGGGCGCGGGTGAATTGGCGGGGGTTGGTGCCGAGGGCATACTCCGCAAGGTTGGTCAGGCCGTCGCCATCCGGGTCGGCGGTGGGGTCTGCCATGCCGGCATTTTGCTCGCTTAGGGTGAAAAACTCATTGCGCCAGAGCGTCCATGCCTTGGCCGGAACGATGACCAATGTGCCGGCCGCCGAGCCTTGGTAATTGGCATCGCTGACACTGGCGGCAATCGCATAACTGCCGGCGGCACTCGGCGCAGCGGCGAGGCCATCGTAGGTGACATTGACCGACAGCCCGGCGGGTGTGACAGTGGTGGCAGTGACCGGTTTGGGAGATCCATCATAGGTTGGGTTGAGGCCGGCCAAGGCAATTGCGGTGGTGGCTTTGCCAATCGTCAGGGTGGCGCTGGCCGTGCCATGGTAGTTGGCATCATCGACGGTGACTGCAATCGCATAGCTGCCCGCGGCACTCGGCGCGGCGGGCAAACCCTCGTAGGTGACGACGGCAGTTAGGCCGGTTGGCGTGGTGGTGACGGCAATCGGTTTTGGCGAGCCATCGTAGATTGGGCTGAGTCCGGCAAGTGCAATGGCGGGACTGCCCTTTGCGATCGTGAGTGTGGCGCTGGCCGTGCCATGGTGGTTCGGATCATTCACCGTGGCGACAACCGCATAACTGCCGACAGCGCTCGGTGCGGTGGTGGACCCATCGTAGGTGACCGCGACGCTGAGGCCGGCTGGAGTGGTGGTGGTGGTGACGGGTTTCGCCAAGCCGTCATAGGATGGGCTGAGTTGGGTTAGATCGATGCTGGCGATGGACTTTTCAATCGTGAGCGTGCCGGACGCGCTGCCCGCGTGATTCGGATCGTCGATCGTCGCGGCAACCGCATAACTGCCGGCGGCGCTCGGCGCGGTGGCGGAGCCTTCATAGGTAATTGCGACAGTTAGACCCGTCGGCGTGGTGGTGGCGGTGATGGGTTTTGCCAAGCCATCGTAGGTTTGGGTGAGTCCGGCAAGCACAACAGTGGCAGTGGCCTTCCCAATCGTGAGAGTACCGGAGGCGGTGCCCGTGTGGTCCGGATCGGTCACGCTCGCCGCAATCGCATAAACACCCGCAGTGCTCGGCACGGTGGCGGAGCCATTGTAGGTGAGATCGACTATCAGGCCCGTCGGTGCGGTGGCGGAGGTAACGGGTTTGGGTGAGCCATCGTTGGTCTGGATCATGCCCGTTAGATTGATGACGGCGCTGGCCTTTTCAATCGTGAGCGTGCCGGCAGCGGTGC
>JBAXPF010000291.1:0-5469 GCA_037132955.1 Verrucomicrobiota bacterium | reverse complement strand
CGGTGTTGCCGGCCGCATCCGTCGCGGTCGCGCTGACCGGCACGGTCGCGCCGTCGGCCGGGACCTGCGTCGAGGCGAAGGTGACCGAGAACCGGCCGTCCGTCCCCGCCCGCGAGGTCAGCGTCGTCGAGCCCCAGGTGACCGCGACCGTGCTGCCGGCCTCGGCCGTGCCGGACACGATCACGCCCGCCGCCCTCGCGGCGGCGTTGACCACGTCGGCCGAGCCGATCGCCGAGAACACGGGCGCCGGCGGCGCGGTGCCGTCGACGGTGACCGAGCCCGGGGTCGACGGGCTCGGGTTCGGCGCGGAGTTGGTCGCGGTCGCGATGACCGAATAGGTGCCGTCGGCCAGGCCGCCGGCGGGCAGCGAGCCGGATTGCGGCGTGGAATTCAGGTCGATCCGCCACCGGCCGTCGGCGCCGACGACCGTGGTGTAGGTGAGGTCGACCGAGTCGCTGAACTGGCCGTTGCCGTTGACGTCCACACGGAGCGTGATCCGCGCGCCGTCTTCGCCGATTGGTTGATCCAACCTAACAACCCTTGGTTCGCGCGCAACCTCGCCAACCGCGCCTGGTATTGGCTGTTAGGCCGCGGCTTCATTCACGAACCCGATGACGTCCGCAAAAACAATCCCCCGTCCCATCCGGAACTGTTGGCATACCTCGCCAAGGAATTCGCCAGCCATGGCTATGACATGCGGCATCTGTTCCGCCTGATTGTCAATTCCCGGACCTATCAACTCTCCTGCATCCCCGTCGGTGACAACCCGCGGGCGCTGGAGTTGTTCGGGGCCTATCCGATCCGGCGGCTGGATGCAGAAGTGCTGATCGATGCCATCTGCGCCGTGACGGGCACCAGCGAGTCCTACACCAGCGCCATTCCGGAACCGTTCACTTTTTTGCCGGATGGCTCACGTGCCATCGCCTTGCCGGATGGCTCCATCAGCAGTTCCTTCCTCGAATTGTTCGGACGTCCGGCGCGCGATTCAGGCTTTGAAAGCGAGCGCAACTCGAATCCCAGCGCAGCGCAACGACTCCATTTCCTCAACTCCTCGCAGATCCGCTCCAAGATCGAAAAAAGCACCTCCCTAACCAAACTGCTGCGCAACGCCGGCGCGCCTAACAACACCGCCACCCAGCTCTACATGGACGTTCTCTGCCGCCCGCCCACCGAGGCGGAAAAATCCCTGGTCCGGGAAGTCCTGGGTGCGGCGGCCAACCGCAGGGAGGCGCTCATCGACTTGACTTGGGCCTTGTTCAACACCACCGAATTCCTATGTCGCCATTGATCCCATGCCGCAATGATAGGTCGTCGTCCCGCGCCACGGTCGACCGGGCATGTTGCCCGGATCCCGCGCCGGATCGTGGAGGTCTCCCGATGTCCCGGCGCCGCGTCATTCAATGTGCCCTTGGTGGCTCCGCCAGCGTGTTGTTATCCAACCATTCCCTGTTTGCGGAAACGGCGGCACCCGCAGCCACACCGCAGCCGCGCCCGGCACGAGCGAAATCGGTGATCCAGATCTGGCTTTGGGGCGGTCCCTGTCATCTGGACACCTTCGATCCCAAACCCGAGGCCGGCGTGGACTATTGCGGGCCGTTTGGCAAACCTATCGAGACCAAGGTCGCGGGCATCCGCATCAATGAGTTGCTGCCGGTGCTCGCCTCGCAGGCCGACAAGTTCTCCATCTTGCGCGGCATGACCCATGGCATCAACGCCCATGAAACCGCGTCCTATGTGATGCAAACCGGCCATCCTGAAGGCGATCGCATTGTCTATCCCTCAGTCGGCGCGGTGGTATCCCTGTTCAAAGGCCGCGCCGCCGGCTATCAAGGCCAGATTCCTCCCTACATCGTTCTAACCGAACCGCAGGGGCGTTTCTCCGAGGCGGGCTTTCTTGGTTCGCGTTACAAGCCATTCGCCACCGGTGGCAATCCGGCCAAAACGCCCTTTGCGGTGGAAGGCATCGTCGCGGAAGGCTTCAGTGAGGAACGCCAACGCGCCCGCCGCGATTTGCTCCACCGCATGGACACCCTCGCCAGGGATATGCCCCAGAACCCGGGCATCGCCGCCATGCGCCGCTGCGAGGATGATGCGTATGACTTGATCCTTGGCAACGGCGCCAAGACCTTCGACCTCAATCAGGAAACTCCGGAACTGCGCGATAAGTATGGCCGCAGCACCTTCGGCCAGTCGTGTTTGATGGCACGCCGCTTGGTCGAACTCGGTGTCCCTTATATCACTATCAACTACAAAGGCTGGGACACCCATAAACAACACTTCCAAATCATGCGCCGCCAACTCCCGGAAATGGACAAGGGCGTCGGCACCCTCATCGAGGACTTGGCCAGCCACGGCCTCCTCGACAGCACCATCGTCTGGTGGGGTGGCGAATTCGGCCGCACCCCCAAAGTGCAAAACGAATCCCCGTGGAATGGCGGCCGCAGCCATTATGGCAAGGCGTTTTGCTCGATGGTGGCCGGCGGCGGCTTCAAGGGCGGACAGGTCGTGGGTGCCACCGACGCCCGCGGCGAGGAAGTCGCCACCCGCCCGATCTATCCATGGGACCTGGTCGGCAGCATCTATGAATTGTTAGGTATCGATACCGATGCCACCCTGCCGCATCCGCTCGGCCTCACTGCCCGCGTCATGCCGGACAAGGAGGAAAAACTCAAGAGCGGTGGCCGCTTGCATGAAATCATGTGAGCCTAACCTTCATGACACACGAGCCGATCACCGAATTGCTGGCAATTCATGTCTTCGTAGGCGCGTTGGTGATAACGCGGGTCTTAATGAAACAAATGGAGATAGAAACCACAGATTACTCGATTACACGGATTGCACGGATTTTTTGGTGTAAATTTTCTCAATCCGTGAAATCCGTGGTCAATCCAACCTCCACCATGGATAACACATTGGATTCATGGTTCTTTCGGTTTATTCCCTTGGTCATATCCCTGTTGCTGGCGGCACCCGCGTTCTCCCAACAACAATCCCCCGTGATCGGCTATGCGTTTCCAGCCGGTGGCCGGCAGGGAACCCAGTTCGAGGTCGCCGTGGGCGGCGCTAATCTAACCGGATCCACGGCGGCGGTGCTGTCCGGCGCCGGCGTGAGCGCAGAGGTGGTCAAGCTCTTCAAGCCGCTCAACGGCGGGCGGGATAGGCAGATCCGTGACTTGCTGCAGGCGGAACGGGAAAAACTGAAGAAAGAAAAGCCAGCGGCGCGCTTTTCCAAGGACGAGGATCTGCTGGCCCAGATTGCCGAGCGAGCCGGGATCACCGCCGATGAGGTGGCCGCGTTTCGTGAGGGCGTCATGCAAAAGCGCGACCCCAAGCACCAGCTCAACCCGCAACTCGTGGAACGGGTCACGCTGCGGGTGAAGGTCGCGCCCGACGCTCTGCCCGGCAAACGTGAGGTCCGCCTGCTCACACCTAACGGTCTCTCCAACCCGCTGGTGTTCCAGGTTGGAGTGTTGCCGGAAGTGATGGAAGTCGAACCTAACGACAAGCCCGCCGATGTCGCCGCCAGTCCCGTGAAAATCCCGGCGGTCATCAACGGGCGCATCCTGCCCGGTGATGTGGATTGTTTCTCCTTCGATGCCAGGGCTGGCATGAAACTCACCGTGGCTGTGGCCGCCCGCGAATTAATACCCTATCTGGCAGATGCGGTGCCGGGATGGTTCCAGGCCAACATCTCCCTGCTGGATTCCAAGCAACATGAAATCGGTTTCAGTGATGATTTCTGCTACCGACCGGACCCGCTCCTCTGCGTGAGCATCCCCACCGAGGGTCGATACACGCTGCGCATCCGCGACTCGATCTGCCGGGGACGCGAGGACTTCGTCTATCGCATCAGTGTGGGCGAGCTCCCGTGCCTGACCGAGCAATTCCCCGCGGGCGGCCAGATCCACACCAAGGTTGACGTCCGCGTGGCCGGTTGGAATTTGCCGGAGCGCACCCTCACGGTGGATGCCGGCGACACGCCGGGGATGCGCAACATCGGCTTGCAGGCGCCGGCCATTGGTTTTGTTAGGTTTGAGGCCGGGAGCTTCCCCGAGTTTGTGGCGGCCGCGGCCGACGCCAAGCCGGGTGCGCCATGGGAACTGCGCTTTCCTTGTGTTGCCAATGCGGTCATCAGCAAGCCGGGCGTACATGACGTCTTCGCGGTGCGCTTGCAGGCAGGTGCCGAGGTGGTCGCGGAAATCCGCGCCCGCCGCCTCGGTTCACCCTTGGACTCAATGCTCAGGGTCACCGATGCCGACGGCAAAATCATCGCGTCTAACGACGATTACGACGACCCGTCCGCAGGCCTGGAAACCCATCATGCCGATTCGCGCGTCGCCTTTAGCGCCCCCAAGGAGGGGATCTATCAATTCCATGTGTCGGACACCCAGGGCAAGGGCAGTCGCGCTCACGCCTATCGTCTGACTATTGCCCCGCCGCAGCCGGGTTTCGACCTGCGCATCGTGCCGTCGGCCATCAATGGTCGCGCCGGTGCCATGGTGCCCATCACCGCGCATGTCGTGCGCCATGATGGATTCACCGGCGAAATCGATCTGAACTTGAAAGAGGCGCCGCCCGGCTTCGGGTTGGCGGGTGCCAAAATTCCCGCCGGCACCGACTCGGTGCGGCTGAGCGTGAAAATGCCTAACGAGGCAGGCGCGGCCCCCGTGCCGCTGGCCATCGAGGGGCTGGCCCGCATCGGCAGCGAGGAGGTCGTGCGCATGGCGGTGCCCGCGGATGACCGGATGCAGGCATTCTTTTTCCGCCATCTCGTGCCGGCTGATTCCTTGTTAGCTTGGGTCATGGCCAAGCCGCAGGGTGCCAAACGCCCGCCCGAAGCGCTGGCCGGCATCGAGAAATTCCGCGCCGCTTGCGCGGCGGGCGTCGCCATTCCGGTCGGTGGCACGGCCACGCTCAGGCTGCCGGGTCTGGGCGCGCTTTCTAGCAACAAACCGCTGACCTTCGCGCTCAGCGCCCCGCCGCCGGGCATCACGCTGGAGATCAAGCCCAATGGCAACACCATGGACTTTGTCTTCAAGGCGGATGTCGCAAAAACCAAGCCCGGACCGCTCGGCAATCTGATCGTGAATGTTTTTACGGAAATGCAGCCGCCCCAGGTTGAGGGTAAACCCGCCAAGCCCAAGCGCTCCATACAGGTCTCCACCCTGCCGCCCATTCCGTGCACGATCACTGCACAAAGCAAGTGACATGCCAACGGCGCGGGTCCATGCATGGCCTAACACATAGGGCGGGAGGCGCGGCGCTACACCGCTTTGGCTAAATCCCGGCACCCACTGCACCCCCTATCAGGAGCGCCCCGTCAGCGTTATCCAACACTGCGAATGTGTAATCTCAGCTGATCCCCTTCTGTAAATCCCTAACACTCCAGATTATTCCCTCTGCCGCCACCGCGTTGCCCCGCAATTTCCGCGCCCCGCTCGTGCGCCTTGCCCCAAACCGTTCCCGGCA
>JBAXPF010000290.1:0-5476 GCA_037132955.1 Verrucomicrobiota bacterium | reverse complement strand
CTGTTCCTCCCCAGTGAATCGTTTTTTTCCGCAGCGCTGCAGAGTGATCCGGGCCTGATCGAGCGTGGCGTGGACCAAGGCGTCATCCTCGCAACCCCGACCACCCTGATCGCCTTGTTACGCGCCGTGGCCTACGGTTGGCGCCAGGAATCCATCGCTGAGAACGCCCGCGAAATCTCCCTCCTCGGCCGCGCCCTCCACGAACGCCTCGGCAAACTCGCCGATCACTTTTCAAAACTCGGCCGCGCCCTCGGCAATGCCGTCGATCACTACAACAGCGCCATCGGCTCATTCGAAACCCGTGTCCTCATCAGTGCCCGCAAGTTCGAGGACCTCAAGGCCACCCCGGAAGCCGCCACCATTCCCAACCTCGAGCCCGTCGATAAAGTCCCGCGCAACCTCCAATCTGTGCCCTCCCCGACCGCTCTGCTAACAACTTCCGACGCGGCCGCCGCCCCCATCCTGCCTAACGAATCAACCGAGGCCATTCCAGCTTCGGCAGCAGACGACGATTTCTCCTTCGTTCCAAGCCAGGACGACGATTTCTCGTTTATCCCCCCGGCCACATCCGATGCCCGGAATGCCGCCTTGGGCTAGGTGGCACTGGTCCATGACGACATCGCCGATACCAAAGTAGTGGTGGTGAGCGCGCCCCAACAGGCCGGTTGATAGAGAGGGCGGCAGCATACAAGGAGGGGCGATCTCCGAATCGCTCGTGCCCATGGGCTGTTAGTGAACTGCACCTGCACGACTCATGCACCCGGCGGTTCGGAGACCGCCGCTCCTTGGGGGCACGCACATGAACCCAAAAAAACGCCCGGACCAAGCGGACCGGGCGTCTTGAGATTCGGATAGAACCAAGCGTCAACTCAGCGCGAGTAGAGCTCGACGATGAGCTGCTCGTTGACGAGCGGATCGATCTCATCGCGCGCCGGCACCCGGGACATCGTTGCTTCCATCTTATCGCGGTCCAGCGTGAGCCAATCCTTGACCGATGACGCCTGAGTCAGATCGAGCATGCGCAAAACCAATTGCTTGGAGGACGGCTTGCCACCGACCTTGATGACATCGCCCGGTTTGCATTGGAAGCTCGGGATGTCCACGCAATGGCCGTTGACCAGAATGTGACCGTGATTGACCAATTGGCGGGCCGCCTGACGGGTATTGCCAAAGCCCAGACGATAGCAAACATTGTCGAGACGGGTCTCGAGCAATTGCAGGAGAATCACCCCGGTGACCCCGCGGCGACGGGCGGCTTCCTCGTAATACTTGCGGAATTGTTTTTCCAAAACGCCGTATTGGAAACGCAATTTCTGCTTCTCGCCAAGGGCGACGGAATATTCGCTCTTTTTCTTGCGACCGGCACGCACACCGTGCTGGCCTGGCGGGAAATTGCGGCGCTCGAGCGCTTTAGACGAACCGAAGAGCGCAACGCCAAAACGACGGCTGATCTTCGTGCGGGGACCTGTGTAACGTGCCATGATCTGTTATATTAAAATGAATTGATTTATGTTAGACTCGGCGGGCCTTCTTCGGACGGCAGCCGTTGTGGGGAATCGGGGTCACATCCCGGATCGAAAGGATTTCCAGACCCAGCCCTTGCACCGCACGCACGGCAGCCTCACGGCCCGATCCCGGACCCTTCACCCGCACATCCACTTCCTTCAGGCCGTGGCCCATGGCCTGGCGGCAGGCATCTTGGGACACCACCTGCGCGGCGTAGGCTGTGCTCTTGCGGGAACCCTTGAACCCCATCTTGCCAGCGCTCGACCAACCGATCGAGTTGCCATTGGTGTCGGTCACGCTGACCAAGGTGTTATTGAAGGTGGCGGTGACATGAACAATGCCGCGATGGACATTCTTCGAGCCCTTGGCCTTGTGAATTTTGATTTCCTCTTCACCGCCGCCGATTTCAGCGAAGATGTCGCGCTTGACTTCTTTCTTCGGCATGCCATCGGCGGCAGCCTCGGGAGCAGTGGCGGGGGCGGCGGGGGCGGGTTTGGCCGCCGGGGTGGCGGCGGGAATGGGAGTCGTTGCTTCGTCAGACATGTGTGAAAATCTATTGGAAATTATTTCTTAACGCCCACCGTCTTCTTCTTGCCCTTGCGGGTACGGGCATTGGTGCGGGTGCGCTGGCCACGCACCGGCAAGCCACGCTTGTGGCGAATCCCGCGGTAGCAGTTGATCGAGGTGAGACGCTTGAGCTGCGACTGGCGCTCACGGCGCAGGTCACCTTCAATCAGGATCGATTCGGTTTGAATCACTTGCGCGATTCGCACCAATTGATCCTCGGTGAGTTGTCCGGTGCGGATGTTGGGGTCAATGCCGGCGTGCTCGAGAATCTTCGCCGCAGTGGGGCGACCGATGCCAAACATATAGGGCAGGGAAGCTTCGATGCGCTTCTCGTTGGGGATTTCAATACCTAGGATACGTGCCATGATTTGCGGGAATTTCGCGTGACCGCGTGACGTCACCGGAACTCTCCGGATCCGCCGCGGGGGCGGATGGTTTAGCAAACGTCCGGCCACTGGCAAGCCGGAAATGGCGAAATTCGCCATTTCGCACCGATTTTTTTGTTTTGCCCGTCATTTCAACGATTTTCCAGGGGGGCCGGCGGGCCAGCGCGACAAGACGGGGACATTTCTGGGATTCCACGGGCATTTATGCCCCCTATGATTGCGCAATCTGCTCCATCGACAGTCCGCTGATGCGGGCAATGGTCTCGGGAGGGATGCCTGCCGCTTTCATTCCCGCAGCCGTTTCCAGCAGAGTTTCGGCTTTACCCTCGGCTTTACCCTCGGCTTTACCCTCGGCTTTACCCTCGGCGAATTTGCCGCTAAGCAGGCTGCGCTCAATCCTCACTGCGTCCCAGAATCCATCATAGAGGGCCAGTTGTTCGCGAGTGAAACCGCATTCCTCGGCGATACCCAAGGCCTTGCGCAGCGGTTCGTTGATCCCGACCTGCTCACTGAACTCCGCCACTGAAAGATGCCCCTGACTGCCCGCATCCCCGGCTTCGCGCAGGAATTTGAGCCAGGCCCAGCGCAGTTTGCGGGCCTCCTGCGGTTGGTTTCCGCGATATTTGGGCAATTCCACAAAGATCAGGCGCAGACCCTCAAGCACCCGCTGCGGGTTACTGGTTTCCACAATCTGATAGTCGTGGTAGTAGGAGTCGGGATCCGGATCAAAGGTGGCGTCTAGCAAGCTCAGACCCCAGACCGGGCAGAGCAGATCGTAGCTTTCGCTTTTCTCCAACTGCCGCACGTAGGCTTTGCTGGCGTTGAAGAGCACCCGCTGGAGAAACGAACCGGTCCACTGCATCTGCATTTCCACGATGAACTGGCGGCCGGCGGCATCCTTGCAGCGCACATCGACGATGCTGTTTTTGATGACCGGGATGTCCGGCACCTGCTCGCTGGGCAGATACTCCAACGAGGCGATGTGCTGGCTTTCATCCGCAAATGGCAATACCCCGTTGAGGAAATCCCGCAGAATCTCCGGGTGCTCGCCGAAAATCCGCTTGAACACCAGATCACTTCGAGGATCGAGATAATGCGCCATGCCGACAACAGCATGGCACGCCGGCGACAACTGTCAAGCCGACAGGCTAAGCAGCGGGCGGGGACATTGTTGTCCCCCATTCCCATGATGAGCGAAAGGTGCCGCTGTTGTTGCCCCAGTAGCCCCCGCGTAGCCCGCGCCACCTGCCGGAGATGACGGGGCGTCATTCCATTCATACGCGTTCCCGCCTTGGCCATAGCTGCCGTATGAGCTCGCCTTGCCATAGCCGACGTCGCCTGTTCCTGTGCCATTATAGTTCGCATCCGCCGTAGTGATTGAGTTCTGACCGTTGGTTCAAGGGGGGGGCGGCTTCCCGCCGCCCAAGCATGGAGGAGTGGTTGCCAACCGCTGGGGAATATTTCCGCGTTTCTCGCCTCGACAAAACGAGTCTGTCTTCTAGCGTCGCTAAAGCTTCGCACTCGCACCCCTCCATGGATCCTACCCCCCCCCTCGCCAGCCAACTGCCGCCCGATGACGTTGCCGCCATTGATCAACTTGGAAAAACCTATCAAGCGTTTCGCGCGGAACTCGGAAAAGCCATCATCGGCCAGGACCAGGTCATTGAGCAGCTTGCCATCTGCCTGTTTGCCCGCGGGCATGCGCTGCTGATGGGCGTACCCGGGTTGGCCAAGACGCTGTTAGTGTCCTCGGTGGCCCAGACCTTCGATCTGACGTTCAACCGGATCCAATTCACCCCGGACCTGATGCCCGCGGACATCACCGGCACTGACATCATCCAGGAAAGCGGCGTCGGCGGCCGGCGCGAATTCGAGTTCATCAAGGGTCCGGTGTTTGCCCACATCGTGCTGGCCGACGAAATCAACCGTGCCCCGGCCAAGACCCAGTCTGCCTTACTCGAAGCGATGCAGGAAAACAAGGTCACCGTGCTGGGCAACACCTACACCTTGCAGCCGCCGTTTTTCGTGCTCGCCACCCAGAACCCGATCGAACAAGAGGGCACCTACCCGCTGCCGGAAGCCCAACTCGACCGCTTCATGTTCCTCATCGAGGTCGATTACCCTAGCGCCGAGGAGGAAAAACGCATCGCCCGCGAAACCACCGGTGCCGCCCGCGAAGCCCTCAACCACCTGCTCAACGGCGAAAGCGTGTTGGCCTACCAACAGCTCGTGCGCCGCGTCCCGGTTCCCGAGCACCTCTACGAATACGCCGTGGCCATCGTGCGTAAAACCCGCCCCAATCAACCGGAATCGCCGCAATGGGTCAAGGACACCGTCGGGTGGGGCGCCGGACCTCGCGCCGTCCAATACCTCATCCTCGGCGCCAAAGCCCGTGCCGCGCTGCGCGGTGCCTACATGGCCTCGCTGGAGGATCTTGAAGCGGTCGCCTCACCAGTGCTTTCCCATCGCGTCATCACCAACTTCTCTGCCGAATCACAAGGCATGACATCCAAGAAAATCGTCGCGAGATTGATCAAGGAAATGCGGGAAGAATGAAATACGACTTCCTCGATAACTCCCTGCTCTCACGCCTCGCCGCGCTGCCGATCGAGGCCCGCGTACCGATGTTAGGCAACGTCGCCGGCAAGCACCGCTCACCTCACCGCGGGTCGTCTGTCGAGTTCGCCGAATATCGCAAATACGTCCCCGGCGATGACACCCGCCGCCTCGACTGGAAGGCCTTCGGCCGCTCGGACCGGTTTTACATCAAGGAATTCGAGGCCGACACCAACCTGCGCGCCTACTTCGTGGTGGATGCCTCCGGCTCGATGAAATTCGCCGGCAAGGCCGAGGCCAAGGTCCAATACGCACGCCGCATCGCCGCGTCCCTATCCTATCTGCTAGTCAACCAGGGCGACGCCGCCGGGCTTTCCATCTGTACCGACAAGCTGCATCTGGAAGTGCCGCCGAGTCGCCGAGCCGCCCACCTCGACCGGCTGTTTGCCACCCTTGGCAAG
>JBAXPF010000289.1:0-5510 GCA_037132955.1 Verrucomicrobiota bacterium | reverse complement strand
TCCCAGACAGAAGACAGAAGACCAGAGAAAGCAATGAAGAAAATAGAAGACCGCTACGCTCCCAGACAGAAGACAGAAGACCAGAGAAAGCAATGAAGAAAATAGAAGACCGCTGCGCTCCCAGACAGAACACGGAAGATCAGACTGCCGTGGGCCATCTCTTGTCTTCTGTCTTCTGTCTCAAAGTCTTCTGTCTCTTTCCCGATAACTGATAACTAACAACCGATACCCCCCAGTATGTCCCTAAAACCTACATTCGACACCATCGGTGATGAACCGATCGAGGCCCGGATTGTGGCCTGGGTGCTCGGGGACGCCTCCGCGTTTGAGGCCACGGAGTTGGAACGCCTGTGCGACGAACGCCCTGAGTTGTTAGTCTTCCGCCGCCGCATGCTAGCCCTCCACGGCTTGCTCATCGAGGCCGAGGCGGGTGAGGCGGACCATTCAGCCAAGCTCCCGCCCGCAAAACGCAAGGCGCTCGACGAACTTTTCGGTGTGGAAAACCCCGAGATCTTCCTTGCCTCCGAGCGCGAGTCGCGCACTCATCGCGGCTGGCGCGGCCGCATGCTGGCCATTGCCGCGTGCTTGGCCTTGATGGTCGTGTTAGGCGGGCTTGCGGCGCCGCGCCTGTTCCGCATGAGCAAGATGGTGCCGCTGGCGGCGAATGAGCGCACATTCACCAACCCATCTGCGGCAGTCGAGTCGGAAGTGACCATCCGCGAGCTTAAGAAAGCCATCCGGGCACAAGAGGATACGGTCGAGGAGCGCCGCAAGCTGCTCGCCAACATCACGCGCTCAAAGGGAATCGTCTATCATGGAGCAGGGATGGAGGATGACAAAGGCGCAAAAAGTACTCTGGATACCTTCAATCAGTTGGAGACGGAAAAATTGCAGTTGGAGGGCATGATCCAGAGTCTCTTGAAATACGACAAAGACCAGCTCATGACCTATGCGTCCGGCCTGCAACTGCCCGACAATGCCGTCCAAACGCTGTATCCCAAGTATCTCGAACAGAAAAGCAAATTGGAGTCATTGAAAAAGCAGGGCGTGGGAGATCGACACCCTGAGCTGCAGGTCCAGCAGCAGGTCACTGAGTCGATGAAGAAACAAATCGATGAAGGCGTTGTGCAGTTGCGCGACACCCTGCAAGCCAAGCTCGATCTCGCGGATGCCCGCTACAAACGCGCGTTGACCAGTAAGAATGAAAAACGCAACGACGCCGTCAAGCATGGCTTGGACACGGTTTCTTATGCCGATGTCAAGCGAGATTTGGAGGGAGATGAGCAACTGCTACAGCAGATGAAGCTAAAGTTGTTAGGTGAGGAAATCGCCAGCAAAATGCCGGATCAATGCCTCGCGCTGAATGATGCCGCCAAGCCAGCTTCTTCCATGGCACTGAGGTCGGGTAGCGAATCTCTCGTGCCTCTCAAGACCAATTACCCGCCGGAACTCATCGAGGGCACGCCCAAGGCGATTCTATCCGAACTCAAATCCATTCCCTACGAGGCACCGGTGCCGCAGGGACTGGCCATGGAGAGTGGCAGGAAGCACGATAAGGAAATCCCGCAAGCCCCGCAAGCCAAGGCAACAAGCGATCTGGCTGCCAACCCAGCCAAGGGCTCGCGTGCGCTTGATAAGCTTCGCACGGACGCTCCGGCGGCCTCCAAGCCGGCAGCCAGCCCCCCATCGGCACCACTGCTGGCAAAAAACCGCGCTCCTGAAACCGCCGCGGTCCACGACTTGGAAGGCCGGCATCGGGCTGGTGTAATTGCGATCGAACTTGCCGATTCTTCCACACCCCGGGCGGATGGCGACGTTGACGGACCATCTAACAAACCTGCCGAGCAGACTGATCCATTCGGTGAAATGACACCGCTTACATCGCTTAATGGCGGCACGGTCGGAGGTCTGGGTGGCCAAGGCAATGGACGGGGCTTTGGCCAAGGTAGCAGCAGTGGCGTAGCCCATGCCACCGCAGCCGCCAAGCCGGCCGCGGCCTCCGCACCGGTACTCTCGCGGACTGAAGTCCTTCCTACCTTAAGAGGCATGATACGAGACACGGCCGAGGGGAACTACAACCTTGGCAAATATGACGCTGCCAAGAAGGAATACGAAAATGTGTTGCGCACCGATCCCTCCAACCGAGCCGCCCGCCGCGGATTGGAAGTCATCGCTTCCGCCAAGTCGGCTTACTATCGCGCCGCCTACGACCAAACCCGTGCCGAGTTGCTGATGGACGTCGACAAGGCATGGGAATTGGAACTGCCAAAAGAATCATCGCCGCGCACGGAACCGCCATCGACCACCGATCTCTTCAAGGCCTTCAATAAACAGGCTGATATGGCAGCACCTGCGCAACCCGGCGCCATGACTCCTGCCGATACCAAGGAGAAAGACGAGAAGCTGCCAGAGCCACCGGGCGCGGCCGAACCGGAAGGTGAAAAAGCCAAGCCCGAAGAACCGCCGGCTCTGGATCTAACCGCCGAAGGCACGGCCGCCGCCGCACCGTATTCGACGTTCTCGCTGAGCATCAGCGATGCCTCGTTCAAGATGGCGCGGGCGGCACTGGCACGCGGCGAACGCCCGGAGCCAGCCAGCATCAAGCTGGAACAATTCTATAACGCGGTCGATTACGGCGATCCCGCAGCGGGCGGCAGCGAACCGGTGGCCGCATGGGTCGAACAAGCGGCCCATCCCGTGATCCCCGGCAGGAATCTTGTTAGAGTGGCGTTGCGCACGGGGGCCGCCGGGCGGAGTGCATCACAACCGCTGCGGCTTACCTTGTTGGTCGATCAATCCGGATCCATGGCCCGCGAAGACCGCAGGCTGGCCATGCAGAACGCGTTGACCCAACTCGGCGGCTTGCTGACCAAAAACGATTCGGTGACGGTCATCGGGTTTTCCCGCCGCCCGCGCTTGCTGGCCGACGCGCTGCCCGGCGATCAGGCGTCCCGGCTCAATGAAGTGGTCAACCAGGCGGCCAGCGAGGGCGGCACCAACCTCGAAGAGGCGATGAAATTGGGCGAACAAATGGCGCTGCAGCACCAGACGGCGGGCGCGCAGAACCGGATCGTGTTGTTCACCGATGGCGCGGCCAACCTCGGCGATGCCAACCCGTTGCACCTGGCGGAACGGGTCAAGGCCCTGCGCCAGAAAGGCCTGGCCTTCGACGTCGCCGGCATCGGCACCAATGAATTGAATGACAGGTTGTTAGCCGAGTTGGCGCGCCACGGCAACGGCCGCTATTCGGTGGCAGGCGCCGAAACGGATCCGGATGGCGGCTTTGCGCGGCAACTCGCCGGGGCGTTCCGGCCGGCGGCGGAAAACGTCAAGGTACAGGTGCGCTTCAACCCGCAGCGGGTGGGCAAATACAGGTTGCTGGGATTCGAGGAACACCGGCTCAAAACCGAAGACTTCCGCAACGACGCCGTGGACGCCGCCGAACTCGCCGCCGAGGAGGCCGGGGTCGCGCTCTATCAAGTCGAGCCGCTCGCCGATGGCACCGGTGAACTCGGCGAGGTGAGCGTGCGCTTCCGCGACACCGCCAGCGGCCGGATGGTCGAGCGGAGTTGGACGATCCCCTATGAGGCCACCGCGCCCGCGTTTGACCAATCCGCGCCATCGATGCAACTCGCCGGACTCGCGTTGCTGGCTGCGGAAAAACTCCGCGGCGGCCCGCTGGCCGACGCCATCGATTTCAAACTCCTGGCCGCCCCGCGGGCCACCGTCAAACAATACTACTCCAACAGCCGCCGGGTGGCGGAGATGTTGGAGGTGGTGGGGAAGTTGTAGGGTGGATTGGTTGTCAGTTAGTCATCACCTTGGCACCCGGTCTTGAAACCACGGATTCCACAGATTTCACGGATGGCCTCTATAACTCACCTCACATCATATGAAAACGCTCGCACTTCTAACACTTCTATTCGCCCCGCTCGGACTCTGTCAGGAAATCAAGGAACCGCTGGTGCTGATGCCCTGGCAAGCGGTACCCAAGGAGGCTCCGTTGTTTTTCTCGGCATCCGCCGCGGTGGCCGCACGGATGGGTCTGGCGGATGTCACCAGCGAGCAGCAACTGGTGCTGCGCGTCCACCAGGGACGCCCCGAGGTGCTCTCGCTCGGGCTGAGCAGCGCGGGTGAAATCGTCTCGGTCACCGGCGACGGCCTGCGCGATTGGTCGCTGCGGGTGGATGCCAAGGGCGCGCGGTTTCTGGACCTGCGCCCGCTGCTGCCCGAGGCCAGGGACGTGAAGCCGCCCGCCGAACTGAAAGTGTGCGTCAAGACGCGGTTTGTTTTTGCCGATGGTGCGGGCGGCACCCTGGCGATGATGCTGCCCACGCCGGGTGCGGCGACCGGGTTGGACTTGAATCTAACACTCACTGCGGACCCCGGAGTGGACCTGCGGGTGACCAAGGCTGAGGGTCTGTTGCCGGTGGAGGCAACGGAGGGTCGTGCGTTCGTGGGATCGGGCGCAGCGGCAGTGGAGGTCCAGGTGCTCGCCGGCGGTACGGGTGCGCGTGGGTTGGAGTTGTTAGACACGACCTTGGTTGGCAAACTGGCGGCGGATGGCGACAGCGCGGCATTCAATCTCACAGGAGTAGCGCATGCTGCGGCGGAGGGCGCGGCGGTCGAGTTGTTGCAAGGCGTGGCATTGGTGTCCGGCGTCGCCGGGGACGGCTGGCATGTGGTGCTGCGCAAGGTGAAGGAGAATTATGTGTATGACTTGGTGGCGGAACGGGCTGGCGACTTGCCGGTGGCCATCGCGTTTGAAGTGCCCGTGACGCGCAAGGGTGATTGGCGGGCAATCAATTTCAGCCTGCCTGCCGGGGTGGTGGTGCCGCTGCGCATGGAGGGCATGCCCAAGGGGGTAGAGTTCAACCGCGCCACCTCCGTGGTGCCGGAACGCAGCGGCGAACAATGGCGCGGGTTCCTGCCAGCCAATGGCGCGGCCGCCGCCGCCTGGCGGGTCGCCGGAGCGGTGAAAGATGGTGCCTTGTTTTTCTCCAGCACGGAGACCACCGATGTCAGGGTCGGCAGCGGCTTGCTCAGGCAATTGACGGTGGTGGATTTGCGCGTGCTGCAAGGCAAGCTCGCGGATCTTGCCTTCACGCTCAGCGGCCCGGGTGAGGTGCTGTCCGTGGCGGGTGAGACTGTGTTAGGGTGGTCGGTGAAGGAGGACAAGGGCGTGCATCGTCTGGAGGTGAAGCTCAATCAGCCGATCGAAGGCACTGGCCGCATGGTCATCGAATGCCAGGCCGCCTTGGGCGGATTTCCCCTGCTCGCCGATGCCCTGCGCATATCACCGGTGGGCGCGCTGCGCCACAGCGGCTGGTTGCGGGTGGCCAACGATGGCGCTGTTAGGCTCGAGGTCTCCGATGCCAAGGGCTTGATCCAACTGGCACCGGGCCAATTCCCCGGCGGGGTGGATGACAAGTTGCGACAGGTGTTTGCCTATCGGTTTCCTGCGGCGGACTACAGTTATGCCATTCAAGCCGACCAGGTAATGCCTGAGA
>JBAXPF010000288.1:0-5512 GCA_037132955.1 Verrucomicrobiota bacterium | reverse complement strand
TTCGATGTTCGATGTTCGCATTTCTCTTCCGTTCAACGTTCAACGTTCAACGTTCAACGTTCGATGTTCGATGTTCGCATCCCCTCCCCTCCCATGCCCCCGATCCGGCGCATCATCTTCTGGCAGAATGTCCTGAGCATCCATCAGGCGGCATTCGTGCGCGCCTTGGCGGAGGAAGCAGATTTGGAGGTGTGGTTTGCCTACGAACAAGACCTGCCCGAAGCGCGCATGGCCATGGGATGGACGGTCCCGGACTACGGCCGGGCCTGTGTGGTGGATGTGCGGAATGCCGCGGCCCGCGCCGAAATGCTGGCCATGAGCGATGCCGCCACCTGTCATGCCTTTGGCGGATACTTTGTGCTGCCGGTGGCCCACGCCGCCTTCAAACAACTCCGGAGCGCAGCGTGCAAACGGGTGTGGATCTCGGAGGCTTTTGATTTCCGCGGCTGGCGCGGCCGGGCACGGGCCGCGCGGGTCCGTTGGCATGCTCTAACAGACGGAAGGCAGGCGTTCCACCGCATCTTTGCCATGGGCGGACTCGGGGTCGGATTTTTCCGCAGCTGCGGACTGCCCGCCGCACGGATCCGTGAATTCGGCTATCTGGTGGAGGCACCTATGGAACATGCCGGCTCATCCGCCCCAGGCGCCTCTAATGTCTGCCGATTCCTTTACGTCGGCCAATTGATCCCGCGCAAGGGCGTTGACCTTTTGCTGCGCGCGCTATCGAATGTGAGATCAAGCCGCGCATGGACCTTGGAAGTGATCGGCGATGGGGACTGCGCCAAGGACCTGATGCAGCTGACGAATGACCTGGGTCTTGGGCAGTGGGTCACCTTCCATGGCAATGCGGCCAACCCGGCCGTGATGCGCTTCATGGAGGCAGCCGCATGTTTGGTTCTGCCCAGCCGCTGGGATGGCTGGGGGGCGGTGGTCAACGAGGCCCTGATGCGCGGCACTCCGGTGATCGCCAGCGACGCCTGCGGCGCCGCCTCGCTGCTGGTTGCCCCGCTCTTCGGCGCGGTCTTCCGCAGCGGCGACGAGGCCGCGTTGAGCCGCGCTTTGGAGCGGCAACTGGCGCAGGGCGCAAATGACCGGCAACCCATCCGCGCCTGGGCATCACAGGCGCTGGGCACCGCCACCTTGGCGCGCTATTTCCTCGACGAACTGAATGCAACTGCGATGCCCCCCCCCGCCACTCCCCCCTGGCACCCGAAGTTTTGATGTTTTTCGATATGCCTCCATCCGCGATATCCCCCATTTTCCCAGCGTGACCCCATCCAAATATCTCGCCTTGTTATTGGCGGTTCTTGCCACCGTCGCCTCGATCATGCCCCCGCCGGGCTATATGCCTTCGGATCTCATTCCGCTGTGGGGACCCTTTGAGTATATCCGCAGCAACAACCGGTGGATTTGCTGCGGGTTCAGCGGGCTGCTTGTCATTCTTTCGATGCTGTCGCAGAGACGTCTTGGGATGGCAAGTATCCCGATAGGGGCGTGGCTGCTCGTCGGGTTGCATCTGCTGATTTTTCTCAAGAATCTATCAGGCGATCCCACCCAAGCCGGGCTCTTGCTGCTGGCCTTTGTCGTCATGCTAGGCGCCACCACCTTGATCGCCAGTGGCTGGGCCAGTGAGGCAAAACCGATCTCACGGGTATGGATGCCCTTGAGCGCAGCGAGCCTTGGATTTCTGGCGGTCAACGCCATCCAATACCGGATCAACCCTGAGGCCACCATGCTGATTGGTGACCGGTTCAGTGGCACCACCTCCAATCCCCAGATGTTTTCCCTGGCGATCGCGATCATCGCGCCCATCCTGCTCTATCAATTTACCAAGACCGGGAATGCATCGCGGAAGGTGGCGATCCTGGCTGCATGCCTGATGTTGGGGTTCTTTATCATCCTGACGGGCTCCCGGCTGGCGCTCTTGCTGACCCTGTTCTCCTCACTGGTCTTTTTCCGGCAGAAAATTCTGGGCTTGACGGCATTCCTGATTCCATTGATCGCGGCGACCACGCTGTGGACGTCCTGGGTGCAAGAAATTCATCTGGATTCCACCGAGCGCATTTTCAGTACGGACAACACCCGTGGCATGGTTTGGCAAAGCCAATTGGAATCGCTGATCGCCAATCCGCTATGGGGTGTTCCCCTTGGGGCCTCCGGGAGAGTGGGCTTCGGTGAAAACTCCTATTTGGCGGCCGGCGTGGGATTGGGAATTGCCGGTCTCCTACTTGTGCTGGCCTTCACGGCATGGGTGGTCCAGCGCATCTGGACATTGGTGCAGATCGAAAGCAAGACGGGCTGGAACCCTGAACTCGCTTTGCCCATTGCGATCCTCAGCAGTTGCCTGGTGGCCGCCTTCTTCGAAGCCGTCCTGCTCGGCGTCTTCACCTTTCCTCTCATCACCATGCTCTATACGGCCACCGCCTCGGAGGTCGTGGTCAAACGCTTCGAGAAAGCCGCAAGCAAACAGGCCCGGCGGCGGCAGCGCCTGCGACGGCGCCGCACAATCCAGGTCGGTGCCGATGAGCCGGACCCATCAACGGGCGGTCCTCACATGGACACGGCCGCACCAGCGCTTGAATCATAGGACGTGGCGGCAAGACCCAGCCGCCGCTCACAGTTAATCCCAAGGTATGTCATTTGTTACAGCATTTCGCGGTGCACGCGACGGGTTCCATCTGCCCATCGCACTGGCCGGCGCCGGGCTGCTGGCGCGGCATGTCACTGATTTTGCGGGACTTGGCCCGGGCAGGCTGAGTCGCTCGTTGTCGTGCCTGGTCCCCCGCCTCGGGCGGCGCACGGCTCCCGCGCTGCCCCCCCACCTGCTGCACTCGATGCTGCGGATTGCCATCAGCGAGCGCGTCCCCGCCGGTTCCTGGGACGCCGAGGTGCGCCGGATCGATGCCAATGACTCACGCATGGGCCGGGAGGCGCTGCGCCTGGCCCTGCGGCATGACGCGCATTTGTTTCTCTATCATCCCTACGCCCACGAGGCTTTCGCGGCACCACAAGCAAAGGAGCGGGTCAAACTTCTCTATCAATATCACCCGCACCCTGAATACGAACGCAGGATCCTTGGCGATGACCGCATACGCAGCGGAATCAATTTCCAGATGCGGGAATATTCCGAGATCCTGCCCCCTGACCGGACCCGCCGTTGGACCGAGGCCATCGCGCTGGCCGATCACGTTGTTTGCCCGTGTTCGGTGGTTGCCGATTCAATCCGTGAGGCTGGCGGCAGGAGCATCCCGCCAATGACCCTTGTTCCCTATGGTGCCGACACGAGCGCCGCATGGCCAGAACCGCCCATAGAGCGCCAGCCCCTGCCGGCCAAGCCTTATGCGCTGTTCGTCGGAAATGGGATCCAGCGCAAGGGCATTCACTGGCTCTTGCAGGCATGGGAACGCTCCGGCTCCCTTGCCCACGATCTGGATCTGGTGATCGTTGCACGCAAGATGGATCCAATCCTTGGCCGGCACTTCCGCTTGGACCGTCCGGGTTTGAGGATTTATCAGGACCTGCCGCGGGGCACCCTCAACCACTGGGTTCGCCAGGCGGCCTTTCTGGTCAATCCATCCTTGTTGGAGGGCTTCGGACATGTCTATCTTGAGGCACTTGCCTGCGGCACTCCCGTCGTCGGCAGCCGCAGCTCATTCCTCGCGGATTTGGACCCGTCCGAAGAAATCATCATCTGGGATCCGGCGGCCCCCGAATCCCTTCCGGAAATCCTCGAAGCCGCCGCCCGCCGCTATGCCGGCAGATGCCTGGATGCCACCGGCCCGTGCCGCGCCGTCCAGTCCTATACGTGGAACATGTTCCATCAAAAAATCGTCCAAACCGCCACGCTGGCGGTCGAACACTTTCAAATTGCCGGATCGGCTCGTTAGGCGTTGCCCGCAGATCCCGGATCGCACAATGAAACAAGTGACGCGCAAACGGCTGATGACAGCACTGGCCTTGATGGCTGCCGGGGCCGGCGGATTCATGCTGTGGACGCCGTGGCAACCGCAAAGCCGTCCACCTGACGTGGCGGATGCCTTGGTCGTGCTGGGCGGCACATCGAGCGACCGCAGCACGCTGGCCGCCAAGCTCTACCGGGAAAACCACGCCAAGCGCATCATTGTCACCGGAGATAGATCGGAACTCATGCTGGCCTTGATCGAAAGCGGCATCCCCGAGGCCGCCTTGGTCCATGAGCCAAGTGCCACCAATACGGTCGAGAATGCCCTGCTGGTGCAACCATTGTTAGATAAGCTCGGGGCGCGCCGCGTGATTCTCGTCACGTCCTGGTATCATGCCGGCCGGGCCTTGCGCATTTTCCGCCGCCTCATGCCGGACCGCGAATTCTCCACCGCCTATATTCCCGAGAACGAGTCGGCAGATCCCAATGGAAAATCCATGCTGCGCCGGGAAAAATTCGCTATCTTATACACCACCCTGATCCGGGGGGTGCCCTGCCTGTGGTAGCCCCTTGCCTGTGATAGAACAGGCACTCCCCGCCATTGCACGATTCGTGCCTCTGCTTTCACCCCCCTCCCCCACCCATGTTGCGCCCGGTCTTCCTGCTCGTTGTGTTCTTGCTCATTGCCATTGAAGGCGGCGTGCTGGCGTGGCGGCATGCCGGAACCCAACCCTCCACGGCCCCGGTGTTTTATTGGCAAGGAGCGCCGCTTCTAACGAGCGCCCCCCCGCCCTTCGGCACGGCCCTCGAGATGTATCGGGCCGACCGCGGGGCGCAGTTGAACAAGGAACTCGCCGAGGGACGGAAGATGACGTTTTTCTATTTTGAGTGGGATGGCATTGACTTGGGACCCTTCTGCGACGTGGGCGGCCACGAGGCCGAAGTGTGCAACGTGGCCGCAGGTTTCAAGGTGCTCAAATCCGGTGTGCAACGAACACACACACTTCCAGGTGGCGAGAGCCTGACCTTCGACTACACCCTTTTGGCTGAGCCAAATGGCAAACCGGTGCATATCTACAAAATCCGCTGGATTCAGGGGTATGGCGCATGGCTGGCCACCCACAGCTCGCTTGACCGCACACTCCGCATCCGCCGCTCCCTGCTCTGCCACCGCGGCGCGGCCCGCGTGCTCGAGGCCGGCATCTTTGGCGCGGCCAATGAGGATGAGGCGTGGGCTTTGTTTGAACGCGAGGTGCTGGAGATGCTGGTGTGGAGGAGATGAAGAGATGTTGAATGTTGAATTTTGAATTTTGAATTTTGAATTTTGGATGGAAGAGAAGACGTACGCCTCGCATCTGAAGACAAATACGAACATCGAACATTCGGAGCGATTTAATACGAACATCCAAGATCGAACATCGAACAATAGAAGAGGCGAAAGGATGACTAAGGCAGCGAAAATATATCCAATATATCTTCCCCGTCCGCCCCTCCTTTGGGTGACCGCCGCGCTCGCCTTGCTTCCCAAGAGGGGAACGGGCGGTCCGCCCAATACTGTCAGTTTAGCAGGAGGACATGCGTCCCGCATGTCTTGGCCGACGGGCTTCCAGC
>JBAXPF010000287.1:0-5534 GCA_037132955.1 Verrucomicrobiota bacterium | reverse complement strand
ACCCGACGAATCGTTGACACCCGGAGTATTCATGGACGGCCTCCTTTCCGAGTGGTTTGGGTGCATGTCTTGAGTTGGTCCTCATTGGCGGCGGGTGGGTGAAAGCCCTCCCGCCGCTTTCTTTTGCGCCAGGAGTCACGCGAGCAAGCCGGGTGGGTTCCATCCACCACGACGGGGCAGCGGTTGTGGTCAAACCAAATTCTCATGGTTCTTGGGTGTTTATGCCTGGTTCGGTGCTCAGCGAGCCAAGGGCTGGTTCGAGCCAACGGTCAGGGCATCCAGGGCGGCGTCGAGGTCACGCTGGCGGTAACGGATGGCGCGGCCGATGCGGATGAACGGGATCAGTCCTTGCATTCGCCAGGCGTAGAGCTGGCGATTGCGGATGCGGAGGTATTCACAGGCTTCGAGGTCGGTCAGGAGACGTTCGTCACGGCGGATCGGTTGGAGTTGCGGATGCATGCCGCTTCCACCGTGTCAACTTGCACTCGCCGCGGCTGGCGGAATCTCATTACGAAATGAGATTTCACGAGGGCCGAAAATGTGTGACCGGTCACACTTTTCAAACTCAGGGGACAACTTCGGTTCGCGCCGAAGTTGTCTGGCCGGGCAGACATCCAAGGCACCGGGCATCCACTTGTTCTTGCGTCAGAACAACCCCAGTAGGCACGGGAGAGGTGAATCGAATTTTGCTGCCGGCGGCAAATTTCACCACGCATTTGAACATCGTTCCGGAACAAGAATGTCTTCCAGGAAAGACATTCGAATGACCTCTGGGGCGGTGTCCTGTCGGCAGGACATTATCTGTTTCCGCCCTCCTGATTTTCTGGCCGGCCAGAAAATTGGGATTCTCCGCACCCCTATTCTCCTGTCGGCAGGTCGATTTTCCACCTCATACTCCATATCCAATGAATCGGCCGGAACTCAGTGACGGTTTTCTGCGCGCGCAGAAATTTTCCGCCCGGACGGAAAATGTCGTTCCGGAGCGACAATCCGGCTGGATTGAGGCTGTGATTGTCCTGCCGGAAGGACAATTGCCCCTATGCCGATTGTCCTGTCGTCAGGACAATTCCTGTTGGCAGGATTGGAGTCGTTCACATATTCACAATGTCGGTACGTAACGACATTTGTGTAACGCGCCGCGCTTTCAACGGGAACTATGACCGAATTAAGCAAGGGGAATCCTCCAAGCCTCTGGCGCGGGTCACCTTTCTGCGGGCGGCGACCGCCCGACCCTCGAACGTCGCGCCGGCTCCTGGCTCCGCGATTTCACCGTATTCACGATCCCCGTCGGAGTTGACACGACCACTTGGTGATGAATCCCCCAACGTCGGGCTATCCTTCCGCGAGGACATCGAACCCCGCACCCGCCGCCTCGATCTGGAATTCTTCGAGGAAAACTCCAACGGTCGAGATTACAAATACCCGGACCTCCACGGCTGGATCTTCTCCAACCGGTCTCTCGTGCTCGGTGCGGTCGCAGCAATCGTTCAGCACTGGATCCAGTGTGGTTGTCCGGCAGGCAAAACACCGTTCAATTCGTTCCCAGAATGGGCGCGGGTCGTCGGCGGTATCATGAACTGCTGCGGTTTGGGAGATCCCTGCCAGCCACACCAACTCAACGCCAAAATCGGCGGCGACGGCCACGAACGGGCGATGCGGGCCGTCTATCGAATCGGGTATGCCGCCCACCCTGGTGAATGGATCGACAAGGCGCGGCTCTTTGAATTGCTCGATACCGCCAGCGACTCGGACAACGAAGCCCTCGCCTCTTTCATGGTGAGCGGTGATCTGACTTCCAAGGAAGCCAAAATGCGCATTGGCAAGGTGTTGACCAAGTTCAACGGGCGGCACCTCGACGGCACCCAGATGGTCATGGATGACAATCCCAGAAGCGTGCGGCAACGCATCATGTTCAGGCAACCTTCCGGCACAACCCAACTCGACCTCGACGGAATCTTCGGGATGCCTGGGACGACAAATGGAAGTCCGGCACCCAAATCCGCCCCATCCCCCAGCCCCACCGAGGAACAAAACGTGGCTACTTTGGCTACTTTGGTCACTTCTACGCATGGGCAAAAGGTTTTGGGAAATAATTCAGCAAAAAATAAAAATAAAATAGAGGGTATTTATTATAGTCACACAGACGCGATACGCACAAGTGACCAAAGTAGCCAAAGTGACCAACCCAAGGTTTTCTGTTCGCGGCGCACGGATCTGGACCGCATCGCCCTCGACCTGACCGGTGCCGAGCGCATCGCCTTGGACATCGAAACCTACGGTCCCCGCAAGGGCGATGGTCTCGACCCGTGGAAGGGTGACATCCGCCTGCTCCCCGAGGTGCCGGTCGAAGTTGAAGCCAACATCTGCAAAACCTGGGCCGAGAAATGAACCGCGACGATTACAGCCAACGCCAGAAAACCCGCGACGCGGAATACGAGCGCCAATACAAGGCGTGGATCAAATCGCTGCCGCCTAACGAACGGCGGCAACTCGAAGCCCAGGGACTGGCCGAGCCCGATCTGGCACGCCACGGCAACGGCTCCGCCAAGGGGGACGCCGCCGACAGCCCGCTCATGCGCGAGGGTGATGATCCCGCCCTCATGCCGGAACCGGAAGCGGAGCCGCCTCATTGCGCACCGAACGACGCCCCGCATCAGCCCATCCGCGACAACGAGGCCGCATGGTCCACCGCCCGCCACGTCCTGGGTGAAGTGCTGAATCACGCCAACGCCCGCCTAACCGCAGAGTGCATCGCCTTGGTCAGCGGCCTGATCTACTCCGGGGATTCCATGACGGCGATTGCCAAACGCCATGGCATCAGCCGGGCCGCGGTATCGAAACGCTGCGTCGAACTGACCGAATTGCTCAACCTGCGACCCTCCCGCGCCATGCGTTCGTTGACCGCCCGCAACACATATCGCTCCGCCAGAATCAACAACACCAGATCTAATGAATCAATCGATCCAACTCCCGAACCCTAAAGTCAAAGTCAGCCGACTCGGCATGCGCATCATCGACCAGCTCACCCCCGAGGAATGGCAGGAACTCGCCGCCGGCATCGGCGGAATGGCCACTTCGATTGCCTTCATCGTCGGCGACTGGCTCGTCTATGGCCAAACCCTGTTCGGCACCGACGGCTTCCCTGACAGGAAGGTGGACAACCCGTCCTATCAAATCGCACTCAAATCCACCGGCCTCGACCTGTCCACCCTCCAGAACTATGCCTACGTCAGCCGCAGCATCCCGTATTCGTTGCGCAGCGAACGACTGTCATGGGAGCATCACCGCCTGCTGGCAAAACTTCCCGATGACGAAATCCAAAGTTGGATAGAAACCTGCGTGGCCGAGGATAGCGCCGGTCGCCGCATGTCCACCCGCCGCCTTCGTAAATCGCTCAACCTTGGCCGGATCGCCACCGATGCCGACCTTGAGCCGGATCCCGCCGACAAGGGCCAGTTGAACTACATCCCGTTCGTGAACCGGATCTGTTGCTGGTGGCGGCGCTTGCAGGCCGAGCGCTTTCTATCCAACGCCACCAAGGCACAGCGCGAGGTGATCTGCCGTGACCTCGAACCCATCATCAACATCTACAACCAACTCAAGCCATGACCCAGCAACCTATCGAATGCCAAGCAGCCATCGACGCGGTGAAGGAACTCCTCAACACCCATTTACAGGAAGCCGAGGACAGCGCCGACGAGGACGGCAAGTTCAGTCTCGGATTCCGCGTCACCTTTGACCGCTCGCACTCGCCCACCAAACTCAAGGTGACGTGCCGCGTGTCCAAGATCACCACGGATGAAATCGAGTGCGCCATCGACGACCCGAACCAGGCCAAACTGCCCCTGTGATGCCGACCAACCCGCGTACATTATGAGAAATACACTAAACAAAAACGGGGACGCGAGAAAAACGAAATACCCGTGGCATACAGTGGATTGGAGCCAGCCTACGTCGATAATTTGCGATCAACTAGGATGCCGACCATCAATAGTCTCCGGTGCGAGGGCAAAATACGCCTCGGAAACCGTGCGTGGCCCCCATGTCAAGAAGGCTACCATGGAGGAACGGGCTAAAGGAATCGACTGGTCAAAAACCGACAGGGAAATCGCAGAGGAGACAGGCCGTAGTCGCAGGGCCGTCTGGATGACCAGGAATCGGATGTATCAAAGATAAACGCCGATGCCAACCCGCCCGCGCATGGTGTTCCGTGATGGCAAGCCTCCCAGCAGGCTGGAGAGCCGCTTTGAAACACTGTGGCGGGCGCTGGGTGGTCCGGTGTTGGAAAAGGAATTCCGCTTCCATCCCGTTAGGAAATGGCGGGCCGACTTCGCCCACATAGCCAGCCGGACCCTGATTGAGATCGAGGGCGGCATCTACGTGCATGGGCGCCACAACCGCGGCGCGGGTTTCGCCGCCGATCTGGAAAAATACCTGGAGGCTGCGCTCGCCGGTTGGCGGGTGGTCCGCCTCGGGCCGAATGAACTGACCGTGCCCCACGTCGAGCGGCTGGTTGCCCTGGTGTTGGGCAGTTGACGTGTGGCGCGGGAATCGCAGATCTGGCTGGAAAAGTGGGTTTCGACTGGTACACTGTCGCTGAAAGCTGGGTCAACCGCAACCGGAACACCCATCTTGCCGACCGTAGCAGTTCACTACCAGAAATAGAAAAGCAAACCATGGCCACCACCAGCATCCTCACCCTCCGCGCCGCAGATTGGAAGCACCTCCGTGACGAAGTGAACCAGAAAATCGACCTGCTCGAACATCTCGTCAACACCCTCGAACCATCGCCCGGCAATGACAAGATCGCCGACGATCTCGTGCTGCCATGCATGAAATATCTAGCTGCCTTCTGCACCGCCGTCAAAATCGAACCGGTTTGCGATGAAGATGAAACCGCGTCCCCTGCCCTGACAATCGAGCAATAGCGAGGGCGGGTTGACTCCCCCTGCGGGGCATGGCTCCGCTTTCCGTCCTCGTCACCGGTTCATCAGGTTTCATCGGCACTCACGTTGTCCGGCACCTCCACGCGGCGGGCCACCGGGTCACCGGACTCGACCACATCCCGCCAAAGGATCCGCTGCCAGAGGGCGTGGCATTCCACGTCTGCGACATCCGCAAGGGGGAACTGCCCGACAGGACCTTCGATGCCGTGGTTCACCTTGCCGCCCTGGCCGGTGTGCGTCCGTCGATGGACCGCCCGATGGAATACGAGAGCACCAACGTCATCGGCACCATCCGCCTGCTGGAATTCTGCCGTCGCATGGGCGTCCCCCGATTCGTGTTCGCCTCGTCGTCTAGCGTCTATGGCCCGGAAACGCCCCTGCCGGCCGAGGAATCGACCCAAGCCAACCCGTGCAGCCCATACGCCCTGACCAAGCTCCACGGCGAGCAATGGGGCCGCCTCTACTCCCGGCTCCACGGCCTGCGCTTCGTGGCGCTGCGGTTCTTCTCGGTTTGGGGACCGGGGCAGCGGCCAGATCTTGCCCTGGAAGCGTTCCGCCGCCGGATCGAGGCGGGCCAGCCGGTCATCA
>JBAXPF010000286.1:0-5534 GCA_037132955.1 Verrucomicrobiota bacterium | reverse complement strand
TCTCGGGGTCGGGCGATTCGGCACAGAGCGTCTGCCATCTCACCTCCACCCAGGCTTCGTAATAGTCGGACACCACTTCTGCGACATCAATCCGCCCGGTCTTGCCATCGATGATTCGGAACGGGATTTTGGTCTTGGTTTTTCCCCCACCGCGCGGGCATTGTTGAAAAATGATCGTGTAGCGGCCATCGTACGATTCGTGATGCTCGTCATCCTTGCCGAGTTTCACCACCTGGTCGTCGGCGAAGCGAAGTTCACGGCTCTTCTCATGCCATTGAAACAGGGAATCATGCACGACCTCCGGTTTGGGCGATTCAGGCTTGGGTTTCGCCTCCTCCGACCACCAGTCGTCGGGGATTTCGGTGCCAGGGTTTTCGCTGTAGATCACCGGTTCAGTCTGCTTGATGATTCTGCCGGTGATGCCATCGATCAGCATGGTGACGGCCTCCGCCGCGCCGAAGCCACGGTCTTCCTTGGGGGTTGATTTGGGAACTGCCACCTTGTCTTTCACGGTTTTTGTCACCGCAAACCTGCCGTTGCCCACATAGCGAGCCGGCAGATAGGGAGGCATGCCGCCAAAGGTTTTCACGATATGAACATCCCGGATGACCGGGTGCCAGGTTCCGCCTTTCGGCAGGAACCAGAGTGCGAAACCCTGGATCGCATAGATTCCGTCCCGACAGCCCTTGCCTGCGGGTGAAATTCGGAAATTTCGGTCTTGGTTCACTTTCGGACTGTAGTCGGTTGGAGGAATGCCGATGATTTCATATTCCGCTTTTGCCTCATTCAATAGCACGACTCGTTCCCCCTCCTGCAACGTGACGACGCCCAAGGCCTCGCGGTGGTTGAGCCAGTTGAGATAGGAAAAATCCAGGTCCAACGTCCGCACAATCCCCTTGAGCGGGTGATAGCGGACAATCCGTTTGATGGAGCGGTCATCCTTTTCTTCGCGGATCTGCTCGCCCACCATCCAGCCGGCATCCCGCCACTCTTCCCACAGGTCCAGATCGATGCTCGGGCCGGACGTTCCATCCAACGGATTGAACCAGAACATTGGTCCGTCGCGCTCAGGCTCCTTCTCTTTATCCAATCGCCCCGTTGCCACTCCGTAGCCGCCGAACAAGGGCGTGATGAAACGCAGATACTGGCCTTGGCCCGGGCCGGTGAAAATCTTGTGGAGCCCCTGTGTCGGAGCCGCCGGATCGAAAACCCAGAAGGAGGAGGTGGTCGGACTGCCAGGAAATTTTCCCCGTTCCTCGAGTTTGACGATGAGCAAAGGTCGCGGCAGCGGGCCTTCGATGGCAGGGCCTTGCGGCAGCGCCGCCACCTTTCGCTCCGTCACCGGTATCTTGATGATCTCCCCGGCAAATACCGTGCCGCCGGCAATGGCGGTGGCCATGCCAGCCCAGGCGACCCAGTTCCAACGCGGTTTCATGCTCATGGTGATCTGAGAGGCAAATGGTCGGGCGCACCATAGCAGAAGTCGATGGCCGGACCGGAGGGTGGGGAAAAGGGTGATTGGGCAAAAGCTGAAAATCTGAGCAGATGAAATGCTGAATGGATGCAGATGCTTCTCCCGTCGCCCTTTCGGGAGATTGGCACCGGCATGGTGTTTATGGGAATCGTGCGGACAGTTGAGTGGAACTCAGTCCTCCGCGAGCTGTTTTAGCCAGGCGGAGGTTTCGCCATTGATGTGCGTGTCACCGGGCACTGCGGCGAGCATGCCGGCAATGGCGGCCTGGCGTTCGGCGAGCGGGGTTTGCCGGATGTCTGCGGCGGCCCGGGCGCGGAGTGCGTCGCCGTCGCGGTTCGCAAACCACGTTGACCGGTTGATGGCCAGGGCCAGCCACATCCGGGTGCGGGTGAACGCATCTGGTTCCAACCACAGCGCGGTGATTTCCCGCGCACAATGATACCGCTCCACGGTCAAATCCTGATCCTTGCCGCCGCTGGAGTCCGCCTTCGCGCCATCTGGGACGGCCGGGCTCTGGGTGGCAAAGGCGGTGATTTCCGGCGCGACCCCTCTGAGGTCGCGGGCCAACGCTCGCAGAAACAGGTGGTTCATCATGCCGGGCGGGTTTTTGAAGCAGGGGCGTACGAAGGACTCCATGATCTGTTTCCGCTCCTGCTCGTCTTTCGCGAGGCGCACCAGGATTCCGCACACCGCGCCCTCACCCCATGGATCATCCGATTTGAGGCTCTTGAACAGCGGCAAATGCCGCGCCGCATCGGGCAGCGCTCCAAGCGCCCGCACCGCATCGGTCACCGTGGTTTCACTCTGGAACTGGGTCTGCTGAGGGTGCTTGATTTCCGCCACCAGGAGGTCTGTCAACTTCTGGCGTTGGGCGTCGTCCAATTTCAATTGAACCACCAATCTCATGGCCCAGCCGCGACGGTCGACCTCGTTTTTCCGGCTGGCGATGAAGCTGAGCAATTCCGGGATGCGGCGCGCGGCCGCCTCGGCATCGCTTTCCCGCAAAAAATCGGCGGCTTCGAGCAAAATCGGCGACGCTTCCTTGGCCGGGAGTTGGTCAAGAAACCGCCGCGCCGCTGGCGGATCACCGACGGCCAGGGTCTCGAAAATCTGCCGCCGTTCCTCCACCTTGGCCATTTTCCACCCTGCGGTCACCACGTCCGCCCAAGCTGCCGGATCGTTGCTTTGGAGCTGCTTGAGCGCCCACGGTCCGGTGCGCTCGTTGGAAAGTGCCAACCGCTTGAGCGCGGCGGGATCGCCCATGATTCGCAGTTGGCCAAGCGCCCGCTTGAGCCGTTCCCGCAGGATGGGACCCGGCTTCAACGCCTGCCGCTCGCCAAGTTCCTTGTAGCGGGCGTAGTCCTTGGGATGATCACTCGGATCGTCCCGAAGCGGGGTTCCGAAATGGTCGCGTTCAAACCGCCGATCAAGTTTCTCGTATTCAAGATCCTCGGCATCGGGCGGTGGCAGGGCTTGTTGGAGGCGTTCCAAATCCGGGATGAACTCCGCGAAGCCATCATCGCCAGCCGCTTGGACCAACCGCGCCACCACCTGCGACGGCAGCGGATCCTCCCGGTGCCTGGCGAACAACCCGGCCATGGTTGCCAGGAGTTGCTGCCGCGCCACTGCGGACGTTCGCGGCGCGAGCCGGTCCTTGAGCGGGGTCATGGTCCCCTGCCGGTCGAGTTCAGGTCCAACTTTCCAACGCTCGCCGAGGTGGCTCACCCACAGATTGCAGAGCAGGTATTCTGCCAGATTGACCGCCACCTCCCGCGTGTAGTCCTCGTTCCATCTCGCACTGATGGAGTCGCACGCCCACACCGTGCCTTCGGCGAGCAGGCGGCTCGGTGCCCCGTCCGGCATCAGCAGCAAGGCGCCGTAGCCATCGGCAGAGGACGACCAGCCCCCCCGGTTTTCCCAGGCGGCGACGCTCAACGACCGCACTCGATCCAACCAGAACAAGGTCCCGGCGACAAAGGCAGCCTCAGCTTCCGTTAGATCAATAACGCGGAAACCATGGGCCGGCGCGTCTGCCAACCGATTGCTCCCGACCATGCCGCTGCTGTTGTATTCGGTCACCACCAACACCGGCTTGGGTACCCCGAAGCGCAGCGCGAAGACACGGGGGTTGTAACTATAACTATTGTCAGGGTTGGAGCGATAGACAAGCCAGCCGGATTGCGGCGGGGTGATGCCGCCACGGTCGTCCACCGCGAGTTTCCAACCGCCGCGGTGGCTCGACGTGCGGTTTGCATCCGCGAGGGCCAACGCCGCCTGTTTGGGTGCCATTTCCCAGAAACCCGCCGGGGGATGGTCGGACACCGCATCTTCCGGGCCCATGAATGGATCATGCCGAGGGCGGCCGTGGAAAAACGCAAGCAGCTCGGCGTCGGAAGCGCCTTTCAACGATTTGAACTCATAGCGGGCGGCCGGGTCTGGCGGCGCGGTGCCGACCGGAGTATTCTCATCAAGCACCGGGTATCCGAGACCCTTGTCGGTTTTCGCAATGCCCTTGAGGGTTTCGCCGGGTTGCATGACCCGAATGTGGGCCTGCGGCGGAAGCTTCCGGCAGGCATAGTTGCCGTCTGCATCCCGGCGGAACACAAACTCGGGCTTAGGGTTCCCGCTAAAAACTCCCTTGGGGCCGAAGCCGATTTCCAGCACGCCGTCGTTGTTTTCATCAAAGCACGTGAAGCCCCAGTCATTCGAAGCGGGCGCTGACCGCTGATGCCAGTTGTATATCACCTGCAGCAGCACCTGCGGCTTGGCCTCAACAGTGGCCAGCTCGAAAACGTCGATTTGCTGGTCCTTGGCCTCGGCGATGCCGTACGAGGTGGAATCCGCCCGCTCCAGAACGCCGTCGCCGTTGAGATCGCACACGTAGCCCTGATTGATGAAATTGTTGCCACCAAAGGGGCGGATTTCGCGTCCGGTAGGGTCGAAAAGAAGCAACGCCTGATCCTTGATCGGCATGGGACTCGGCTCCAACAGGGCCACCGGCTCAACGACTTGACTGCCGAACACCTCGTCCGGCCGCTCCACCGGATATTCCTCCCGTCCACCGGGACGCGGTCCGAAATCCAACTTATATCTCGCGCTTAGAAGGATGATTGGCGCGGCGTTTCCCCGCTGCGGACAGGGGTGAAAGCGGTAGTTCAGCAGCGTCTGCTTTTTGCCATCGCACCCGACCAGTCTGGCGACTTCCGCGTCGCGCTTGGCGGGATCGGCGAGTTTTGCTAGATTCGCTTGCAGGAGCTTTTCCTCAGCCGCCCAGACAGTGGCTAACATACCGCACCACAGCGCCAGCGGAGCCAATGAGGAGAAACAGAATTGAATCGGTTGCACCACCGAATGAGGCTGCTGGACAGTGGAAAAGTAAAGAGTGAAGTGGGGGCTCCGGCCATCCGGACTCATCCCCACCACCCACCAAATCACCACGACGGATCATGCCAGTGAAAAGTTCCTCATAAGGAACACCGTCACGGATTGCCTTTGGCGATCTATACCGCAAGCAACACGGAATCATCTGGCCGCGAAAACCTTATATGATGCTTGTTCGCCGGGACCTTTTCTGCCATCCTTGCACATGCTTACAAGCAATCAGCAGATTCCGAAGTCCTACGCCAAATCCCTGGGTTTGTCGTACCGCAAAGGCACCTTCTGCCCGCGGCGTAGAATTGCTTGGCGGCTTCGGTATCCGAGGTGATGAGTTCGTTCCAGCCAAACAGGCCTGGCTTGATTGTGGAGTCGTTGTTGGTGCTCATGGATTGCGGGGGATTGAATGGTGGGACGCGGCAAATCCAAATGATGTGACCGAGGTGATACCCAGCTGCAAGCCGGAATGATGCCGTATGCCATCACCTCCGGTGTTTCCGTCTTCTCAAGTGGAGGCCGGCGCCAACCGCGAACACCAACGCCACGATGACTGTCCAGATCTCGCGCTCCGTCAAGGCATGAGGCGAACGCGCAAGACTCATCCTTGCGACGGCACCGGCAATCAATATAGCGGCAACGGCAAAGCCCCCCAATGCCGCCCTGAGGAAACAACGGAATTCACGCA
>JBAXPF010000285.1:0-5538 GCA_037132955.1 Verrucomicrobiota bacterium | reverse complement strand
ATCCGTTGACTGCAAAGTCGTGGGGGTTCGAGTCCCCCCGGCGGTATTTTTCCAAAAAACCCCATTGCAGAGAGATTTCGCATGTCCAACCCCGTCCGCAATTATTTTTCCGAGTTCGGCGTTCTCAAGAGTGCGTCCAGGGATTTCTGGCTGACCAATGCGATCCAGTTTTTCGATGGTCTGGCGTATTTCTCGATGGTCACGGTGCTCTCCATCTACCTCACCACCAACTGCGGGTTCAATGATGTGGATGCGGGGGCATGGTTTGGCATTTACATGCTCTTCGTCACCGCCTTCATGTTTGGAGTTGGCTCGATCTGCGACGTCATTGGGATTAAAAAATCCTATTTCATCGGTTTTGGATTGTTAGCGCTGGCACGGCTCGGGCTCGGGGTGGTGCCCGTGTTCCTTCACGGCGAAGCCCTGCAGTGGGTGGTCAAGGGTTTGCTGCTCATCATGTCGCTGGGCACCGCCTTCATTGCGCCGGTGACCATGACCTCGCTGCGCCGCTACACCACCAAGTCGGTGCGGGCCACCGGCTTCAACGTGTATTACCTGTTGATGAACATTGGCGCCATCATCGCCAACGCGCTCATTGTCGATGGTTTTGCCAAAATCTGGGGGGACGTTGACGGCAAGCTGGCCATTTTGGATTTCGGGTTTCTGATGTCGCTGTGTGCCGTGGGCTGCACGGCGCTGCTGCGCGAAGACAACTATGCCGAGGACAGCGAACGTGCCACTGGCGAGAACGACACCAAACGCCCGCTGCACATTTTGTTGGAAGTATGGAAGGAGCGGGCTTTCCAGAAATTGCTGCTGTTCCTTGTTCTAACGATCGGGGTGCGCCTCGTCTTCACCAATCAGATGTTGGTGATGCCGAAATATTACACCCGGGTGCTCTACACCGATTTCGAACTGGGCCTGGCCAGCTCCATCAACCCGTTCATCATTGTGCTGGGCCTGATCGCGATTATTCCCATCATCAACCGCTTTGCCACCGTGAGACTCATCATCATCGGCATGGCGATCTCCGCCTTTTCGCTGGTGTTTCTGGCACTGCCGCTGGAGTGGGTGCTGCGGTTGCCGGGGATTCACAATATCACGCAAGCCTATCTCTTTGTCATTGTCGCCCAGATCGTAGTGTTTGCCTTTGGCGAACTGATCTTCATGCCGCGCTTCACGGAATACATCGCCTCGGTGTCGCCGCCGGACAAGGTGTCCTCCTACATGGCGCTGGCCGCCTTGCCGATGTTCATCGCCAAACCTATCAACGGCTTCGTCAGCGGCATTCTCATCTCCAAGTTCTGTTATGACGGCATCCGTCCGAAAATCGATACCGGCAATATTGCCTTCCGGGACTCGCCCGAGTTCATGTGGGTTATCTATCTGATACTGGCGGCACTCAGTCCGCTCGCGGTCATCGCGCTGCGCAAGTTCCTCACCCAGCAGGGTCCGGAGGTCTCCGCCACCCCCGTCAATGAAGGAGGCACACCATGAAAAAATACCGGCTCATCCTCATCGACACCCTGATCCTGTGCCTCGTCTCCACGGTGCTCGCGATTGGGGTTTACACCGCGGTGGCGATGTTGAAGGGCAAGGTGAAAAAGGATGATCCCATCGTCACCGCCATCCTCCAAGCCAATGCAAAGGAAGTGGAATCACTCGTCAAACAAGCCGGGGATGTGACCAATGAGACCGACGACTTGGGGCGCACCGCCCTGATGCGCGCGGCTTTTGCCAACTATTCCGACACGCGTTCCGAACCCGTCAATGAAGCACGCAGCCTCCTCAGCGCTACCGACGACAAGCGGGCCGGCATCGTCGCGCTTTTGCTCAACCATGGCGCCAGGCCCGACTCGCGCGACAACGACGGATGGAGCGCCCTGATGTGGGCGTCATGGAGCGGACTGGGCAAGGTGGCGGAAAAGCTGTTGGAGCTCGGCGCATCCCAACAATTTGCCGACAGACAAGGCAACACCGCGCTCATCATCGCCGCCCAACGCGGTAACCCGGAAATCGTCAGGGCACTTCTCGCCAAAGGCGCGGACCAAGCCCTAACCAACAAATCCGGCCGCACCGCGCGCGAGGCCGCCACCGCCGGCATGGCACAATACCCGGAAAAGCGCGGCGCCTACACCGAGGTGCTGGCCGCCCTGCGCTGAGCCGCACCCGGGCGATGGCTCCACCGGCTTGGTCATTTCGCGATTTTCCTCCTCACCACGGACTGTTTCGTGCTATGGATTGGTGCGCAACCGATGTCCCACAAGCCCCTCAGTGAAACGGAATTCGTGCTTCTGATCACCCGCCATCAGGCGGCGATCTACGGCTATATTCTGACGCTCCACCCGGACCGGGTGGCGGCGCAGGACATTTTGCAGGAAACCAATCTGGTGCTCTGCCGGAAGGTGGCGGAATTCGAACCCGGCACTCATTTCAAGGCCTGGTCGTTCCGCATTGCCTACTGGCAAACCATGGCCCACCTCAAACGCATCCAACGCTCCGGCATGATCGCGTTGGATCCCGATGTGCTCGAACTCGTCGCCCAGGAAGCCGAGGAACAACTCGAGGATTTCGAGGATCGCCATCTCGCCCTCAAGGCCTGCCTGCAAAAACTTCCCGCCGGCGACGCCTCGATCCTGCTGGCTCACTACCAACGCGGTGAGAGTCTGGCTGAGATTTCCGGGCGCCTCGGCCGCACCCGCGACGCCCTCAAACAAGTGCTGCTGCGCATCCGGCGCGTGCTGCGCACCTGCATCGAACGCCAACTCGCTGGCGAAGTCCGTGCCTGATCCCACGATGAACCCACCCCCTCCACCTCCAGCTTGTCGCGACCCTTTCGACACCGTCCTGGATGCCATCGTCAGCGGTGAGGCCTCGCCGCGCGACGCCACGCGGCTCAACGACACCCTGCGCAGCGATCCCGAGGCGCGGCGTGCCTACATTCGCGTCATGGCCTTTGAAGCGATGCTGGCACAGGAGTTCGCCCCCTTGGAGGAAGTTGCGAGCGCCGCGCCCGCCCGATCTAACCGTTGGGTCACCGCCACGGCCGTGGCAGCCACCATTCTGCTGGCGGCCACGCTCGCTTGGCGGAGCGGAATAGGCACCGACCGGCCAGCCAGTGGCGCTGACAACCTGCTGGATCCGGACCAGGAAATCACCCACGCGGTCATCACCGGGCTCGACGACGCCCACGGGCATTTCGGACAGGTGGCACTCACCCAAGGCTTGCGCTTGGCCGCCGGCACCTTGGAACTCGACAGCGGCTTTGCCGAAATCACCTTTGACAGCGGGGCTGAGGTCACCCTCGAAGGCCCGGCCCGGCTGCAACTCGAATCGGATAACAAGGCCCGCCTCGCCGCCGGACGCGCCTCCGCCCATGTCCCCGAACCCGCCCGCGGCTTTGTCATCCACACACCGTCGTCGTATATCCGCGACCTCGGCACCGCCTTTGCCGTCGATGTGCGCGACAACCGAGAAACCGATCTGCAAGTGCTCGAAGGCGAAGTTGAGGTTTCCGCCGCCGGCGGGCCTGCCGGGGAGCCCCCGAAAATCCTGCGCCAGAGCGAAGCCGTGCGACTGACCAACGGCGGCATGCGCTCGATTCGTTTCCGCACCGACTCGCCGGGGCCACGCCGCAAGGGGCGCAACGCGAAAATCCCGGCCGCGGTCCATTGGTCGATGGATGCATGGGAAGGCGACACCACCCGCGACGCGAACCGTGACTTGCTGCTCAAACTCCAACGGAAGAACGGCGCGGCCACCCCCGCAACCACCGAGGGTCCCTTTGGCCGCGCCCTGCACTTCGATGGTCAGGGCAGCTTCGCCCGCGCCGATTACACCGCCAGCAGCGGCTCACCGGCACGCACCGTCGCGTGCTGGCTGCGGTTGCAACCCGACACAGCAAGCGCCGGCGTGATAGCGAACGAGATTCTCGCATGGGGCAGCAAGCACGCACCCGGAAAATGGCAACTCGCATGGAATCAAGGCCAGGGGCAGGGTCCGGTCGGTGCCCCGCGCGTCGAATCCGGCGATGGCTTCGTGATCGGCTCCACCGATCTGCGGGACGGCCGCTGGCACCACCTTGCCGTGGTCTGCCTCGGTGGTCCCAAGGCCAACGTCGCCAGCCATGTGAGGCTTTACGTGGACGGGCGGCTCGAAGCCCTCACCGGGCGCCATCCACACAAGATTGACGCACCCACATCCACCGCCCGCTCGCTGACGCTTGGCCGCCATCCCGGTCGCGCATCCGACCGCGAGGCCGCCACTTTTGAAGGCGACATCGACGAGGTTCACATTTTCGACGGAGCGCTGCTGCCCGGCCAAATCGAGCGCCTGATGAAGCACAACGGTCTGCGCCAGATAAAGTGAGCGCTCCCAGCTGCCGCTCACAGCGCGTCATTGCCCCCTCCTGCTACCCGCGGCCCCATCATGCCTTCGCCATCGCCGCAAGGTGCGCGGGCGAGGTGCCACAGCACCCGCCAACAATGGAAATGCCGAGCGCGCGCAGCGTGTGGGCCAAATCCGCCATTTCCTCGGGCGTGGCATCATAACTAATCTCGCCATTGACCTGACGCGGCGCGCCGGCATTGGGCTGCATGATGGTGGGACGCGTGCCGGCGGCCGCCACGATTTCCCTGGCCAATTCGACGTAATCCGCGAGCGACAAGTCGGTGCCGCAATTGGCACCGACGATGGAGGCACCGGCGGCGTAGGCTGCAGTGATGGCCTCGGCCACTTGGGTACCCATCATGGTGCGGAATTCCCCGGCGCTTTTTTGAAAAGCATAGGTGGCAATAACCGGCAGGTCGGTGACAGCGCGTGCCGCGCGAACGCCGACGCAGAGTTCGCCGGGATCGCTCATGGTTTCCACCAGAATGGCATCCGCCCCACCTTCAACCAGCGCGCTGATTTGCTCGCGGAAAATCCCCTCCAACTCCACCGCCGTGGTGTCGCCCAGCGGCTCAAGAAAATCCCCGAACGGACCCACATCGCCAATCACCCAGCCGTCCGGCCCGACCACCTCGCTCGCCAGCTTGGCCGCCAGCCGGTTCCAATCCGCAGTTTTGGTGCCGAGCCCATGCCGCTCTAACATCGAGCGCGTGCCCCCGAAGGAATTGGTGGTGATCAAGCGGCAACCGGCATCGCGATACGCCTGATGCACGGACTTGATCGCGTCCGGTTGCTCGGCATTCCAGCGCATGCCGCATTCGCCAATCTGCATGCCGCGCTCGATGAGTTGGGTGCCCATCGCCCCATCACAGGTGAGGGCGGAACACAGGCAGGCATCGGCTAAAGAGGGTTTAGGCATGGCGGTGAATAGGGGCTGAGGGGTGAGCAAAGGGCATCGCCGCCTCATTGCCAAGTGAAAATCCCTGGTCAGCTTTTCTAGGGTTGAGCTTTGCGGCGGGCCTGCTTGAATGGCGGTGCCGGGGCGCAACCCGGAAACCACACGCACACGAACCATGGGAAGAGCCTTTGAATGTCGCCGCCGGGCCAAGGAATCGCGTTGGGCCACCATGTCCAAGGTGTTTCCCAAGC
>JBAXPF010000284.1:0-5548 GCA_037132955.1 Verrucomicrobiota bacterium | reverse complement strand
GGATGGCAATGTGGTGAGGGTACTGGCCAGATTGCGCAACTTCACCGCCGCAGTGGACAATGCCCGGGGGCAACGCCAGATAGGACAATGGGCGGAGCAACTCGAAGACAAACAACGTCCGCGGATCTACAACTCGGCCTTGATGGAATTAGGACAGACGCTGTGTCGCCCGGGCGTGCCGGATTGCAATAGCTGCCCGGTGGCCGGATTTTGTCGCGCACGGGATCCGGCGCGCTTGCCGGTGAAACACCGGAAAACCATCATCACGGACGTGGATGAACATGCCCTGTGGGTGCGTGATGAGAGCGGTCGCGTGTTGCTGCATTGTGAAGACGGCCAGCGACGCACGGGATTGTGGAAACTGCCAACCCGCACGGCTGCGGAGACTTCAGCATGGCCGGTATTGGCGGAATTGCGCTACGCCATCACGCGTTACCGGGTGCGCTTGCGGGTGCATGACGGCGGCGCGCAACAATTCGCGGCGCAGGCGGGCGAGGCATGGTTCCTGCCGGAGGCAATCGCACGCTTGCCGATGCCGTCACCGTTTCGCAAGGCGCTGCGAAAATTGTTGGAAGAATCGGCAAATCGTGTGTGACGAATTGCCGCGAATATGTTTTCCTTGCTGTGGATGACACGGGGGATGATTTATCGGGGCTTGTGGCTGGCAGCCATGCTGGTGCAAGGCTGCGTGCCACCGCCGCCGGGATCGGCTAACCGGATGCAACCCGGGCCAGAGGCAAGGCGAATCGTGTTGGAGCGGGTCAGTGCGGTGGTGGTCGCCAAGCGTGAGAGCGTCCAAGATTGGGCGGTGAAGCGGTTTCCCCGGATGTATGCGCACGAGGATGTGGACGGGGGTTCGGCCACACCGATTGCCGCGGACGGGTATTTCCTGACTGCGGACCATGTGTTGGCACGGGTCGGCAAAGGCCGGGTCGCCTTCGTGGTGTATCGCTGGAATGGCAACCTGGTGACTGCCAAGGCTCGCGTCGTGTGGCGGTCTGCCGGTGCTGACCTGGCGATGTTGCACGCCCCGTTGAAGACCCCTTATTTCTATCAATGGACCCCGCCGGACCGCTGGGTACCGGAAGGTGCCGGCGTCATCCACGGCGGAATCGTGACCGGCTTGAAGCCCGGCACGGGCAAGTTGGTGACGCCCCTGGCACCGGAGCATCGCTTGACCTGGTCGCGCAGTTTCAAGATCGATATTCCCTTGCAACCCGGCGATAGCGGGGGGCCGGTGGTGGATGCCTCGGGCAATTTGGTGGGGATCAATTCGGCGGTGGAGTTCCTGGTACCTGTGGATACCGCGTTTTTCGTGGATTCCGAGGGCCAGCGGCCTAACACACGCATGATCGATGATTTGATCAAGAGGGACCGTCTGCGAAATATGGGAACCAATCCCACCGTAGAAAAGGCTCCCCGGAGCGACAGGGATTGACGCCGCCCGGGGTCCGTGAGGGCGAAGTCAGGGAATCTTGGAAAAAAATCATGATGCGGAAATGGACAGCTTGGGGCTTGACGGGACTGTGGGTTGTGCTGACCGGCGCTTGCCATCCGGTTTCCGATGCGTGGTTGACGGGCTGGACCGAGACCGAGGCCAAGGACCAAATCATGCTGGTGCGAAAAGAGCCGTCGTCATTGGGGCTGCGGCGTCTTACCAACCAGGCCGGGGTCTATCCGGATCTCGGGGGGTTCCTGCACGCCCACGGGATGCCGGATTTCCTCGCGGAATCCAACGCCGGCAACCGGCACTTCCTCATCCTTTATTACCTCGATGCCAATCGCGCCTACTCCTGCCGGACCCTGGCCCCCGAAACCCGCGAGATCGAGTTTTCCGGACCCTATCCAATGACCCGGCGCGAGCATCACCTGCTTCGGGGCCTCAAAAAGGTGGCGGCAGGCATGCCTGCCGCCACCCCGCCGATGGGATCGGGGAAACCCTCCGGCTCCTCCAATCGCTGAGCGGTCAAGGGGAGGGGATTCATCCCTTGGCAAGGTCCATGCTTGGTTTAGGAAGAGGCCATTGGCCCGGAAACCCAAACCCGCTACCCGCGAAAATGTGTCAATTCTCCACTGAGCCCGGGAACGTGAGGTTGCATTCCCCTTGGACTTGAGCGATGATTTCCACGTGAACGGGTATTTTCCAAGGAGCTTCCGAGCCTCCGCGGCCGGATTTGGCTGCTTGGCTTCGTGCATCTTCTTCTTGGGCTTGAGCGGCTGCGGCCCGCAATACACGACGGTGAGTCGCATCAACCCACCCGGCCCGGTGGTGGCGGGTGACAAGAGCGAGACCTTTGGTTACCGCCGGTGGATTTCCAAGACGGTCGAGCCGGATGTGATCGTCATCGGCATTCACGGGTTTTGCGGCGCCTCGATCGATTACGCCAACCTCGGCAATCACCTGCTCGCCCACCAACCCCGCACCGGGCTCTATGCCTATGAAATTCGCGGCCAGGGTAGCGACCCGATCCGCGAACGCCGCGGCGACATCGGCGACCCGCAAGACTGGTATCGCGATCTGTTTGCCTTCACCCAACTGGTCCGCGAGCGCCATCCAGATGCCAAAATCGTCTGGTTTGGCGAGAGTATGGGTGCCCTCATTGCCGCTCATGCCTTGCGCGAATCACCCGCGACCGACTCGCCTTGCGATGCGCTGGCGCTGTCATCTCCGCTGGTGCGGTTCCGCGATGATATCCCCGCGTGGAAGATCCAGTTGATGGAGGTGGCTGCCGCGACATTCCCCTTGGCGCGCGTCTCACTGGACGCGATTTCCGGCGGGCAGGATGTGCAAATGACCCAAACCACGATGCATTCGACCCAGGCGGCAACCAACTCCTACAACATCAAGCAGCACACGCTGCGCTTGCTCGGCACTCTGGGCAGCCATATCGAAACCATGAACGATTGCGCCGCGAGCTTGCGGGTGCCCGTGTTGGTTCTGCATGGCGGTAAAGATTATTTCAATACCGACTCCGACGTGCGCGGCTTCGTCGCGCATGTGTCCCCGGGGACGTCAAAGACCTACCGGAACTACCCGAACGCCTACCACCTCCTGATGTATGACGCTCAGAAAGAGAAAATTTTCACGGATATCGAGCGCTGGGTCAACCGCCTGCGCTGCCACCAGCTGTGAATTTTTTTCCAAAATTCTTGTGGATTCTGCTTGACGGCGGAGTTGTGGGAGCCATCCTGCGCGCCCCGCAACCCCCGCAACTTTCCTAAAATCATGGCACGTATTTGTAGTATCAGAGGCACCCGTGTCCGCTCCGGCGGCAGAATCCACCGGTCTGGTTTGGCCAAGAAAAAAGGGGGTATCGGGCGTCACGTCACCAAAGTGGTGAAGCGCACGGTTTCCCCAAATCTTCAAGTCAAGCGCATCTGGGTTCCCGAGCTTGACCAATATGTCCGCCTCAAGTTGAGTTGCCGGGCCCTCAAAACCATCAACAAGAATGGCGCTTTCGTCACGCTGAAGAAAGCCGGCATCCTCTAGGACTGGAGTCGATTTTTTTGGGTATTGTTTCATCACAAGCGGTCCGGTGGCAACACCGGGCCGCGTCGTTTATAGACCGTCCACACCCGGGTCGGCAGACTGTCAGCCAACCACACAAGGCACCAGAATCCCGTCACTCATGCCGTGAATTTTCTTCTTGTCCGTTGGCACAATCGTCGCCAAACAGCCCCCGAACGAGGTGACGCCGGCACCATCCGTGAAGAAATACGGGCACAAGCGCACGCGGCCTCGCATCATTTCCACCGACCCGTCGTCGCGGAACACCGGATGTTCGATCTGACGTCCCTCATGGAATTTCTGGACCATCCACAGTTGCTCGGGCGGGCTTTTCAAGGCATGGGTCAGGCGCTCAGACCACTCCTCCGCCGATAGATCGTGACCCATGAACACGCCGCGCGAGCCCCACGCCGTCTCATGAAAACCGCTGATTTTCAGCACCAGTTGGCGGTCGGTTTGGCTGAAATCCGCCACCTCTGCCCACGAATGCGCGTCCAAGCGTGGCAGCGCGGCTTGCGGTGGCAACGGGGTCGGGTCCAAGACCCAACCAAAGGGCACCACCTCGCGCAAGCGCTGCAAATGGTTGCTGCGCATGGAACGCTCCCACTCTCGCTTGAGTGATGGCGACCACAACAACGCCAGCCACAGTTTGTCTTCCAGATGCGGCTTGATCGGCGGCGTGACGCCCAGCGTGCCGGCTGCCGCCATGGCTGCGAGGGACTGCGCCGCTGGCACGGATTGCCAGTCAAACAGCTCGAAAAACCGATACACATCGCGGCCATCCGGTTGATAGGTTTCCGCCGCCACCACGTCCCATGCCGGGCCGAGTTGGCGGGTGAGCCAGGTCATTTCCGGGCGGTAATCCGCAGCTTCCTCAGACACCAGCACGGCCCCGCCCTGTGGCAACAGCGAGCGAAACCCATCCAACATTCCGTGCGGACCGCCGAGAATTTCAAACCCGGCCTCTGCATAAACTTGCGATAGCCATGCCGCCATGCCGATCCCGCCGGGCACACTGTCGAGCTCAGTCAACGCAAACCCCGACTCTGTCAAAATCAAATCCGGCCGGATCACCCGCGGAAATTGTCCGGCCGTCTCCACGTCCTGCTGCCAGCGGACCATCCAGTCCGGTTTCCCCACGTCTAACAATTCAGCCAGCCAGCGCGGCAATTTCCCGGCGGCACTCTGGCGATAGAGCGCGTCGCAGGCTTGTTGAAATTTCGCCAGCGGATACCCCAGCGCCACCATCCGCCGGGCCTCCGCACGCCCCAAGCGCAACGGTTCCGGTGACCAGCGCCAGGCGCCGCCACCAAACAAGCCGCCCTCAGGCAGCGCCTCCCGCAGCTTGGCAAGACTCAGTTGCATCCTGCCCCACCCTCGACTCCCAAGCTCCACCTGCCAAGCCTGGAATCCTGATTTGCTATCAATAACATAATGCCTGGCATGATATGTGGCATGATATGGCGTACCCCAACGAACCCCAGCGTAGTCCAGGGCTTTAGCCCGCCTCTTATTCCTGTGCTCCGTGCCGACGCGCCGTTCCTAGGTCAAAAAAGCAAAAACAAAGCCAAAAACAAAGCTTGCCAAGCTGGCAAACCACCCCTAACCTCCCCGCGTTCTTTTCGCAACCACGCGTCAGAACGCGCTTCGTCTGGTCTCTTACGCCAAGGTCTGAGGAAGTGTCGATTGCAATGGCGTTTTAATACCGAAGCAAATGGACATCTACGTGGGCAATCTGCCCTACACCGCCACAGAAGAGGACGTTACCGGCCTTTTCGCCGCATACGGACCCGTTGAACGGGTTAAAATCATCACCGACCGTGAAACCGGGCGATCCAAGGGATTTGCCTTCGTGACCATTGGTGACCAAGCCCAATTGAATGCTGCCATCGAGGCACTCAATGGATATGACTACCAAGGCCGTGCCCTGCGCGTGAATGCCTCGGAACCCAAGGAAGCTCGCCCTAGCGGCGGCGGCTATGGCGGCGAACGTCGCAGTGGCGGCGGCTACAAAGGCGGTGGCGGTGGCGGCGGTGGCGG
>JBAXPF010000283.1:0-5549 GCA_037132955.1 Verrucomicrobiota bacterium | reverse complement strand
CCATCGGCGATGGCGTCATGGATGGTGACCGTGTGGACGGTGTAACCGTTTTCAGCGGCCTTTTCGTAGAGCTGATAGAACTTGTTGTTGCGGCCGTTGAAGGTGGAGACCACGCGCAACTTCATGGAACGGCGGCTATCGGAGGTTTCCCCCGCGAGCATGGCGCGCCAGCGTTGGAGGAATGTTCCAGCCAGGGCATTGGTGGTGGCGGGGAACATGGCGGCCCAGATGGCGTCCGGGTCCTCGTGATAGGCGAACTCGTCAAGGATGGTATTGGCGGAGTAGCCGCGGGCCGTGGATGGATTGGCCGGAATGGCAATGATCTTGCTGCCATTGTTGAGGATGATCTCGCTGGAGCGCAGCAGGCCCTCGGCAATTCCGCCGCGATCTTCGGCGATGTCCTCAATGACGAGCTTGTATGCAGCGACCCATTCCTTGGCCTTGGACAGCCACTCCACGCTTTGGCGCTCGCCGGCGGACATGCAGACCCACTTAGTGCCGGGATCGGTGAGGGAGTCATGTACGGCCTCTCCGCTGGTGGTGGTGGACTTGCCCCATTGGCGCGTGGTGACGCCAATCTTGTATTGGCTGGAATCGTCCACAAACTTGCGCTGCAACGGATAGAGCAAGTCCTTGGGTGACAGATACGCGGGTAACGTGCTATCGCGCAAGGGTCTGACGGGGGCGGAGGTCATTTCAGGATTTCCCGCAAGCGGCGGTTTTGTTCCTCGGGTGATAGAGAGGTGCCAAGCACATCCTTGGCGGCATCCGCCTGGGCGGCTTTCTGTTCCAATAGCTTGAGCTTTCGGTCGTCTCGGGATCCGGACTGGGCCTTGATTAGGGTTTCCATCCACTTGCGGGCATCCTCCGGATCGGACGATGGATCGCGAATCAGGCGGTAGGCATATTCCTTGAGCTCCCCAATGGCGGCCGCATCGAAGGCCTCGGTCTCGCTGGCCATCCTGGCCAACGTCTTGGCGGAGAGTGCGGCAAATTGTTTGCGCTCCCGGAGTACCGGCTCCACATGGCGTTTGTAGAATGGCGTGAAGGCAGAAAGAGAAACCGAGAATCCGCACTCCACCTGCAACCAATCGATGGCCTGCATGTAGGACCATCCGCAGAGGAGCCCCTGCACGAGCTCGGCGAGGCGGGCCGGTGGCAGTGAGTCCAGCTTGGAATCTCCGCGGGCTTTGCGTGGTGTGATGTGGGTGGCCATGGTTCATTTTTCCAGGAGGCGGGCTCGGCCCGCATCGGTGATTTTCGCCTTGGTGCGGTCCTCGCCCTTGATGACAACGACTTGTTCCTTGACCTCCAATTCAGTGAGGGCCTTTTGGAACTCGGTGTAGGAGGCGCCGCTTTGGTCCAGGACACACTCGCTCCACAAGGTGGCGGTGGGCATCATACCATTGTGAGCGCTATCAAGATTGCGAAGGATGGTGCGTTGCATGGTCAGGCTGGCTTGCGGGTGGGATGGGGTTGCATGGCGAGATCAACCAAGCGGTTCAAATTGGCATTGATCTGGTGGAGCTCCCCCTTCATCTCCGCCATCGATTCCACCGTCTTGTCGATGCGGGCATGTAAATTGCCATTTGCAGTGCGGGCAACGGAGCGTTCGGTTAGCAAAGCAGTCTCGAACTTTTTTAGCTCGCCCACGATGCGCGTCTCCAGTTCGGATAGTTCATCCTTGGTGGCCAGCGTCTGGGTGAGGGCGACGGATAGCGGCTGGGGATCCACCGTGAGGCGTGACGCCTGGCCTTTTTTAAACGCGGCGATGATGGCGGCGGCGGCCGTGCCTATCGCGATGATGGCACCGCCCGTGATGAGCATGCTGTCATTCTGTGCGGTGGCGTCAGCCGTGGCGAGGAGGAGTGCGATCATAAAGCCTTGTTCTTCCCCTTTGTGAGGAAGCGGGTGGTGACCTCGCACATGGCGAGGCCGAGGATGTGGCCGCCGACTTCCGTTTCGTAGAGAGCGGCCTTGTGGATGTAGAGGACGAGCGAGCGGAGGGCACCATTGCCGAGATTGCCCAGGGCGGCGGAGAGGTCGCCGGCAGCCTCCATCTTTGCGTAGATTTTCTTGCCGCTCATCGGGGGCCTCCTTTCCAGGCGATGAGCGCGTCGGCCAGGGCGATGGCGTAGGTTTCCTGGTGATCGTCCAACAGCTCGAAATCAAAGGCGTCCGAACCGAAGCCTGGCTCGCAGATGACGGCAGGGCATGGGGTTCCGTAAACGAAGCCCCAGCCGTTGTCCTTGTTGGTGAGGGGCTTGATTCCGCGATCCGGGAGCTGGGGGAAAGCGGCCTGCATGCTCTTGTTGAGGCATTGGGCGAGCTTGCGGCCGGCAGGGGATAGCCCACAGTAAAGCCACTCGTGGCCGGAGGCGCGCGGGTTATCGCTGGAATTGAAATGGAGCTCTATGGCACAGGTGGCCTTGATGCGGGCGAGCTGGGTGGCGAGCCAACGCATGGCGGAGCCGTAAGTGTTTCCCTGATAGTTGCCAATGACCTGGCAGGCGACGCCGCGATCCCCCAGGATGCGGGCGAGCTTGGCGGCGATGCCGGTGTTCCAAGACTCCTCGGAGATTCCGGTGACGGAGTCCGCACCCTGGTCAACCGGGCGGCCGTGGCCGATGCATATGGCGATGGGGGAGGTCATGGTAAAAGCTGAAAGTTGAAAGCTGAAAGCTGAAACAAGAGGAAAGATTCAGAGGGAGGTAGTGGCGGGGCGTTATGGTTGCTGTTAGTGCGTACCGATTGGGTGTCCCATGATCTCCCTCTGAAAGTCACTTATCCGCATGGATGACGCGGGTGGGCACCAGGTATGGCAGGAGCAAGCCGGCGGCATTAGTGGATGCCTGGATGGTGGCGGCATCCCCGCTCGTCGATTTGGTCACCACGGTGACGATTGAGCCGTCTTTGGCGGTGCTGGTGGTGGTGGTGGTGGTGGAAGCACACGACGGCAGGGACCCCATGATCCCCGCCGCCGTGGCGCACACAAACAGGGACGTCCACCCGGACGTTCCGGCTGACCCTGGGGAAGACGGGCCGGTCAACCACTTGCCAAGCAGGCGGCTGATGATGGCCGAGGCGATGACGACCAGGCCGGTGGCGATGGATGCGCCGGCAGCGTCCACAGTGGCGGCATCGGAGAGATCCACCACGCCCTTGCCTGACAGATAGATGCCAGCCCCTGACAAGGGCATGGAAATGGTGCTCAGGAATTTGGACAGATAGGAAACGATGATGGTTTTCATGGGATGGTCACTGGTTGATTGGTCATTGGTCATTGGGAAAGAGGAAGAATGAGCGCCTCTTTTTCTTCACCAGTGACCAGTGACTATTGACTAGTGACCCGTAACCAGTGACCCGCTGCACCGCGTGGCGGAAACCCTTATGCCATGGCGATTCCCCATCGGGTTCGCACTGCCATCACCGCAACCACCTTTCATGGGTGGACGGGCTGAAGCCCTGGACTACATTGAGTCCGCACGGGCTAAAAAAGCCCGCGCCTGCTGACACTTTGCTTATACTCTAACACACTGCCCGCGTCCAGCACAACACACGCATTGGACGGCCGGCCGTCCCGGCGCACGGCGGCAGCACCCGGCTTCCAACCGCTGAGAAGGCCCTTGCGATAAAGTTTGCGGACCGTCCACTCGGTGCATCCGAGGAGGCGTGCGGCCTGCTTGGTGCTCATCCGCGAGAGCGGCCGGCGCGCGGTGAGGGTGACGGTATTCTCCCCTGTGCGGGTGATTTCACTGTCCCAAATCATCAGCAACTGCTCGGCCATGGCGGAGCCAGCATAGCATGAGACGGGTAAAAAGGACAAAAAACGATGGGTTCCTTTGTTATTTTTGATTGACTGATTGATGGATTGAGGGCAATTTACGGGCATGGAAATCATGGTCCTATTGATCATTTGGGCGTGTGTTTGCGGAGCCATCGGCATGTTCATCGGGGATTTGGGAGACAAGCACAACGGCAAGACCGGACTAGCGCTTGGAGCCGTGTTAGGACCCATCGGATGGATTGTTGTGGCAGTGCTTCCACCGGATAACACCACCGAGGTGAAGACCAAAGTTTTCCAACCTGAGACCGACACCCAACGCAAAATTGCCCACTTGGAGGCCCAGATCGCCGAACTCAAGCGCGGAACCAAACCGGCCGCAAAGCCACCCGCACGCATGAGTTACGACGATAACGGGCAGATCCCGACTTACAAACTGGACTGATCCCAGTCGTTGCCCGATTCTCGGAAAGCCTATCACGCTGTGATAGGCTTTTTTTGTGATGCGATCGCCAAAATGATAATATTACCAAGCGTTCGCGCGTGAACAGATTTTGCGGATTTACCAAGGTCCTACGAGGATTTTTTTAGCCGTTCCTCGGGATGCTCCAACAGCTCGATGATGCGCGCCAGTGCCACTTCCATCCTATCCATGCGTTGCTCCATGGTGGGCGGATGAAAATGCTGGCCGACCTCCGTATCTTGCTTAACTTTACCTGCACTAACATCAACGGCCTCCGCCGCTGTTCCGATCCCCGCCGCTCGCTCGGCGGTCTCGAGCTTGAGCCACGTCTTGGTAGTGACCCCGCTGTCGCTATTCCTGCCTGAAAATAATGTCCTGCGAGAAATCCCTATAATTTCAGGCAATTTTTGCACATCTAGACCCTTCCTGGAGGCAAGTAAATCCGTCCGGTGCAAAAAAGTGCGAGCAAGTGTAGAATTTTCTTGTGCCAAGTGCTAAAAAGTGCAATTTTCGTTTTGTTCCCGCGAGAACAGCGGAAACCAAAAGCGAAACAAACCACAAACAGAGACCCTTTGCAATGAAAATCCAACCAACCCCAGAGCAAGCCAAGGCTCATCTGCGGGCCAGCGGATGGAGTTACCGCCAGGCCGCTCCGGAGCTAGGCGTAACCTATCAGCATTTGTGTCTGGTCTTATGCGGCCACCGACTCAGCCAGCGCGTGCTGCGCGCCTCCATTTCCCTTCCACATTACACGCCACGCCGGAAGCCATGATTACCGCCATTCAAATCCTCATCGACGGCCGGCAGGTCTATCCGTCTGACAATGCCACTGTGACCGCCAAAGCCATTTTGAGGGACTGCGGATATTCCCTGCGGAAGGCGGCGCCATTGCTCGGAGTGCATTTTTCGCACCTCCATCATGTGTTGAGTGGATCGCGGCACAGCATGGCGCTTCTGCGCCGAATCGAAACTCTCCCCGTGAGACAAAAACAAACCAAACCAAAGCCATGCCAAACGCCACCTATAACTCCATCGAAGAGAGCCGCCGGCTCGACGACATCTCAGAAGCCAGCCAGGAAATCCAATTCTGGAAACGGCAGGAACGAGTGCGCGGCACCCAACAAGGGCGCGACCACGCCAGAGAACGGCGCGAAACATGGACACGGCGCCTGAACGAACTGCAAACCCGACAATTGTCATGAGAATCGAAACCCCTTTGGACTGGACACTCTTCATTGTCGGCATATTCAGCGGCAACTTGCTGGGCGAGTATCTCCGGCGGTTTCTCCCGCCGATCAAGTC
>JBAXPF010000282.1:0-5580 GCA_037132955.1 Verrucomicrobiota bacterium | reverse complement strand
CGAAGGCGCCGGAGACGATCGAGCTGACATTGAGGGTGGCGCTGCTGCCGAGCACATCGAAGTTGCCGCTGGCGCCCAGCGCCAGGTTGAGACTGCCCGCGCCGCTGCCACCGCCGATGGACACGCTGCCGGTCACGAGCGGCCCCAGCACCAGGATGTCGCTGCTGGCACCACCCAGGCCATTCGCCGCCGCGCCGCCGGTGCCCCTGCTGAGGGTGATCGTCTGGTTGCTGGCCCCGGTCAGGCTGATGCTGCTCAACGTGCTGGAGTTGATCAGCAAATCCCCATAGGTCACTGCAGAACTGAGCGTCAGCGCCGAGGGCAGAGAGACCACCGAGTTGTCGAGCAGCGCCTCACTGGAAGTGATGGGCAGAACGTCACCCACCCAGTTGGCGGGGGTGTCCAGGGTGGTACCCGTCCCGGAGACGTCGCCGTCCCAGGTGATGATCGCGGCATGCACGGTCTGCGAGAAGGTGGCGCTGAACAGGGCGATGGCGGACAGGCGGAGGAACGGATTGGATTTGGTTTTCATGGGTGGTATGGAGGTTTCTGCTTTTTGCTTTCAGCCTTGATCCAGTGGGCTGTGTCGATTCGTAAAGTCATCTTGTGCGGTTGCCGCACTGGTGACAATCCCCCGCGCGGGGGGGGCAAATTTTAAATTTTGGATTTTAAATTTTGGATTGTGGATTGGACGGCGGACAGGCGGGAGTGCGGGCGGGGTTCCAGAGTCCGCCTGAAGGCGGGACTACCAACGCTGGAAGCAGCGTGCTTGGGGAGGTGGATTTGCCTCGCGCGAAGGCGCGGAGGAAGAACTGAAGTGGGGGTTTTTCGGGGCAGCGGCCCGGTGTTTCGGTGTTTCGGTGTTTCGGTGTTTGCCGTTGGCCATGCCAGTTTGCGGCTTCGCCGGCATGAAGTGGGTCGTGATCACTCCCTCCGCGTTCAGTAAGAGCAGAGCGAAAGGCACGGTGCGTAGCGACGGATCCTTTCTCTCTTACCGAAGCACCGGGCGGCGAAGCCGCAACCGAAACACCGAAGTGCCGACAGGCGGGACGCCTGCCCTCCTGCCCCTCTGACCATTCAAAATTCAAAATCTCCTCCCCCACCCTCCCCCACGGGGTCAGAGGCCCAGGATTCCGCGTTTGAAGCCGAGTGTCACGGCTTCGGGACGGTTGGCAGCTCCAAGCTTGGCGATAATTGCTTTGATATGGTCTTTTCCGGTATTTTCGCCAATGCTGAGGATCTGGCCGATTTCCAGATTGCTCAGGCCGCGGCTGAGATGTTCCAGCACTTCGCATTGGCGAGGGCTGAGGGTATGTGTGGCAGGAAGGAGGATGGTTTCAGCTTCGAAGCAGGTGCCGCCTCCCAGAACGGCACGGATCGCCCTGAGCAGAGTCGCGTGGCGAATGTTTTTGGACAAGTGACCCGCAGCTCCCAGGGCGCGGGAGCGGGCGACATCGCTCGGCGTGGTGGATGAGGTCATCATGATGACGCGCGTCTGGGGGGCGATGTGCCGCAACTCGCCTAGTAGATCGAACCCGTCGCCCTCGGGCATCCGCCGGTCGAGCAGAACCAGGTCGGGCTCGTCGGCACGCACGGCGGTGAGGGCCTCGGCGCAGGACGAGGCGTGAGCGATGTCCTGGAAGTCGCTTTCAAGCCGGAGGATGGCTTCCATCCCATCCCGCACCAGCGAGTGATCGTCCACGATGAGAATGCGAATGGCGGGTTTCATGAGGTTTCGGCAAGGGAGGCGTGGAGCGGATCTGCGGGGAAATCATTTGCCAGGGATCGCAACGTGCGCCACGGAATGCAGGCATGGATTTCCATGCCTGTCGAGTGACGGGTGATGCGCAGGGTGCCGCCCAGCCAGCGCATGCGCAGCTTCATGCCGTCAATCCCGAAATGGCCGGATTCAGAACCGGGTGCCGTGCGTGCATCAAAGCCCGTGCCATCATCGACGATCCGGAGATCGAAGGTGTTGGTGCCATAGCTCACGGTGACGGCGATGCGGCTGGCGCAGCCATGGCGGAAGGCATTGCCGCAGGCTTCTTGAAACAGTAACAACAGACTCCCCGCGACATCGCGAGGAAGCCGGTGGTATGTGCCCTCGCTGGAAATCGTGACCGCACCCTTGGGCCAGTGCTCGCCGCTGTTGCTGACGTGGTCGAGGAGATGCACGAAATCAGGCGGCCCTTCCGCGACGGCTCGCAAACCCCAAATGCACTCCTCTAACTCGGTTTGAGTGCGCAACAGCGTGTCGTGAGCGCTTGCCAGATGGCCGGCGGAGACATCCGCCGTGTCGGGCAGATGGCCCGTCGCCGCAATCACTCGATAGGACGCAGCGACGAGATTCTGTTTGATCCCATCGTGCAGATCCACCGCAAGGCGCAAGCGTTCCCGTTGTGCGGATGCGTATTCCAGCTCGGTATCCCGGTGGCTGCGCATCACATCCTCAAGGCGTTTGGCACGCTGGCGCAGCAGCCAGCGCAGCATGGAAATCCATACCAACCCCAATCCGATCAGGATGCCCGCCCAAACCAAGGTGAACCGGAGCCGCGCGGACGTCCACCAGGATGGCTGGCTCAACACGCCGATGTCCCCCGGCGAGCGCAACAAGAGATGAAACCCCGTGATGGCGAGCGGGTAGTCCCGCTTGGGTGCCATTTCTCCAAATTCGAGTTCACACACACCGGTCAGAGTTAACTCCGAGCCCTCCATCCAAGCGGTCGATGAAGCCAACCATTCGGGCCCGGAGTTGGACGGAACGGCGGAAAATGTCTGTCCGTCAGACTCCACCAGAAGGTGTTGCCGACCCTCCATTTCATCGAACGCGGTCCGGATCAATTTGGCCTTCAATTTCACCAGTCGTCCGTTGTAGTCGTAACAGTCAGGGTTTCCCAATGGATGGCGCAACGTGGGTTCGATGAGTTCTTTGGCCGAGGTTTCCAGTGGCTCGGTAACCTGGGCCGCACCCAGACTGCGCACGATTCCTTCCCTCATGGAGGCCACCGCAGAGTCCATTTCCGCAAAACCTGCCACTTCGACACGTTCGCCGACCTTGACCTCGGCCGTGGCTGAGTCCACTCGCACGCCCGTGTTGCCTGCCTGGAGAAAAAAGAACCGGCCGGGACTGGCCAAAATCACCACCCCTTGCGTGACCCTCCGGTGGAATGGGGCACCGTCCGGCGAAAATGGCAACAGCCGGTCCAATGCAACGCGAGGAGATTGAAACGGATCGACCGGCGGTGGCACGAGAATATCCAAGTCTGCCGCGCCCATGGTATTGATGTTGTTGCTAAACACCTCGGAGCGGAGATTGAGCCTGGGTCCCAGAACCCCCCGCACCCGAACCCGCGCATCGACCAACGATGCGGCAATAATCTCCCGCCCGTGATCGAAATTGACCCACCAACGATGCCCGTCCGCCATCAGGCTGATCATGGTGACGCCCCTGGCGTCGGGCTTTTCGACCGTCTGGACGACTCCTTCCACCTCAACGCGCTGCGAATCCGCATTGCCCGCTAGCAGAAACTCCAGTGGCACGTGACGCGGTGCCGGCAGCGGGGCGGTGCCGACGCGCCGGACGCGTGACGCCATGATGATCGGTGCCCAGCCGCCGGGATTGCTGACGCCTTCGATCTCAACCAAAGCCCCGGGTTCGGTGGTGGTTTCCGGATGATCGCCGTTTTCAAAGACCACCGGCACCATCGATGGGTCAATGGCTCGCAAGCAACAGACATAAACTCCCCGCTCGCCATCATCCACGACAAAATTGGGATCCCGGGTTGAGCCCCGCCAAACCACCACGCCGCGGATGCGCACCGGCAACTTCCGTCCGGCCTCCTCGCGCGAAAGCGCCTGAATCGCTGCCGCCCGAGTGATGACCTCAGCCCCGCCGGCGAGCGCTCGGGTCAGGAGCGCCGCCGCGACCCAGACCCGAAGAGTTATATGGAAAGACAACATGGTTTGTGAGAGTTCGGTTGGCGGGAATGGCCAGTGCCCCCGCTGCAAACATTTGGGCCGGTTCCTCCGCCCGCGCGACTGAACCGCCCAGCATGCTGAGCGCAAGCACACCGATCGACGCCATCCGCGCGAAAGCCGCTCGCCGCGCGGTGAAGGGCAAGCTCCGGCGTCGGCTTTCGGGCGGGTGGCCGGACCTGTGACACGCTACGGTCCGGCACGCGATCCTTTTTCACTCGCTTGCAATTTTTTTTGGGGCGTCGGGCAAGGATGCCGCTCACGGTGTTTCGGACCACACTTGCTTTGAAAAACCGGATCCCATCAGTTGACTTCCTGCAACGCATCCAATTGTTGCCAGCATATATAGTCAAAGAATCGAGGGTCCCTTTGAAAGAAACATATCCGGTGGGCTTTTCCGCAGCCAGCAGCACGGCGAAGGACTTGCCCTGGTCGGGCAGAGTGATGGTGCAAAGCGGGGTGTCGTTGTCAGCGGCTTTGAGTGCCACCGAGCGGGCGGACACCGCGCTGCCTGTGAGCCGACCCGATGCGTCGCGGAATTGCGTGGTGGTGCCTGGGGCATGCAAAGCGTGGCGAGACGTGTTTGAGCACGAAGGTGCCCGGCTCCCTGCGGATGCTGAGATTGGTGCAAATAGGTACGGTTCCACGCAAGTGGCGTTTCAACAGACGCGCTCACAGTCCACGCCGAGGAGCGAGGCCAGTTTATCGATCGTTGAGGCACAATGGCCGGTGCCGATTGCGCAATGATGCGCGGGGCCCGCCAGCGACCAGCGGTGGGTGAAGGCCTTGGCGCCGATCGCAAAGCGATAACGGCTGTTGGTATTGCCGATCTGCAGGGTCGGCCCGGGAACCGCTTCGCCCTCGGCCACGAGCAGCACCAATTTGCCCTCGGCGCGTTGCACCACGGAGAGTAAGGTCACCGGACCATTTCTCACGCTCATCTGAATCGAGAGGCCCTTGCCCGGCTTGCCGTGGTAAACCGGCACCGGCACGAGGCCGACCCTGCCCCCGGCAATGGCGAAATGCGCCGGGCCGTCGTGGCCCCAGAATACCACGTCGTCGATAAAATCCCCGAGGTAAAACTCGCTGAACGAGCCGCCGCGGCCGAGCAGGTCCATGATCTTCATGGCCTGCACGTTTTTGACTTCGCACTCGCCGGCCACCGGCACGCTGCGGCCGGTGAGCAGCGTGTTGCCCGCGATGACCGAGGTGCCGATATTTTCATAAGCTCCGCCCGGCGCCCCTTCGTAATAATAGGCTAACGAGCCAAGCCGGTGTTTGGCGACCAGCGCGTCGAGCGCGACCGAGGTCTGCGCCGCCCGGTGCAACTCGGACGCCTCACACTCGGCCGACACCTCAAAGACGCGCTGGAATTCGGCGACCTTGGCCGCAATCGCGGTCTCGTCCACGGCCTCGCGCCGGGCGTGCAACTCGCACATTTCCAGCAAGGCGAAATGGTTGCCGAAGACGGCCGCCTGTTGCGTCATGTCGCTGTAAACGTCGAGCATGCCGTCGTAGTAGTGGCCAAGGATGCCCACCCGATTGTCACGCATTCCGCGCCGCACGCGGGCTGCGTCGCACCATTGCGCAACCTCGTCCCAAGCC
>JBAXPF010000281.1:0-5580 GCA_037132955.1 Verrucomicrobiota bacterium | reverse complement strand
CGGTTCCGAATCGCCCACGACCATGAGCAGACAATGGGCAGCGTCTAGTCTCCAATCATTGACCTTCCATGGCCAACGGCGATTCGGAGATCGCCGCTCCTTGAATCGTTGTCGCATGATACGCATTGCTTTTGGCGGGGCAGGCATTAGTCTTGCGCACCCACAAATTACCGCATGATCAAACTTATTTTCCGACAGGCCACGGGCGCGGCCATTTTGGCTGCCGCACTTGGGATCGCGCCCACTGCCCGTGGTGCGGAGCCCGCCGCACCGCCGGCGGGTCAGTTGTGCTTTGACTTTGAGACCGGCGACCTCCAAGGCTGGAAAGTCGTCGAGGGTCAGTTCGCCCGCGTGGTGACCGATCGCCCGGAATATCACAACAAAGGCGTGTATGCCTCGCGCCAGGGCAAGGCCCATCTGTCCACGGTCGAGGGTGCCAACGGTGCTACCGCCGATGTCCAGCGCGGCGTGATCGAGTCGCCGGTTTTCACGTTGGACGCGCCGCAGGTCTCGTTTCTCATCGGTGGCGGCGGCGCCCAGGACACCTACGTCGCGCTGTGCACGCTCGACGGCAAGGAACACATCCAGGCCCGCGGCAAGGGCAGCGAAGTGATGTCCCGCATCCAATGGAACCTGCCGGCTCTGGTGGGACAAAAAGTCTTCCTGCGGGTGGTCGATGGCAGCAGCGGCGGCTGGGGACACGTCACCTTGGATGACGTCGCCGCCAGTGGACGCCTCGACGCCCAAGCCAGCAGCGAGCACTTCGCCAAGCGCAAACGGGTTCTAACACCCCAAGGCGGCGCCGGCAGCGCGGTGCCCCTCGAGGCGCTGCGTTCGGCAGTGGAGGATTTGAGAACAACTTTTGGCGAGCGCTACCCCGGCGGCTCGGCTTTTTTGCAGGAACTCGATGAACTGCAAAAAACTGCCGCCGATGATGCGGCGGACAAGACGGCATTGCCGGCGCAGCTCGCCGACCTGCAACGGCGGGCGTTGTTAGCCAATCCGCTGGTGAGTGGCCAGCCGCTCGTGTTCGTGGCGCGGCCCCAGTATGCCGCCATCTATCATGCCATCGACACCTTGTTCCAGGTCGGTGAGGCCACCGACGGCAAATTCGCCCCCGGTGGCGCGCTCAAAATGTTGGATGTTGCCTCAGGCGCAATCCGCACGCTGGTTGAAACCCCGCAGGGCACCGTGCGCAGCCCCTGCGTCCACTTCGACGCCAAGAAAATCCTCTTTGCGATGCGCCGCACCGCCAAGGAGAATTTGCATATCTTCGAGATCAACGCGGACGGCAGCGGTCTCAAACAACTCACCTCCGCCGCGGATGTGAGCGACTTTGATCCGATCTATCTGCCGGATGGCGGCATCGTTTTTTCCTCCACCCGCGAGCCGAAGTTCAACATGTGCAGCCAGGACATCGGCGCCAACCTTTTCCGCATGGACGGCGACGGCTCCAACATCATTCAGATCACCAAGAGCACCTTGTTCGAGAACCAGGCCGCGCTGCTGCCCGACGGGCGCATCATATACAAACGCTGGGAATATGTGGACCGGAATTTCGGCGACGCCCACGGGTTCTGGACGGTCAACCCAGACGGCACCCAGCAATCTATCTTGTGGGGCAACAACAAGGCTGACCCCGCGGCCGTGTATTACCCGCGCCTCATCCCGGACACCTGGCAAATGCTCTGCATCCTCAGCACCCATCACGGGAACATGTGGGGCGCGCTGGCGATCATCGACCCTAACATCGACACCGACCGCAACGCCGCCATTCTCCGCACCTGGCCGGCCGGCGTGCGCGCCAGCCTCAGGGACAGTGATCATTTTGACTGCGACCGCCTCGGGCGCATCAATCCCAAGTATGAGGATCCGTGGCCGTTGAGCAGCAAGTATTTCCTGTGCTCGCGCAGCGACCCGCAAAACCGCATGGGCATCTATCTCCTGGATGTGTTCGGCAATGAGTTGCTAGTCCACAGCGAGGCACCCGGTTGCTTCAGTGTCATGCCGCTGGCCACCACAGCGCGCCCGCCGACCACACCCGTGCGGCGCGACTACAACAACGCCAGTGGCTTGATGTATGTGACCGACGTCTATCAGGGGACTCACATGCAAGGCGTCAAGCGCGGGTCGGTGAAAAAAATCCGCGTCGTTGAGTCGCCGGAGAAACGCGCATGGACCGATGGCAAATGGTTTGGCCAGGGTTTCCAGGCACCGGGCATGAACTGGCACGACTTCACCGCCAAGCGCATTCTCGGCACGGTGCCGGTGGAGGTTGATGGCAGCGCGTATTTCAAGGTGCCGGCGGACACCTTCATCTTTTTCCAACTGCTTGATGAGAATGATATGATGATTCAATCGATGCGCAGCGGCACCGTCGCCCAATCGGGCGAAAGGACCGGCTGCGTAGGGTGCCACGACAACCGTCTGGCCGCACCGCCGCCGGCGCTCGTGCCGCCGTTGGCACTGCGCCGCGAGCCCAGCACGCTTGAGTCATGGTATGGGCCCACCCGTTCGTTCAGCTTCATGGCCGAGGTGCAACCGGTGTTCAACAAGCATTGTGTGGAATGCCATGACTTCGACAAGCCCGCCGGCAAAAAGCTCTTGCTCGCGGGTGACCGCGATCCGTTTTTCAATGCCGCCTACACCGAGCTGTGGCGCAAGAAATACATCAAGACCATTGGTGCGGGACCGGCCGGCATCCAGCAACCGTATTCATGGGGCTCGCATGCCAGCCCGCTGGCCAAAGTCCTTCTCGAGGGCCACGCCCCTGACAAAGGCCCCGGCCTCGACAAGCTCAAGCTCGACAAGGAAAGTGTGGACCGCGTCATCACCTGGATCGATATCAACGGACCTTACTACCCGACCTACGACAGCGCCTATCCAAACAACCCCGCCGGCCGCTCGCCTCTAACCGGCGGCCAGTTGGGTCAACTCAGCCGCCTAACCGGCGTGAATTGCGCGCAGGACAACTTTGCCTCCAGCAACGGACCGTGGCTCAGCTTCGACCGTCCGGAGCTATCGCCCGCGCTTGCCAAGCTCGATAAGAATTCGCCGCAATACAAGGAGGCTCTAACAATCCTGCAAGCGGGCAAGGACGCCCTCGCCCGCCAACCGCGGGGTGACACGCTCGATTTCACGCCCTGCGCCAAGGACCAACGGCGCGAGGATTTCTATCGTCAACGGCAGCAGGTGGAAGCCACCAACCGCGCGGCCATCCGCGATGGCAGGAAGTTGCGCGAGCAGCCTCAAGGAGGGGCGGACTCCGATCCGCCCGGCTGATGAGTTGCTGATGCACGCCTGATCTGGCTTGCGCGTCCATTCCGCGGACCAAAAAAATCATGGATCTTGGTGATCCGGATTGCAGAGGTGGGAATTCTTAGATATCCTGAAAAATCAGGTTAGGAACTAACCGCTGCTCCGACGATGCGTACCCTCAGAGAAAGCCTTGGCACTTGTGCCGGTTGCACTTGGTTGGATGATTTTTGCATCCCCGGCCGCCGCAGATCTAGCGTTCAGTTTCACTTCCGGCATCGATGTTGCGGTGACGGCCCCCGCATACACCGCCGATGGTGAGTTGAATCTAACGATTGGATTCGAGCCCACGCCTGGAACCCACCTCACGGTGGTGAAAATCACCGGACCCGCGTTCATCGCCGGAACCTTCAGCAACGCAACCCAGGGCGCAACGGTGCCGCTCACAGCTGCCGTCAGTTTCGTTAGGATCCGGCTACCTCCAGATCTCCTTTCCACGATGGAAAGACAGTGCGGATCTGGGCTATATCGTGGAAGCAAGTGACGATCTGGAAAACTGGCATTCCGGGCCAGACACCCCCCAACAGGTATCGGTCACCGCCATCAATGCCACACGCGAACGAGTCGTTGAGCGCCATCTCGTCCCGGTTGCCAGCGCCGCTCGCCGCTATATGCGCGTCAGGATCAACCACTGACGTTCCATCATCCAAGATGCATTCTCACGAATGCGCCTAGGAGGTGCCGCGCCCTCACGCCCCAGCCTCCTGCATGGCGATGGCGGCCCATTCCCACAGGCGTTGCGGCTGATGGCGGACCGTGGAGATATCCTTCATGATCAACTCGACGTGGCAACCGCGCGCTTGCTCGAGGAAATCGCGCAATGCGTGGCGGGCGCGGTCCGGGTGCCAGGTATCCTCGGCGAGGATCGCGGGATTGGGCTTGCGGCTCATGACCCAGTGCGGCCCGAGGGTCTCGATGGCGCGCGCGGTCTTGCACCACGGTGTGACGGATACCTTGCGCAGGTTGGGGATTTGCTTCAACAAATCCGCCTTGCCATCGAGCGGTTCACAGCAACCATAGTAGTTAAGCCCCCAGCGGCTGAGCCAACGCAGGTCGTGCTTCATGGCAAACTCCCAGTGCATGTCCGGCGAAACCTCGGAGAAAATTTGCGCGTTCGAGCAACCCCACATGTTGTGTGGCATGATGTGGGCCGGATCACAACCATTGCCGGGCAGGTCCGAGACGTAGCCGTAGCCGCCGGAGCCGATGCGCGTGTTGTTAGAGTCAAGTTCCAGAGCGTTGAGCGCGACGAACTGGTCGAGTTCGACCATCCAGGCGTCGACCATCCGCTCGACGCCGGCATGCACGAGATCGGGCCGGTCGATCATGTCGAGCATCGCGTCCTCGATGCCCCACCAGCGGATCAGATAATCCCAGGGCGTGAACCAGATGTGGGACTGGCCGGTTTTCCTAACCGGCATGATGTCGGAGTAGAGGTCGCACATGGCATGATACCGGAACTCGGTGGCCTGCGCGTTGTGCGTAAGCACCGGCATCTCGATCTTGTCGAGGTCGGCGAAGTCGTGAATTTGCTTGTGGAAATGGCGGGAGACGATGTCGCTGGCGGCATCGGTGCGGACGATGTCCACGTCCTCGATGATGCCGAAGTCGGTGCTGTGGATGGCCAGCGGGCAGGCGAGGAAATCGCTGACGATCATGTCGCAGGGCATGTGCCGCCATTGGTAAAGCGTGCGGCGTAGTTCCCGTTCCTGGTCCTGCGCGAACGGATGGCGCGTCTGCAAGGTGAGCTCGTCGTTGACATCCATCTCGTGCCAGGGAATCTCGTTGATCCAGACCATCGGACGGACCGACTGCCGGTCATTGAGACGGCGCCACAATTCCGCCTTTTCCTTGTGCACCGGCAAGCTGGCGATGTCGGAGAGTTCGGCGGCGAGGCGGCGCAAGACCGATTTGTCGGCATCGTTGAGGATAATTGGCGCGGCCGGTGGCGGCGCTTCGTAATGACCAGGATCGTGGAGCACGCGCCCATCCTAAGACATTCCTGCCACTCCGTCGATGTAGGAATTTGAAAAAAGACCTGGCCAATAACGTGCTTTGGAGAGTTTGCTGACGCGCCCTAAGCGTCGCGCCGCAGAAACTCCAGAATCGCCGCGGCGGATTTCGCTGAGATGTTAGGAACGGCGGCAATCTCGGCCACACTGGCATTTTTGAGCCGCGCCACGCTGCCGAATTTTTCCAACAACACCTGCCTGCGTTTGGGCGACATGCCGGGGCATTCATCCAACAGGCTTTCCCTCATGCGGT
>JBAXPF010000280.1:0-5610 GCA_037132955.1 Verrucomicrobiota bacterium | reverse complement strand
GGAAACCGCCACCGGTTAAATACCGCAATCATCGAAGAGTTTACGAAGCGCGCCACCTTGTCGCCCAACCACAAGTTAATGGCCCAGTTGCCGATTGAAGTCGTCTGGACTACCAACTACGACACGCTCATCGAAAAGTCGTATGACAACGTGGACAAGCGCGTCGATGTCAAGTTCTCACCAGGTCAACTCACGCTGCGCCTGCGGAACGCGGACGTGACCGTTTACAAGATGCACGGTGATGTCAGTGATCCGGACCACGCGGTTTTAACCAAGGATGATTATGAGCGTTACGATGTTGATCGGGAGGCTTTCACCGAAATCCTCCGTACTGATCTCACCCGTAACTGTTTCCTCTTCATGGGCTTCAGTTTCACGGACCCCAACATCGAGTATATCCTGAGCCGTTTGCGGCGGATGTTGAAAGGTGCACTCCGGAATCATTACTGCATCATGCGGCGTCCGCAAAAACCTGTTGGCATCAAGGCCACAGATCCCGAAGAGATAAAACGCCACGACCGTGCCTTGGCACGCTTCAAACATCGTGTCACGGATCTGAAGCGCTTCGGCATCCAAACAGTTGCCATCGACGGCTTCGAAGAAATCGAAGAAATGATGCAAACATTGGTTCGACGGGCAGTGACGAAGAATGTCTTCGTCTCCGGTAGCGCGCATGATTTCCTTCCATTGGGCAAAGACAAACTGGAATCTCTGGCTCGGCGCATTGGCAAGGAATTGGTGCTGCGCGGTTACAATTTAGTCTCGGGCTATGGCTTGGGAGTGGGTGGCGCTTGCATTCTCGGGGCCCACGAGGCCGCCTACCACGACAAGAATGCCAAGGCAGGCCAACGCTTGCTTCTGAGGGTTTTTCCTCAGGATGTCCCCAAGGGGCCTGAACGCGATGAATTATACAAGCGCATCCGGAAGGAAATGGCCGAGCAATCGGGGGCCACGATTTTCCTTGCTGGGAACAAGTTCGATCCGATCAGCAATACTGTGGTGATGGCCGACGGCATGGCGCGCGAATTCGAGCAGGCGAAAGAGCGCAATCACCTGCTGATTCCAGTGCCATGTACTGGCCACATGGCGGCGAAGATTTGGGACGAAATCAAGTCCGATTTACCGAAGTACTTTGGCGGCGACGATGTCACCAGTGAGTTCGCACTACTTCAGGATGGAAGCAAAACCGAAGACGACTGGATCGAAGCGATCTTCAGCATTCTTGGAAAAATGAGAAAATAAATAGGAACAGACACAATGGCCTACATCACAGAAAGTCAGCTCAAAAATTATGCCTCCAGGCAACGGTACAAGTCGTTTTCCCACGTGAAAACCGCTAGTTCCCAAGCAAAGCTAACAGTCTTCCTTTCTCACAGTCACTGTCAAGAAGATGAGGAACACGTAGAAGGACTAATTGCTTTTTTCGAGACGCTAGGAATATCTGTTTACGTGGATTGGAATGATAAGCAGATGCCGCGCATCACGAGCCGCGCAACTGCGGCTCAAATCAAAAAACGGATCAAAGATCTGTCTATCTTCATGGTATTAGCCACGAAAAATGCGTTGGCGTCGAAATGGGTTCCCTGGGAAATTGGTATCGCTGACCAAATCAAAGGCGAAGATCAGGTAATGATCATCCCGGTTGCAGACGATTACGGTCAATTTCATGGAAGCGAATATCTCCAACTTTACCAGAGGGCCGAAATAGCCACCGACGGCACTTACGCAGTGTTCGAGCCGAATATGACAACAGGCGGCATCTTGCTTGAGAGCCAAATGAAGAAATTCGCTGGCATCCAGTGACCTCACTGAATTCGCAAAACTTTCACAAAAATACGACCATGGCCAAAAAGACCAATAAAGAACCCGATCCCAAGGATCTCTTCACGCCGCTCAAGGGCAAGCTCAAGGCTTTGGGCTTTGACTACGAACTGCCCCTCACTGCCACCGCCACCGGGGAGCAGGCCTGCGTTGTTTGGGCGCGACCCAAGGGGAATGAGACCCCGCGCGTCTTCCTACTGCTTGTCGCCAGTGACCAGTGGGACAAGGTCAACGCCAACTGGGTGGAGACCCGGTTGTTCGAGTTGCTGCCCACGGAGATTCCGGAAAACGAATACCCCAAGTTCGCCTATGTTTCTGATGGGGACGAGAAGAAGGCGGTATTCGATCTCGAATATCCGGCCCACGAGATCGACCCGCTTCCGCCGATTGATGTCATCGGCGACTACCGCCAGCTCAAGCGCGATCCGCTCCGCCGCTGGTCGCTCAAGCAGTATGACCGCTTGATGAAGGGCTTCAACGCCTTCCACGAGCAGGTCTATCAGACGGTGAAGGACCGCGTGAACGGCAAGAACGACATCATCGAGGAAACCGCCAAGACGCTATTCCTTGAATCGTTCAGGCTTCAGCACAAAACCGCAACCAAGACCTTTGAACACGAGGGAAAGAAATACCTGCTGGATGATGTGTTCAATGCCGCCTACGTTAAGGAACACGCAACCAAGGCCGTGGCGCAAATCCATGCGGCGTTCGAGGCCTTCAAATCACACCCCGACTATATCGTCACCGATGACAAGGGGGAGCCTCACGCCATCTTCGATAAGAACACCCACCTTCGCCTCGAACAGCACCGCAACTACATCACGCTGCTAGAGCTGATCCAGAATCTCGGCCCGGTCACTGACAACAATGGCAAGGTCGTTAAGAAGGAGGGCACCATGCTGGATATTTCCGGTGATGCGCTCGGACGTGCATTCGATGTTTTCCTGCGTGGCAACTTTGAATCCAAGGGCGGCTTTGCCATCTACCTCACGCCCGATCCCGTTAAGGAGGCGATCATGGAGATCGCCTTCCACGACATCAAAAAAGAGACCCCCGAAATCCTCACGGCGGAAAAAGGCGGCCAAGTGGACTTCCGTGCGGGTGACATCGCCTGTGGCTCAGGTGGTTTCGAGGTCAAACTCCTCGCTCACTACGACCGCGCCCTCGAAGATCTGCCGATGCCCGATGAAAAGCGGGAGCGTCTCAAGCGCTCGTTCCGTGACCACGGTTTGGTGGGGGCCGATGCGGCACCGATGATGGTCACCCTCGCCCGGCTCAATCTCGCCTTGCGCGGTGCGCCTCGTGCCCAGGTCTTTTACACGGATAACTCCCTGACTACGGATCGGCTCAAGCCCTGCAGCTTCGATCTGCTTACTATCAATCCACCCTTCGGCACGCCGAAGTTCGGCAAAGGCCAGGCGGATGCCAAGGAGCGATACGAAGAGGAAATGGAAAAGATCCTCTTTCACTACCGCACCGATTTGATCCCCACCGGGAAACACAAAGACGCCTACACTCGGGCAGGCTTTACCTGGTATAAGACGGGCATCAAACCCCTTTTTGATTACGAGCCGACCGTGTCGGGAATGGCGATGGGCGGGAAGCCTTCCGCTAAAAACTGGGTCACCGTCAAGGCGGCAAGCATCGACCCCGCCGTGCTCTTCATTGACCGCTGCATCCAGCTCCTCAAACCCGGCGGCCGACTCTTCATTGTCTTGCCCGACGGCATCCTTTGTAACTCAGGTGAACGCTACGTGCGTGAATACATCATGGGGAAAAAGGACGAGGAGACCGGCCAGTTCCTCGGTGGCAAGGCCATCGTCAAGGCGGTTATCAGCCTGCCCTCCGATACCTTCAAGCTCTCCGGCACCGGTGCCAAGACCAGCGTGCTCTACCTTCAGAAGCGCAAGGCCCGCAAAGACGACCCGACCAAGTTTGCCGAGGAACCGCAGGGCGATGTCTTCATGGCCGTGGCCGACACGCTCGGTTATGAGGTGAAGAACAACGTCGAGGATTACAGCAAGGGTCTGCCCAATGACCTCGCGATCATCACCGGCAACTACACGAGAGGTAAATAAAGATGTTTAGCGTAAAAGTGACATCTGAGTTGGAAGCCCGTTTGGATCCTGAGTTCTATAGCCCAAGGGCGCTTGCAACTGTTCGCCGTATTAAGGCGCTAGGCGCGTGGATACGTTTGGGTGATGCAATGCAGGAAGGATACCGGGTCGTCTATCACGGGATTGATGACGTTAAGAATTTAGATAAATCCGAGACCGCCGCGTTCCTCGCTCCAACTGACGTCGATTCCATTGGCGGATTCAGATTAAGCCAAAGTCTAAGGGTCCCTAAATCATACTTCACTGACTATCCGAAAGGCATCGCTCAAGCAGGTGAATTGCTCATTGAAGTAAAAGGCAATGTCAAAAAGTTGGCTCTTGTTCCATCGCGACTCGAAGAACCGTTCCTTGTCAGTGGCTCTTTTTTCAAAGCTCTGCTTTTGGATCGAATCGACAGCGGTTACGTGTTTGCTTTCCTTATTGGAAGCTTTGGGAAAGTTCTCAAAGAACGTCTGTGCAGCAACACCATCATTGACTATATTGCCCGAGCCGATCTAGAATCCATCCCATTTCCAGATTTAGATTCTAAGGCCCAGATGTTTCTCGGCGACAAAGTAAGGCAAGCAGAACGATTGCGGAAGCGTGCAGGAATGCTTGAAGCGGACTTTGTGGAAATCATACGCCAACAGTGCCCTGAAGTATTCGGTAGCCAACAGGAATTTGGTCGCTCTAGTAGAGTGGCGCCTGCCAGCTTACGTCGTAATCTCAACCCTGGGGCATTCAATCCGGAACGCCTTCGTATCCGAGCTGCAATTAAGAATACAGGAGGCAAAGAGCTAACAGAAGTTGCGTCAATCGAAGCGACGGTAACGGATTCGTTTGGTCCGGGGGACGATTACATTGGACTAGATTCGATCTCATCCACCACGTCACAACTCGCTCCGGTCAAAATTGCACACGCTGAAGTCGAGGGTTCATCAAGAGTCCTCCGCGAGGGACCGGTGATCTCCAAACTGAGGCCATACCTAAATAAGGTCAGCTACATTCCCGCCGAGCTTGCTCGGGCTGTCGGCTCCACGGAACTGCTTTGTGTGAAACCCAAGCCAGGTGTTAGCGGCTGGTTCATCTACGGCGTTCTCAAGCTTCAATGTACTGTTGGGCAGTTTCAACCATTGGCGAATGGATCTACACTTCCGCGCATTGATGCAGCCGATGTCTTGGATGTCGTGGTTCCTTGGCATGATGATGCGGATCTTCTCGGTCGAAATTTGGAGCAAGCGCAAGCGATGTATTTCGCTGCTGAGAAACTCACTACCGCCGCCGCGCTCCTGGTCGAATCTCTGATAGAAGGCAAAATCACCGAGACCGACTTGGTCAGCGCACAAAATGCCTTAGAACGTGGAGATCCTTCTTTCGACCGCGCTATGCTCAGTCGAGTGACCCGCCAAGGTCTTGATATTTCGGACCTGCCGCCACTATTCCCCGATGTAGACGCCCTTTACGCGCTGCTGGCGCAAACCGCACCGGACACCGAGTAATCCATGTTTCCAAAATCCACCATCGCTGCTCTGGGCCAGCTCATCCAAACGGGTGAGACTGGGGCATCGTCCCTCGCAGCCCTTCCCGAAGGGCAATCGCTCAGGCTGTGGACTGCCTCGCCGGATGGTGCGCGTGCGGTGGCCACGCCGGCCTTGGTTGAATTGCGCTCACGCATGCCGGATGAACACGAGGT
>JBAXPF010000279.1:0-5613 GCA_037132955.1 Verrucomicrobiota bacterium | reverse complement strand
CTTGCGGCCGACGTGCGTTGAATCTGCCCGCCCCCCCTGTCTCCTCACCGCCGTGGCTCGGTTCAGCATGCGAGCACCGAAATCCAACACCTCAAACGCCGGTCTCAAGGATACGGCACGGCCCTCTCATGAACGACCAGCCCTCCACCCACCGCCGCCGCCGTAGCAAACGGCGGCGTAGCAAACGGCGCTCGCGCACCACCCTCAAAATCGGACGCCGGAGGATCTCCATCTGGGTCATCGTCGCGCTCGTGGTCAGCGCCGGGTTGGGCCTCCTGGCCAGGCCCGCCTACCGCGCCTACCGCGGGCACCGGATTGAGATGAATTTCCAGGCGGCGCAGGCGGCGGCACGCACCGGGGATTGGGTCACGGCGCGCGACAAAGCCCGCAGCGTGTTATTGGCACGCCCGGGTGACTTCGCCGCCTACTGCCTGTGGGTCCGCGCCATCGGCAGGCTCGAAGAACCCGCAGCAGGCATGGCCGTGGTGCAACTGGCTTCGGACAAGCGCACGCCGCGCGAGGACCGCTTGGAATGTATCCGGGTGCTGGCACGCCAAGGGCCGCATGCGGTCGCCTTCTCTGTTTATTCCCACCTGCCGCCGGAACTGCGCAAGGATGCCGCCTTTGTGGCAGCCATCACCCCCCTGTTGGTCACGCGCGGGGACACCGACAATGCAGAAAAGGCCCTGCGCAAGGTGTTGGATAACACCGCCGGGGCCGAAGTCCGGCTCGAATTGCTGCGCGTGCTTTGCGCCCGCCCGTCTCCCGCACGCGTGGCGGAAGCCCGCAGGATGCTCGCGGGTCTGATCGCCACCAAGGCGGATACGGAAGCCATGGCCGCCCTGATTTTGTTAGGAGAGGTGGCCGGCGGCCTCGCCGCGGGGGAGCCACTGCCGAACCTCCAGGCGTGGCTCAAACCCCTGCCCGCCGTTACTGCCAAGCACCATCTGTTGGCGCTGGAACCCACCACCCCCGACCAAGCGGAAGCCGCCGATGCCATGTATGCAGCGGCTATCAGCCGCTTCCTGCCGGACGACCCCGCCACGCTCGGTGCCTGGCTGGCAAAGCACGGTCGCGCCAGCCAGGCGGCAACCCTCCTCGAGGCGCCGGCCCATTCCCGCCCGGAGGTTTTTCTTGCCCGTTTGCGAATCCTGTTGGATTTGCATGAGGAGACACAAGTTGAGGCCAGCCTGGCATCCCCCCCTCCGGCCACCGATCCCATCGAGCTTGAACTCATGCGGGCGGAGTTGGCGTGGCTTCGCAGCAATTCCCCTGCCGCCGAGGCCGCCATCACCCGGGCGATGAATCACGCCACCAGTGACACCCACCACAACCGCTTCATCGACATCGCTTGGTTTGCCACCCGCCACCGGGCCGTGGCTGCCAGCCAAGACGCCTGGCTGGCGGCCTTCCTGATGGGATGGGGGCCCTTGCCGATTTACCAGGATCTGGTGCCGGTTCTCAACTCGCTGGCTGTCGCTGGCCGAACCGAGGACTTGCTGGCGATGTATCAGACTCTCTCGTGGTTCGAACCTAACGACCCTGGCTTGCTCAACAATTACCACTACCTCGCGCTGCTCCACGGCACCCTGCCACCCGCACAGGTGGTCACCAAGCTGTTGCAATCTGTGGCGGCGTATCCGGAACGTTCGGAGTTTTATTCCACCCTGATGATGGCTGAGATCCTCGACAACCGGGCGGCGGACGCCCTGACCCGTTTGCCGCAGTTGCGCAACAACCCCCGCATTCACCCGCAGATGACTGTCGCACTGGAGGGCGCCGCCCGCCTCATGCTCGGCGAGACCGCCGCCGCGACATCATTGTTAGACAAGGTCGATTGGTCCACCCTCATGCCCCAGGAGCGCGTCGTCTTCCGCGCCTTGTTGCAAAAACTCAAGTTCAGCGGCACGCCGCTGCCGGACCCCGGCAGCGCGGGCAACGCCGCCCCCGCCCCCGCTTGGCGGGCGGCGTTGGAGCGGAGCGGCAGGGAACATGCGGAGGCGGTCCGCCCCGCTGGCCCGGCACCACCCATGACCGCTCCAAGCCCGCCGGCACCGACCGCCGACCGCCCCTGACCCCCCCCGAGGGAGCAAGGGGCACCGCCAGTCACATGCGTGTCCGGCGGCCCGCCAATTACCGTTAGACCGGGAGCGGCGGGTCTTGGTTGGAGGCCCCTATTGAGTCCCGGACCTTCCCGCACGTGCCGCTGCACGCCAAGCGCTTCCTCGCCAATATTTCCACAATCCGCTTGCCAAGTCCCGCATTTCAAGCCTAGTCCCTGACGCCACAGCCCTTACCGCTGCCATCCACCATGGGAAAAATACTCATCATCGCCGAGAAACCCAGCGTCATGAATGACTTGAGCCGCGCCCTGGCCAAGCCGCTCGGAAAATTCGACAAACAAGGCACCGGCCGCGATATTTTCTACGAAAACGATGCAGCCGTCATCACCTCGGCCGTTGGTCACCTCGTCGAACTCCGCATGCCCATGGGGCCCAACGGCAAAAAACTGCCGTGGAAATTCGAGGTGCTTCCCGCGATTCCGGAATCCTTCGACCTGGATCCGATCCCGGACTCCGAAGTCCGCCTCAAACAAATCCTCAAACTCGCCAAACGCAAGGACATCGACCGCATCGTCAATGCCTGCGACGCCGGTCGCGAAGGCGAATTGATTTTCCGCTACATCCTCGACATCGGCGGCATCGCCAAGCCGGTCCAACGCCTGTGGATGCAATCCATGACCAACAACGCCATCCTCGAAGCCTGGGAACACCTCCGCAGCGAGTCCCAGATGCGCCCGCTCGCCGATGCCGCCAAGTGCCGGTCCGAATCCGACTGGCTCGTCGGCCTCAACGCCACCCGCGCGCTGACCTGCTTCAACTCCCGCCACGGCGGCTTCAACATCACCGCCGCCGGCCGCGTCCAAACCCCCACCCTCGCCATCCTCGCCACCCGCGAAGCGGAAATCCAAGCATTCACGCCGACCCCGTATTTCGAGGTGCAAGCCACCTTTGCCATCGCCGCCGGCCACTATCCGGGCAAATGGATCGATGTAGGCTGGAAAAAGGATGAGACCAACCCGCACTCGCGACCTGAGCGCCTTTGGGAGCAATCCGTTGCCGAGGCCATCCGCGCCCGTTGCGAAGGCCAATCCGGCCTTGTCACCGAGGAAAAGCGCGCCCAATCGCAGATTGCCCCTCAGCTTTACGACCTCACCACCCTGCAACGCGAGGCGCCGTTCTCCGCCAAAGGCACCCTGCAAATCGCCCAGGCGCTCTACGAGAAGCACAAGATGATCACCTATCCGCGGACGGACTCCCGCTACCTCCCGGAAGATTATACCGGCAACGTCCGCGATACCATGCGGGACATCGCCGCCAGCAGCTTGCAGGTCGCCCCATACGCGAGCGCCGTCCTCAACGGGGGCCAGGACCACGGCCCCCACCTCAGCAAGTCCCGCCGCATTTTTGATAACAAAAAGGTATCCGACCATTTTGCGATCATTCCCACCGGCAATATCGCCAAGCTCTCCGATACCGAACAAAAGGTGTACGACCTCATCGTCAAGCGTTTCATCGCTGTCTTTTATCCCGCCGCCGAGTTTGAGCAAACCACCCGCCTCACCCGCATCGCCCATCCCTCGCTCACCGACGTTTTCAAAACCGAAGGCCGCGTCCTCGTTAAACCCGGTTGGCTCGAGGTCTATGGCCGCCGCCCCGGCGTCGCCTCAGGCAAAGACGAACTCGTCCCCGTCACGCCCGGCGAGTCTGCCAAGGTCGCCGCCATCGAGGTCGTCCACGAAACGACCAAGCCGCCGGCACGCATGACCGAGGCCACCCTGCTGTCCGCCATGGAAGGTGCCGGCAAACTCATCGACGATGAAGCACTGGCCGAAGCCATGGCCGAGCGCGGCCTCGGCACTCCGGCCACCCGCGCCGCCACCATCGAAGGCCTCATCGCCCAAAAATACCTCGCCCGCGACGGCCGCGACCTCCACGTCACCGGCAGCGGCATGCGCCTCATCGCCTTGGTCCGCCAAATGGATATCGAGGGCCTCTACTCGCCCATGCTCACCGGCGATTGGGAATTCAAACTCCGCCAAATGGAGCACGGCCACCTCCAGCGCGCCGACTTCATGCGCGAAATCATCGCCTACACCAACGACATCGTCGCCAAGGCCCGCAAACTCGCCGCCGATGCCAAGAGCCAGCCCTTCCCCGACCTGCCCGCCACCTGCCCGATCTGCGGCGCCCACGGCCTCAAACAAACCGACGCCACCTACGAATGCCGCGAACCGGAGTGCAAATTCCAAATCAAAAAACACATCGCCGGCCGCGCTCTAACAGACCAGGAGGCCCTCCAACTCATCACCACCCGCTTTGTCGGCCCGCTCACCGGCTTTAGATCCAAATTCAACAAACCGTTTGATGCCGGTCTCGGCCTGGATGCCAAATTCAAGGTCAACTTTGTCTTCGACAACGATGACCGCGAGGCCGCTCCCGAACTCACCGCCGAGCAGATCATCGGCGAAGCCACCCTCACCGACGGCCGGACAATCGATATCTATCAGACCGACAAGGCCTATCACCTTCCCGGCCTGGTCACCAAAAAGGAACCCCACGGCATCCGCATCGGCCGTTCCATCCTGCAGCGTGACATCCCCGCCGACCAAGTCTTCAAGTTGCTCACCGCAGGCAAGACCGACCTCCTCCGCGGCTTCGTCTCCAACCGCACCAAACGCAAGTTCGACGCCCACCTCACCTTCGACCCCGCCGCCGGCAAAATCGGCTTCGAATTCGCGGCCCGCCCGGAAAAGAAACCTGCCGCAAAGCCGGCCGACGACGGCACCGCCGCAGCCAAAACCCCGGTGCAGAAGCCCGCCAAAAAAGCCGCCAAAAAGGCCGCCAAGAAATCTGCTAGAAAAGCCGCTGCCAAGCAGGTCAAGCCCACCCCGTAATGCCGGAGCGGGCGGGCGGGTGTTGCAAGGAGCGGCGATCTCCGAATCGCCGTTGCCCATGTTGGGCCGATAACAGGAGGTATCCGCTTCACACTGTCAGCACATGGTCGTGGGCGATTCGGAGATCGCCCCTCCTTGATTTGTGTCATCCACCCGTAGGCGCTGGCTCCATTAACATGGAACTGGACTTGCCAAGTCCAGCGTGATAGATCCGCGTTATCACTTCCTATGAAATCCCTCTTGCAACAGGCAACACTCGTGAGAACGAGTCAAGGCCCTACTTTGAAAAGGCCGCACGCGAGGGTTTCCAAAAACGGGCGGAGCAGGAAGGCCGACAATGGCTTGGAATGTTAGGTGATGCCTGTTTCTTCGGTTTGGGAATTCCCAAGGATGAACCAGAAGCGGTGAAATCCTTTCCCGTCCTTCATGGACCTAACCATTACATCGGGGAGGCGGCGGGTGATTAGGGTTTGTCGAGGGCTCCCAGAGGGGCGCGGGCAGCTTGCCCGTGTGCGGAGGAAGCAGACACGGGCAGGCAAGGGTTTCAAGGAGCGGCGATCTCCGAATCGCCGTTGCCCATGTTGGGCCGATAACGGGAGAGATCCGCTTCACACTGTCAGCACATGGTCGTGGGCGATTCGGAGATCGCCCCTCCT
>JBAXPF010000278.1:0-5632 GCA_037132955.1 Verrucomicrobiota bacterium | reverse complement strand
TTGGAGACTAGACGCTGCCCATTGTCTGCTCATGGTCGTGGGCGATTCGGAACCGCAGCGGAGCGCAGATAGCCTGATTGACTCATTGGAACTCATCAGGCAAATCGCCCCTCCTTGATTATTCTCACACACTTACGATAAACCAACTTCTCAGACAGGATTTGCCGTATTCTGGAGGCATCACTCAAACACCTGCAGTTCGCGGATGGCGTGCCCCCACTCGGTGGCGCCCTTAGTGCCCGGGACCGATGCACTCGATCACGCGCACACTATGGACCGCCTGGTCATTTGCGCCGTGCAATTCCGCGTCCAGCGTGTAACGGCCGGGATCTGCGGGCAGGGTGATTTCGAAGCTCACTTCGGCGCGCCCAAGCGACTCGATGCGGCAGTCTTGTTTGACCTGTGAGATGACTTGATCGCCCTTCCTAACAACAAACACGACCGGACCCGTCCATGGCTGGTCCAGATCATTGATGAGAATGACGGGCACCTTGACTTTCTCACTGATGTTCAAGGAGTCTTTCCAGAAATTCACGCAGAGGCCGACCGGGGCGAAGGCATCCCGCACATAGTGTTGGAAGTTCGGTTCCCAGGTGAGTTTTTCGACATCGAGCCAGTGGTCGCTGGTCTGGCCGTCGGGCCGCGAATACCCAAGGGCGGTGAAATGCATGACGGCGGCCACCTTGCGGTGGACGCGCCAGAACTCGGTCTCCGCGGCGAGGTAGCGCGCATACAGCTCGAACCGTTGGGCGGGCGTGGAATCGGGCCCAAGCAGGTTTTTGTAGAGATCTTTCGTTAGAGTGGTGGGGGTGCTGTCGCGGTTGAGCCAGAGCCAGCCATATTCGTTGATGATGACCGGGTGTTTCTCATCGTTTTTGCGCGCGCTACCCTGCGGCACCGGACTCTCCCCGGCAAGATTGCGCAGTTTGAAGCCGGAATTCATGAAATGATAGGGATGCGACTCGAAGGTGTCGCCGGGTTCCAGCGGGGCGGAGTAGCTGTTGTCCCACGGCCTGTTTGATAGATCCAGGGCGCGCACCTGGCTGACGGCGGGCGAGGTTTCACTGCTGATGGTTTCATTGCTGGCGTCCCAGATGACGACGCACGGGTGGTTCCAGCGCTCGCGCATCCACTCGCTGAATTCCAGTGCCAGTTGGTTGCGCTTGAGCTCCTTGGGCCACTCGCTCCACCCGGGCCCGCCGAACCAGATGGGAAACTCGTCCTGGATGAGGATGCCTTCCTCGTCGGCGATGCGATACCACATTTCCGGCGGAAACCCGATGCAGTAGCGCAGGCAATTCCAATTCATCTCCTTGATCTGGCGATGCAACTGGCGCACCCATTTTTCGTCCCATGGCAGGTTGCCGCGGTTGGGGTCCTCAAAAAAACGATAGAGCGTGATATTGCTGCCGCGCATGAAATACGGTTTGCCGTTGAGCATCGCCTTGCACGTCACCGGATCAAACTTGAATTCACGCATGCCAAAGCGGGTCTCCAGGGAATCGCCGGGGCTTGTCACTTCGAGCGTGTAGAGGAACGGATCCTCCGGCGACCACAGCCGGCAAGCTTCGATGGGAATCCGCACGTCCAACAATTTCTCCGCGCCGGCGGCGAGGGGTTCATTGGCGGTGGCCGCCTTGCCGACCACCTTGCCGGACTTGGTCTCGCGCACCACGAAGTTGAGGCCGGTGGTGGTTTCCGGGCCCGCATTGCGCACTTGCGTCTGGACCCTGACGGTCTTGTTGGCGACGTCCGGCACCGTCTGCACGTTGAGAATGCGCGGGGTGCCGGATAGAACCAACTCCACCGAGTCGAAGATGCCCGGCATGTAGCGTTCCTTTTCAAAATCAAAGCCGGAGGGGATGGCCCGCGTCACCGTGTCGCGGTCCGCACAAACCCGGATGAGCAATTCGTTCTCACCGGTCTTCAGCGCGTCCTTCAAATCAAAGTATCCCGGCGTGAAACTCGGTGCGTGCTCACCTAACGATTTACCATTCAGGATCACCCGCGAGCCGAACATCGCCTTGCCGATTTTGAGCATGGCTACCGGCGGGACCGGGCCGTCGAGATTGAAGGACCGGCGATACCAGAACGCGTCGCGCCGCTTGTCTTTGGACGGCAGGAGCTCGCGGTTGCCAACTTTCGGGCCCGGATCGTCAAACGCCGGTTGGGCCATGTCCACCAAGCCCGGCACCGGCACCGTCCGCTCAAACACGCTTGGCGCCGGATCCAGCTTGCCCTCGGCTATCTGCCAGATGCCATCAAGGGAAAGGGTGCGGCGGGGCGAGTCCGCGCCGCGCACCAGCGGCGCCATGGCAACGATGGCTAACAAAATCAGGGGGGTAAGGAGCGGTTGCATGAGAGGACCTTGCGTTCAGTGTCAATTTTACCGATATGATCCGGGCGGCAATCCATGCCACCCCCGGCGACCCCAAGCTGCCCACTCCCGCCGCCACGCGCAATGGGAAAATGCGCGCGCAAAGCGCTGTGGCGGCGATCACCGGTCGCAGCGTGCAAAGACATGAAGTAGGTGGTGGAATCGGCGACCGGTGGTCGCCGCGACATGAACGGCGTCTTTTCCCTTGGCGCTTCATGGCGAGTCGCTAGCCTTGCCACCAAGAACCTCACCTGCGCCATGACCGACGTCACCGGTTTCGGCCTGTGTGACCACTTGCTCGAAATGTGCCGTGCCAGCCAGGTCGGCGGCGGAAATCGCTCAGAGTTTGGCGACTTTGCCGAGATCCGGGCGTTGGCGGACGATGTTGGAGAGCATTTGGCGGCAATGCGGATAGTTGGTACGCTTGCCGAGGATCTCCGCGCTACGGTTGAACGAACCCCATTGCACAACGGTCATTTCGACGTTGCGACTGCCCCAGACGTTCATCAGATCCTTGCTGGGTTCGTAAATATCGACCGTGGCATTGCCAGCGAGGGCCGAACCGTAGTCGTCGACCACATACAAATAGGGCAGGCCGGAAATGCGGAACACGGTGCCGACCGGGTAGAACGACCAATCCGCAGCGGCACTGCGGACGCGGTTGGTATAACGCAGCGGGGTGCCGGTGGCATTGCTGTTGCCGTAAACCAAGTGGTCGGATTCAGTGCAAGTGTAGGCGGTGGTGCGAACGATGCGGGTGCGGTCACTGAACGCATAGACCGGCATATGGTGGCGGTCTTTCGGCCTGGCGGCCGCGTCGGCCAGGGCCTTGGCCGATGGCGCCGCCGTGGGAAAACTTTCCGCGTGGGCGAAGAAGCCAGCTCCCAGAATGGAGGACTTGGGAAGAATGGCTAAACCCGTATCGCCGCAACTGGCAAGGATCAGGGTGATGAGCGCCGCGGCGGCGAGGGGGAGGAGTCGGGAAATCATGTTTCGGGGAGCAGATTGGGCAACGCCAAGTCTTTGGACGTCTCCAGCTTGTAAATAACCCCTCCGGCCATGGCAAACCTAAAAATCACATGTTAGTGGAAAAAGTTGGGGATTATTCCATAAGTGTCTCATCATCAATGTTTTGTATATTTCGAATCCGCCGGTTTTTAGACCGAATTTGACGATTTCCGGCAATTCAGGGGGATTCCAGGCGGCCGAAACCTCGCTCCGGGGGGCCGGGGGCGCTCAGGATGACCGCTGCCCGGGGGAGCGGTCATCCTGACCCATACGGTTGAGTTCGCACCGGTTTTTGTGTTAGATGTTCCGGGCAGAATGCCCGGGCAAACGGGGCGTTAGCACCGCCCCCCTCCGAACCGGACGGGCGGATCTCCCGCATCCGCCTCTCCCGTGAGTGGTTTGCTCCATTAGCCATAGTTTTGGGGTTTGGTTGGAATGCCGTTTTAACCTCTCAATCAAGGTTTATCTGCGTTTACCCGCGGTTCATTCTTCTGTCTGCAATCCGCAATTTTTAAAGCCGCAGCAAACTCCGAAAAAAATTGTCACATATCCGAGGGCTCGACGCAATCATGGTTGAACTGCCATGCAAGCCGCCGCCATCCTCCCACCCCAAGCCATGGACCGAAACTGCTTTACCGAGTTGATCCGCCGCCATCACCTGATGCTGCTTTCTTACGCCCGGGCACTGGCCGGCACCGAAGTGACCGCCCGCGATCTGGTGCAGGACGCATTTGTCGCGGCCTGGCAAAGCCTAGGCAAATTCGATGTCACCCGCGATTTTGCGGTGTGGCTGCGCGGCATTGTCCGCAACAAATGGCGCGAGCATTGCCGCTTGCATGCCCGCGAGGTGAGTCTCGATGAGGCCGCTCTCTCTCGCTTGGAGGAAACCCTGGCTCCCTATGATGCCGGGGATGCCGAGCTGTTTGCCCGTCTCGCCGAATGCCGGGCCAAGCTGCCACCGCCGCTGGCCGAGGCCATCCGCGTCTTCTACGATGAGGAGCGCAGCAGCGATGACGCCGCCGCTGCCCTGGCCATGAACCCCGCCGCCCTGCGCAAACGACTCGAACGGGCCCGTGAGGCCCTGCGCCTGTGCCTGACCAAATTCAACTGAACCCCAACCCATTCACCCTCATGAATCCATCCGAAGATCCCGCCGACCGCTTGCTCGATTCCCTGCTCCGCGAGCAACACCGCAACGCCGCCGATGAGCCGCTGTTAGGTGCCATTGAAACCGCTCTAACCGTTCCCGTGCCCGCGGCCAAACGTCAGCGCCCTTGGTTCCAACCTTTGGCCGCCGCCGCCGTTCTCGCCCTCAGCGTGGGGGCCGTCGTCTATTGGCAGGCACGGGAACAACGACCCCTTGCGGCCCTGCCCGATAGCGTCCGCGAAGCCGCCCCGATGGAGGCTTTACCCGCCTTGGCCAACCATGACCGCCAGCCTTCGTCGCCCCATCCCGGTCTCTCTCCAAATCCGGCGGATACCTCGCTGGATGCCGCTCCTGCGGCGGCCAACCCCCAGCCTAGGCCACATGCGTTTCCGGCCCTGCCGCCGCTCGCCATGCAGAAGAAAACTCAACCTGCTAGAGATGCGGGGGCTGGCGAGATTTTGTCAAATGAGCCCACCACGCTCGAGGCAATGCCCGCGGCGGCCACGCCATCAGCCGGCCCTGGCGCCTTGAGATCCGACTTGGCCACTTCAGGCAACGGGACCGGCATCGGGAAAGGCGGTGGCTCTGGCACGGGCTTTGGGCACGGCAAAGCTAAAGGTGCGGGCAAGATGGAAGCCTCAGAGGGCAGCACTACGCCAGCCCTCACCAAGGCCAAGCGCATGGGCAGCGAAAATGGCCTGGCTGAGAACAAGGATAAGAATGGCGGCATGATTTTCGGAATGCTACCCCCTAACACAGGTGGGACCGGCGGCCATTCCCGCGACCGATACGGCCCTCTCACCGACCAACCGTGGAAATCCCCGTGGAACGACGCGATGTCCACGTTTTCCATCGATGTCGATACCGCCTCCTACACCAACGTGCGAAACCTGTTAGCCTCAGGCCGCCCGGTGCCGCCGGATGCCGTGCGCATCGAGGAATGCATCAACTACTTCGATTACCGCTACGAAGGCCCCAAGGGAACGGGTCCGTTCGCCGTGCATGGGACACTCGCCACCTGCCCGTGGAGGCCGGATCATCTGCTCGCCCGCGTCGCCATCAAGGGCCGCGAAATCGAAGCCAAGGCCCGCCCGGCATCC
>JBAXPF010000277.1:0-5635 GCA_037132955.1 Verrucomicrobiota bacterium | reverse complement strand
ATGCTCAAATACCGCAACTTCGGCAAGAAGTCGCTCAACGAAATCAAGGACAAGCTCGTCGAGCTCGGTCTGGGTCTCGGCATGACCTTCGAGCCCTCGCTGCTCACCGGTCCGGGCCCCGCCTCGCGCGGCCCGCGCCTCGGGGTGGAAGACGAAGCCCCGGTCGGTCTGGCCGATCTGATCGCACAAAACATCGACGACGACGAATAATCCCCCCAACCTCACCTAGAAACGGAAGCCCCCGATGAGACATCGACGCAACACCACCAAGCTCAAACGCTCCGCCTCCCACCGCAGATCGCTGCTCGCCAATCTGGCGTGCAGCCTCATCGAGCATGGGAAAATTAAAACCACCCTCGGCAAGGCCAAAGCGCTGCGCCCGGTGGCCGAGAAATTGATCACCCTCGCCAAGCGCGATGATCTTCACTCGCGCCGTCAGGCCATCGCCTTCCTCCATCAAAAGGAAACGGTGAAGAAACTCTTTGCCGAGGTGGCACCCGCCTCCAAGGACCGCCAGGGCGGCTATTGCCGCATCACCAAGCTCGGTCCGCGCACCAGCGATGCCGCCCCGATGGCCATCATCGAGTGGGTGGACCGCACGGTGGAAACGGAAGAAACCGCCGCTGAAGAACCGGTCGCGGTAGCTGCAGAGTAAGCGGCATCCGCCCGCCCTAATCTAACTGAGAGAACCGCCCGTGCCACCGCGCGGGCGGTTCTTTGTTAGGCTTCAAAATGCCGCCAGACCTTGGCGGCGGCGTGTGCGGCGGTCAGGCCGTGGAGATTGCGGAGGATTTCTGGGGTGCCGTGTTCGATGAAAGCATCGGGCCAACCGATGCGTTCGACCGGGTTACGGAAACCGGCGGTGTGGACATGTTCAATAACCGAGGCACCAAAGCCGTTGGCTAGCACGTGGTCTTCGAAGGTGCAGAGGACCTTGCACTTGGCGGCGTAGGTCTCGAGCACGGTGGTATCCAGCGGCTTGATGAAACGCGGGTTGATGAGGGCCACCGACAGACCTTTGGCTTCGAGCAGCGCCTTGGTGTGTTCCGCCATCTCGAAAAAGGTGCCAAGCCCGATGAGCGCCACGTCGTTGCCGTCGGCAACGACTTCAGCCTTGCCGATGTCCAGGAGTTGCGGGGTGGCCTTGATAGGCGTGCCCTTGATGATGCCGCGCGGGTAGCGGATGGCGGACGGGCCGGAATCGAAGGCAGCCATGGTGTGGAGCATGTCCACCAATTCATCCTCATCCTTGGGTTGCATGTGGATGAGCCCGGGAATGAGGCGCAGAAAGCCGATATCAAACAGACCGTGGTGGGTGGGGCCATCATCGCCGGAGAGGCCGCCGCGGTCCATGCACAGGCGCACCGGAAGACCCTGGAGCGCAATGTCATGAAGAATCATGTCATAGGCGCGCTGCATGAACGTCGAGTAGATGGCAAGAAAGGGCCGGAACCCCTCGGCAGCGAGACCGGCGGCAAAAAGCGCCGCGTGTTCTTCGGCAATGCCCACGTCAAAGTAACGCTCCGGCACTTCGCTTTTGAATATGTCGAGCTTGGTGCCACTGGGCATGGCGGCGGTGATGGCTATGATTTTCGGATCTTGTTTGGCGATATCGGTGAGGGTTCGCCCGAAGATTTCCGAACAACTCGGGGTGCCGCTGGTGCCGGTGGAACCATCCTCGAGTTTGTAGGCCCCCAGGCCGTGGAATTTCCCTGGATCGTCAAGGGCGGGTTGGTAGCCGCGACCTTTTTCGGTGATGATGTGGAGAACGACGGGTTCGTGGAGGGTTTTGAGGTGCTCAAACGTCCGGACTAACAGCGGCAGATCGTGGCCATCGATCGGCCCGTAATACCGCAACCCGAATTTCTCAAACAACACGTTGGGAAACAACAGGTTCTTGGCGCTTTCCTCCACCTTGTGCGCCAGGCTGCGGGCGGCTTTGCCGGCAATCTTTTCGACAAACTCCGCGGCTTTGCTGCGCACCACGGCGTAGGTCGCGTGAGTTTGCAGGGCATTGAAATAGCGGGCGATGGCCCCGACGTTCTTGTCGATCGACCATTCATTGTCATTGAGGACGACGATGAATTTGCGGGTGGTTTCCGCGATGTTGTTGAGGGCTTCGAGGGTGGGTCCGCAAGTGAAGGCCGCATCCCCGGCGATGGCGACGACGTGGTTGTTCGCACCGGTCAGATCGCGGGCGGCAGCCAAGCCGAGGGCGGCGGAAAGAGAGGTGCCGGCATGGCCCGCACCATAGGCGTCATGCACGGACTCCGCACGCAGCAGAAAACCATTGAGACCTTTGAAGGTGCGGATGGTATGAATGCGGGAGGCCCGGCCAGTGAGCATTTTGTGGACATACCCCTGGTGCGCCACATCAAACACCACCTTGTCCTGCGGCGTGGAGAAAACGCGGTGGAAGGCGATGGTGAGCTCCACGACGCCAAGGTTCGGTCCGAGATGGCCACCGGTTTTCGACAACGATGAGATGAGCAAGTGACGAATTTCCGCAGCCAGCGCCACCAATTCCTCATCGGTGAGTTTCTTGACATCGTCAGGCGAAGCAATGCCCGAGAGCAACCGTCCGAGAGCGGGTGGGTCAGAAGAGGCGAATGTCGTCATCGTCGTCAGGACCCCCCCCCGTGGCAGACGGGTGGGCGGAAACTTGGTCGCTCATGGCTGCGGAATCCAGCGCGATTTCGTTCGGGTTGCGAAGGGTGATAAGTTCGATCCGTCCGCGGGCGGATTTGAGAATGGCTTCGCAGTGGTTGAGGAGAGCCGAACCTTGTTCGTAGTTGGAAACCAATTCTTCGAGTGGCAGTTGTTCGTGTTCCATGGCCTCTACAATCGCCTCCAACCCGACGAGTGCGTCTTCGAAGCACGGTCCGGCAGGGACGCTAGCGGGGTTGTCTTTTTTGCGCGACATGCTTGATTTTCCAGTCAGTTGGTGGTTTTTACCGCTTTATCGCTATAAAAGATAATGAAATAGCCAAGCAACGGGATGCGGTAGGCATAGCGCTTGAGGGCGGTGTCCGTCTTCTTGTCCCTGTCATAAAGCGAGGTATTGGTCGAGTTGGTGGAGATCATGGCTTGGCCGTCGATGACGAGCGAAGCGAAGTCCTTGTATTTGGCGGAAATTTCCATCATGTTGTTCATGCCATAGGACGATGGGGTGATGACCACCCCGGCGCAAGCGGTGCCTAGATCCTGGGAAATGCCGTCGAGTTTCTCAAACCCCTCGTGATCGGGCGGAAGCCAAATGCTCATGCGATCCGCATACCATGCGACGGCCCACGGTTGATCGGAAAAGGTGACCTGGGTTTCCGGGACGATCTTTTTGAGGCGCAGGTTGAGGGCGGGTGCGTAATACGGCGGCCAATGCGGAAAGCCGCCACGATCCCGGGTCTCGATGCCGACTCTGATTTTCTGGGGCAGGGCAAGGAGCAAGGGCAGGGCACATAAGATGACCACAAAAATGTAGTGGACGTTGCGCAGGATGGGGGCGGCGGAGACGAACTCAAGGCGATTCCATAGGATGGCAATGAAGGCCAAGCCATAAGCGGTCATGATCGGCGCAAACACCAGGTGAAGTTGGTTCGGATCAGTCCCTTTGGAGCTGACACCGAAAAAAGCCAGACCAATGGCGGTGGTGCACCACATCAGGAGGATGGCCCAACGGAAGGTGGCAATCGGCTTGCGCTTGAACGGATGCAGCAGGGAAATGAAAAACAACGGTGCGACGACGATGCCGGCAAGCAAGGCAACGATGTCGGTGGCTTGGAGCAGTGCGATACGGATGATCTTGGAGGCCAAGCCGTTGAGATTGAGACTGTCCTTGAGGTTGCCCGTGCGCATGATTTCATCCTCGGAACCGGCGAGCCCGTTGTAGAGAGTGAGGAAGGCCGTGCCAAAGGGCGATCCGCTGATGCCGTTGTTGCGAATCATCACGAACGTGGCGGGAATGAGGATCAACACCAGAATCACCACACTGACAACCCCACGCGGACGGAAGGCAAAGGCGGCAAAAATGATGTAGCCGAGGGCAATCCAGACGGTCATCCAGTGGGTCAGGGCCAGCAATGTGAAAAAGACCCCGGCGATGATGGCGGGAGCCATCGCAATCCGCCCTTCCGCCGTCGCCTCCACCGCCCGATAGACAAAGTAGATCGCACACGAAAAGAGCATCAGCATGAGCATCTGAGGCAATCCGCTCAGCGAGTAGTTCCAATACGTCTCGCAAAAAAGCATCAGAATCGCGCAGACCGCGGCGATCTTGGTATCGAAAACGCGCGCGATGAGCAGGTAATTCACGCCTATGGCCATCAGGAAAAAAAACGTGCTGACGGTTGCGATCAGCCGGTCCAGCGGATAGATCAGTTCGTTTTCCCCCATTTGCCAGGCTCCGGGGACGTCCGCGCCGACAAATTTGAGGACTGCGGCATTGAGCAGCGGGTTGAGGGGCGAGTGATAGGTATCCTCAAACTTGGTGAACGCAATCACGGTCTTCTTGGCGTTTTCAGCCTGATTGTAGGCCGCCGGCCGGATCATCTTGGTCGTGAAGCCGTTGCCGCGGGCGATCTCCCGGGCAATCTGCGCCTGGTCCATGGCTTGCGGTGAGTCGAGACCGCGGAAGAGCGTGAAGAGATTGCCTAGCGTCAGGGCTATCAGCACAAGGGAAAACAGACTTCGGCGTAGAATGACGCCGGTATCAACAGGTGTGGATTGGGCGCTCATGGCAGGGGGACGGAAATCATCGGTGGCATCAAAGGGAGGACTCTTTCAATTTGCGTTGCAGGGTGCGGCGGCTCACACCCAGAAGTTCCGCCGCGTGGGTCCGGTTTCCTTCGGCGGCGGCGAGGGCAGAGCGGATGGCATTGGCTTCAAGCGCATGCAAGTTGAAATCGGGCGGGCTTTCAAGGTTGTTTTTGGCGACCGGGCCAGAATCCTTGGGGAACGGCGCATCCGACCCCAAAAATTGCGGAAGATGCCGCGTGTCAATCACTGGATCGTTGCTCATGACCACGCCGTGCTCAATCACGGTGCGCAGTTCACGCACATTGCCCGGCCACCCATAGGTCAGGAGACTCTGCAGAGCGGCGTCGCTCAGCGGTTTGAGTGGACGCTGGTTTTCCTTGGCGAATTCCTGGAGAAAACTGTTGGCCAGCAGCACGATGTCCTCGCGGCGACTGCGCAGCGGCGGCATCTGGATCCGCACCACGTTGAGACGGAAGAAGAGGTCCTCGCGGAAGCCGCCGGCATCGACCAGGGCGCGGAGACTCTTGTTAGTGGCGGCGATGACCCGCACATCGACCTTGACAGGAGTGTTGGAGCCGACGCGTTCAAACGTGCGCTCGGAGAGAATGCGCAGGAGTTTGACCTGAGTGGAGGCGTCGATCTCGCTGATTTCATCAAGAAAGATAGTGCCGCCATCCGCTTGCTCAAAGCGTCCGATGCGGCGTTGCGAGGCCCCGGTGAAAGCCCCTTTCTCGTGACCAAAAAGTTCGCTCTCCAGAAGTTGCGGCGAGAGCGCGGCACAGTGGACGATGACGAGTTTGGCGGCGGGTCGGCCCGACAGGTGGTGGGGGGTGTGGGCCACGACCTCCTTGCCGGTGCCTGACTCCCCTCCGAGGCGGATCGT
>JBAXPF010000276.1:0-5706 GCA_037132955.1 Verrucomicrobiota bacterium | reverse complement strand
AGGCACGGCCCTCTTGTTCTGGGGGGACATGACCGGGCACTTGTTGCTAGGGTGGGGGCTGGCAGTGATTGTGGAAGCCGCGCCATGGACGCGCCTGCGCTGGAACTTCAATGATGCCGCGTGCATCCGCGCCTGGCACCTGTGCCTCATTGCCGGCCTGCTGACCATCGCGTTCCTCTGGATCGACGGCAATTCCTACATGACGGTGCCGCTGTTGTTGGGCTGGCTGCCACCCCTGCTCTTGCCCCTGCAGTTTGTGCAATCCTTCAGCCTCCGAGCGTCGATTCCAGCCAGCACCTTTTCCTTTTTCACCAAGGCTCAGCGCGAACTCAATCACCGCCACGGCCTCGACCATGCCGCCGGCCACTTCAATTTTGGTTACGTCTATCTGATCACGGTGATGGTGGCCGCCACGCCACTTGGCGCGCGTCCGGAGTCACTCCTGTTTCTGCCAGGTTTGGTCATTCTCATGCTGTGGGCGCTGCTCGGAACCGGTCGCTGCCGCCGGTCGCAGGTGAGCCTCCTGTTAGTGGTGGCCGGAGGCATCGGCGTGCTCGGACAAATCGGCCTGGCCAAGGCCTACCATTGGCTCAACCAGGGGTTCCTGGCGGGTTCCGCGGATTTTTTCAGTCCTAACCACTACCGCACGGCGATTGGCCGCTTCGGCGAGATCAAACAATCCGCCAGGATTGTCTGGCGCGTACGCCCGGCATCTCACAGCCCGACCCCCTCCCATCTGCGCTGCACTTGCTACAACCGCTATCGCGCCGGCCTTTGGAACAATATCACCCCGCCGGACTCCACCACCACAGATGCCGACTTCAAACCCCTCATCCCACTCAAGGTGGACGGCGCCTCGTTGTTCCATCCGCTCCGCCCGGACACCGGCCTCCGGGCAATCCGCGCCGGCTTGCCCCGCTTCGCGTTGCGCGGGGCCGCCGCCGCCAATTCCCCCCTGCCCCTGCCCGGCAATGCCGCAAGCCTCAGCGGCTTCGACGCGGACGCGCTCGAGTGCAACTCGCTCGGAACTGTTAGAATCTATCCGCGCCAACCCGTGGTCAGCGGCACCGTCATCTGGAACGACGCCGCCAACCCGGAAACCCCTCCATGGCCGGAGACCGATCTGGTCGTGGACGCCAGCGAGCGGGCCGCCTTGCACCAGGTTCTAACCGAACTGCGGTTCGCCGACCAAACCACCCTCGCCGCCAAACTTGAGGTGCTGCGCGAGTTTTTCTCGGGTTTCCAATACACCCGCTACAACACCATCAAACCACCCCCCATCGGGAGCCTGAACCAGCCCAGTGCAATCAGCGTTTTTCTAACAAACTCAAGACGAGGCCACTGCGAATATTTTGCCACCGCCGCCTGCCTGTTGCTGCGCGAGGCAGGCATCCCCACCCGCTATGCCATCGGTTACGCGGTGATGGAGCTGGATGCCAAACGCGACGAATGGGTCATCCGCGGCCTTCACGGGCATGCCTGGACCCGGGTGTGGGACGAGCGCGCCAAACTCTGGATCGACTTCGACCCCACACCGGCAGGTTGGCTGGGCGCGGAGACCCGCAGCGGGACCTGGACACGGAATTTGTTAGATTCATTCCAGCGCCTGCGCGAGGATTTCGCGCTGTGGCGCGGCCGCTCCCGCAACCGCGCGTTGGTCTCCACGATTCTGCTCGGCCTTGGAGGATCCGGGTTGGTGTTCATGCTGCAGCGCTTGTGGCACTCCAAGCACACGCTGGGAGCTGCCAGCGCCCGCCGCATGGCCGCCGCCGCCGGCCTCATCACTCCGCTGCACCACCTGGAACATCCCGCATCCAAACTCCTGCCGCCCCGCCTGCCCGGCCAACCGTTCGGCCAGTGGCTCTCCGGCCTGCGCCCGTTTGTGTCAGCGCCGCAGACCTTGGATGAGGCCATCCGCCTGCACCAGCGGCTCCGCTTTGATCCGGCACCGCCCACGCCACCCGACACCGCGCGGCTTGCCGCTCTAACGAAATCACTCAAGGCCGCGCTGAAATCGCGCTAGCGGGCCGCTCCGGCGGCAGGAGTGAAAAGTAACAGATCCCTGTGCGAATCTGACTGTATTAGGCACCCTAGCGCCGGAGGATTTTGCGCAAGAATTCCGCGTCGGAGAACCGCGCGTTGGTGCCTTGTCGCACAATCACCAGGTCGAGCGAGGGGATGACAAACAGGCGCTGGTAACCGGAGCCGACGACGGCCACCAGATCCGTTGGGGCGTTGCGGCAGATGCAGCGGTTGTGCCAATCTTGTTCCTGCCATTTCTTTTCTAATAAATCCTCGATGTCGGTCTCGCGCGCGTCGCTGTGCCTGGCCGCGGAGTTCAACCAGAAACCGAGGCCGAACATCGGGTTGACGCGGGTGCTGTCAAAGCATTGCGCCAGGCTCTTTTGCTCGACAATGACCCGCCGCTCGAAAGCGCCGCGACCTAACACGAGCAACCCGAATTTCGACCACTGGCGCGCGGTGAGCTGGATGCCGCTGGCCACCAGGGGCATGCCTTGGGCATCGGCGCGATAGGGCACGGCGCCCAGGCCTAACGGATTGAGCAACTTGTGAAGGAGGTAACCAAAGGGTGTTTCGCCGCGCGTGGCGAGCTTGCGGCGCAGCACTTCGCACAGCACCTGGCCGTGGCTGGGCCCATAGGTGAAGGCCGCGCCCCTGGGCGCCACCGTCGGCGTGCGCAGCGCCAGGGCATTCCGATCGGTCACCTTGTCGGAATGGAGATGGAACCCCGGATCGAGCCCATCACTGAAGTTCATCAATTCACGCAGGGTGATTTTGCTTTTGCGCGGGTCGCCGCGCCACTCGAGGATCGTGTTGACCACCGGTTCATCCAGACGCAACAGACCATCCTGCGCCGCAACCAGCACCGCCAACGTGAAAAAACTCTTCGTCCCGCTGTAGATCTGATGGGGCATGCGCGCATCGCCGCCGTTGGGGTATTCCTCTATCAATATCCTGCCGTGCTGCACGACCAGCAACGAGCACCCGCGACGGCTTGCGGAATAATCCGCGGCGTCGCGCAAGGCCGCCGACGTCAGATCGGCGCGGGCTGGCGGCGTGCCGGCGGCCAGCAGCGCAACGATGCCGCAGCGGGCGATGGCTGCGGCGAAGGCACCGCGCCGCCGCGGGGCCATTGGCGGAGCGAAGTGCGCACCGGATTGGAACATGGCGGAGAGTCTATCGAAACGCATGGCTGTTGGCAATTCCACGGGTTACCGGCAGGTGCGTGGCGGGGGCCTCGTCCAAGCCATGGCGCCGGCTACGTTTCAGGCGCTGCGGCGGCGCCGCAGGATCAGCAACAGACCAATGCCACCGAGCAATGCAGCAGCCGGTTCCGGCACCCTCATCCAAGTGATATCGTTGTCGCTGCTGAGGGCGCTACCGGAGGGTTTCCTCTGGGGAATGACATCGGCCGCCGAGGTGTTGACGCTCGATCCATTGGACTCGCCCGTGTCACCGGCAGTGCAAGCTGGGGTGCCAGCCAGTTGAATGGCGAGCGCTGCAAATGCCGCAAGGCGCACCTGCCGCAGCCCTGAACCCCACCCAGAAACTCGGTGCTCCAGCACGCCGCAAGGCGTGCTGGTGAGATAACGGCAGGTCGATTTCATGGCTTTAAGCAATTGAGTAGGAAACCCTACCATCCGCTGCACGCCGCAGCAACAGAAATGTCGCGGGAAAATTTAACAGAAAACGTTGCAATTGGAATAGGCGTGGGCAGCTGGCCCAGGATTCCTGGGCTGTTTCATCCCCCCCGCGTGGCCACCAACGCGCCTGTTAAGGCACCCTACGCCAAAATTTGCGCCAGGACATAGGGAAGGATGCCGCCGGCACGGTAGTAATCGATTTCCACCGGGGTATCGATGCGGACGATGACGGGGATGTCGAAAGACGCGGCGTCTGCGGGATGGACGCGGAGCGTGGCTTGCTGGCCCGGCTTGAGATCGTTGGCGATGCCGAGGAGGTCGAACCTGGCATCGGCGAGGTCCTTGATCCTGTCGTAGTCGGCCTTATTGACAAAGTTGCAGGGCAGCACGCCCATGCCAACGAGGTTGCTGCGATGGATGCGCTCGAAGGACTTGGTGATGACGGCCTTCACGCCTAACAGGCTGGTGCCCTTGGCGGCCCAGTCGCGACTGCTGCCCATGCCGTAGTCCTCGCCGCCGATGATAACGGTCGGCGTGTTAGATTCCTGATGAATGGCGGCGGCATCAAAGATGGCGGCGGTTGCGCCGTTGATTTGGGTGACTCCGCCCTCGATGCCGGGAACCATCAGGTTCTTGATGCGGACATTGGCGAACGTGCCGCGAGTCATCACGCGGTCATTGCCACGGCGCGAGCCATAGGAGTTGAAGTCAGCAACCCCGACGCTTTTTTCGGTGAGGTGGCGGCCGGCGGGGCTGTCCTTCTTGATGGCACCCGCAGGGGAAATGTGGTCCGTGGTGACCGAATCGCCGAAGATTCCGAGCGGGCGGGCGCCGTGGATTTCCATGATATCGCGCGGGGCCGGGGTGAAGCCGTCGAAAAACGGCGGTTCCTGGATGTAGGTGGACTGGCGGTCCCATTGATAGACATTGCCGGTGGAGGACTTGATGGAATTCCACTTCGGGTTTTGATCGGCAAAGCCGGTGTAGAGTTGGCGGAAAACCTCGGGGCTGAGCGCAGCCTTCATGACGGCTTCCACTTCCTCGGCGCTCGGCCAGATGTCGGCCAGAAACACCGGGTGGCCATCGCTGCCATAGCCGAGCGGCTCGCTGGCCATGTCGATATCGACGGTGCCGGCAATGGCAAAGGCGACCACCAGCGGAGGCGACATGAGGAAATTTGCCTTGATGGATTGGTGGACGCGGGCCTCGAAGTTGCGGTTGCCGGAGAGCACCGAGGCGGCCACGATGTCGGCGGCTTTGACCACTTCTTCAATGCCGGGATCGAGCGGACCGGAGTTGCCGATGCAGGTGGTGCAACCGTAGCCGACGGTTTGAAAACCAAGTTGGTCGAGTTCGGCCTGAAGGCCGCTTTTGTTGAGATAGTCGGTGACGACGCGCGAACCCGGGCCTAGCGAGGTTTTGACCGACGGTTTGATGGTCAGACCGCAGGCGTTGGCTTTTTGGGCGAGCAACCCGGCGGCAAGCATGACGCTGGGGTTGGAGGTGTTGGTGCAACTGGTGATGGCGGCAATCAAAACGGACCCATGGGTGATGGTGTCGATGACGCCACCCTTGCTGTCCACGGTGACTTCCCATAACGGATAAGTCAGATCGTCGTTAGACTCGGTGATGACACCCACCTCGGCCCCGAAGGCATGGCCCAGATTGGGGATTTCATCGGGGATGGCATCGAGGGTGGACGGCAGATCCAGCGGTTCGGTGGAGCCGGGGCTCAATTGCTTGTTGTAGCCGTCCGGTGCCGGCGCGGTGAGCAGGCTTGCCCATGTGGCCTTGAGCGCATCGATTTCGATGCGGTCCTGCGGACGCTTGGGTCCGGCCACGCAGGGTTTGACCGTGGCGATATCGAGATCGACGATTTGGGTGAAATCCAACGCGTCGCGCTCGCTGGGGATGCCCCAGAGTTGTTGGGCTTGATAGTAGTTTTCGACCGTCTGGCACAATTGCGCGCTGCGCCCGGTGCTGGCGAGGTAGCCGGTGGTGATCTCGTCGATGCCGAAAAACCCCATGGTCGCGCCGTATT
>JBAXPF010000275.1:0-5767 GCA_037132955.1 Verrucomicrobiota bacterium | reverse complement strand
CAAAACTCAGCTAACGGGGAACCACCAGCAGGCGGGCGTTTCAAGGAGGGGCGATTTGCCTGATGAAATCCAATGAGTCAGTCAGGCTATCTCCGCTGCGCTCCGGTTCCGAATCGCCCTCGACCCTGAGAGGACAATGGGATGCGGCATTCATTTTCTCATTGGCTCGACATGGGCAACGGCGATTCGGAGATCGCCGCTCCTTGGTTTTTCGCCATGCAACCGCAAAACTCAGCTAACGGGGAACCACCAGCAGGCGGGCGTTTCAAGGAGGGGCGATTTGCCTGATGAAATCCAATGAGTCAGTCAGGCTATCTCCGCTGCGCTCCGGTTCCGAATCGCCCTCGACCCTGAGAGGACAATGGGATGCGGCATTCATTTTCTCATTGGCTCGACATGGGCAACGGCGATTCGGAGATCGCCGCTCCTTGATTTTTCGCCATGCATCCGCGCAGCACCCGCCTAACGGGGAACCACCCACAGGCGGGCTTGCTTAGGCGCGAACGGCTCGATGCGAATGGCATTGGTGCCGGGCTTGAGATGACCGGTGAGCTTGAGGCGATAGGGTTTGCCGATGAAGCCACCGGCGGCTTGGCCGTTGACGGTGACCCGCGCGGCCGCTTCCGGTGCCAATTCGTCCATGGTGAGGATGACGTCGGATTTTGTCAGATCCACGGTGGCGGGAATCTCGCAGTGGCCCTCAAAGGCATTGGCAGTGACCGGGCTTTTGACAAACGGCCGGCCCTTGACCGGTTGGGGTGCCGGTGCCGATGGCGCCGCCGCGGCGTTGGCGTCGCGGGTGATAACCAGCGGTTCCATGGTTGGCGTGGCGGCATCGCGCGGCGGCAACTGGCGTTTCTCCGGTGCAAACACCAGCAGCACACTTTCCGAGGGTTCCAGAGTCAAGTCCACCTCCACGGAGTCGGCGCTGAGGCGGCGATAGGGAATGGCGGTGACGTCGTTGCGCATCGGATCCCAACATTCCGGCTCGCCTTTGGCGGTTAGCTTGAAGGTGAACTTGCGGGCCTCGCCCTGGTGGTTCTGGTTGCAGACGAAAAAGACCTCCCGGCCATCTTTCTGGCGGTGCAGAATGTGCAGCCAATGGTTGGTTTCACCTGCCGTCACTTCCAGGGTCGGATGAATCCCGGCGTCGCCGGTTAGAACCTTTTGAATATCCTCGGGCGTCGGCTTGGCGGGCAGCAAATACGAGCGCCCCCCGGCCTGGCTCGTCTTGCAGCGCGCCAACGAGGGCGTGGCAACGCCCCAGATGTCGGTGCAAAGTTGGGCGATGTCCTTGGAGTCGTGGCCGATGGTGGCGGATTTGTTAGGCAACCCTTGATAGGCCACCACCACGCCGCCGTTTTCGAAAAACTGCCGGGCCTTGGCCAGGGTCGGATAGGGAATGACCTCGGCGGCCGGCAACACCAATATCTGATAGGTTTCCTTGTGGAGCTGGATCGTCCTGCCCACCAGCTTGGCATCGTTTTCCCAAGCGTCGTAGAGCAACCAGTCGCTGTCGAAGAGGGCGTCCTGCAAGGTGCTGGTGAACTCCTCGGGGCGCTGCGTTTTGCCGACATGGAAGCTTTGCCCGAGTTGCAGGAAGGCCACCGGGGCCACGTGGTTGCCGCCGGTGAGCATGAGGCTGAGGCGGTTGGTGTAATCAGCCCAGACGCGGTAGAGCGGCCAGCGCGGTTCGCCGCCGCCGTTGTTGAAGTAAGGCGGGTAATCCTTGTCGTAGGGCGCGTGCGGGTTGAACGAATGCGGAATGAGGAAATTGACGCCGCGGACCTGGTGCCAATCTGCCAGCCATTTCATTTGCGGATAGGTCAGGTCCTGATCGTAGCCGCCGAAAATCTCGCAGAAGGCGATGTCGTCCTTCTTGTTGTAGGTGTGCGAGATGGAGCTGGCCATCTTGGGGATCTGATAGATCCCCAGCTTGCGCTCTCCCGGATAGAGCTGGCGGCAGACCAGGTCCATGCCGCCCATATCGCTGTATTTCTGCAACTGCATCATATTGCCGCCGGACATGGTGCGGCTGTAGAAACAATCCTCGTGTTCCATGAAGTGGCCCATCGAGAAGACCTGATGGTCGCGGCACCAGCGGGCCATGCCGCCATACATCGTGCGGCCCCAGGCTTCCGCAAAGGCGTCGATATAACTGTAATAGGCGGCGGTCTGCTCCTCGCCGGCGAGCTTGAACTTGTAGCCGACGAGCAACTTGGCCAGATCAAGTTTGCGCTCGGCGATGACCTTGGGCAGCGCGCTGCCCCAATCGCCCTGGGTTTCCGGCTCATCATAAAAATAGCCGGTGATGGTCTTGCCGAAATCGGACTTGAAGCGGTCGTAGTGCGGTTGATAGACCGTTCGGATAAACCAATCGACACACTCCGGGCTGGCGCCGTCCACCGAGATATACCCTTGTTGATCGCCCTTGTTGCCCTTGAACTTCCAGGTGAACTTCATGACGCACCATGCGCCGGCGGGGCTTTCCCAAACGAGCTTGCCGGCCTTGACGCTGGATGTTAGATCCACCAGCGATTGGCCGTCGATGGTGCCGTCAGCGAGCTCCTTGCCGGCGACCACCGCGACGAGGTTGGCATCGCCGTAGGCGGCCTCATCCACTTTGGCCGGTCCCTTGAGGTGGACGGCGGACGCATCCAGCACCTTGCTGCCGAATTCCTTGGGAACCCGGCCGCCCATCATTTGGCTCGGCCACCAATAGTCGTCATAGATGACCATCGTGAGGTTGTTTTTGCGGGCAAAATCCAGGTTGATGCCCAGATCGCGATACCAGCCCTCGCCCAGCCAATCCTTGTGCGGACGGGGTTCGGCGGTGAAAGTGCCGTTGCCGCCATCCAACACGTTTTTCAATTCCGTTTCCAATTGCTCGCGGGTTTCGTCGCCGTGCATCCAAAACAACGGCCCCGTCAGGCGCCGTGCCTCCAGCGGCAACTGGTGGAATTGTTGTTCGGTTTGGGCGATGTCGTGTTGCGCAAAAGCGCTGTGCATGCCCGCAAGCGTCACAGCGCCGGCGATCCAGCAATGGGTAGGGTGGTGTTTCATGGTTGTGTTGTTAGGAATTGGGCACATGCCGCAGCGCGATGAATTCGACGCCACCAAGCCGGACGCACCAGCCTAGACCGCAGCACCCCAGGCTGTCAATGACGGTGCGCCTGCCGTCAACACGGGCAGGCGCGATTCACCCCGAAATCCGAAGTTGAATTCCTGAAATGGGGGAGGGAAACCACTGATTACAAGGATTTCACGGATTTTTTGGGTTTGGAATCTTTCACCATTCGCAACTTCGGAGAAGTTGCAAATGGAACCTATTTCAATCCGTGTAATCTGTGGTTAATCTAACTAACTACTGAGATCAAACTTCGGTTTTCAGGTTCACCTCACGCCCCGGGCCTGGCCTTGGCTTTGGCTTTGGCCTTGGCCGATGGCTTGCCTGCCGCGGCGGGAGCAACCGGGGTCACAGGCGCCGTCGGCAGCACCGGAAAATCATCCATCATCAAGACCAACAGACTTTTTCCGGCCGGACTGAGGACAGCCGAGCTGCCCGCCCCCGTCACCAAGCCCCGCGTGAGATAGCGCTGCGGGACCGTGGAGGACTGGACTTCCGTGACGGTCGGTGCCAGCACTTGGCGTTGGCTCGGGGCAAAGGCCAGCGGGACACCCGTGGCGCTGAAGCTGATGTCCCACGAGACCGCACCCTCGGCCTCGCCGTGCAGCAACCATGGATAACGGGTCAGAAAATCCGGTTTGCCTTTCGCTGGCACGCTCACCTTGAAACTCACCGGCGTGGCTGCCATGAACTGGCTGAATTGCAGCTCCGGGGTTTTTTTCTGCTCTACAAAAAACCGCGCCACATCCACGCCCGTTAGATTCATGCCGTTGAAATTCCCATGATAATCCGTGCCTTTTCCGTTAGACTGGTGCCAATCCCCGTAGCGGGCGCTTATGAGCAGGGTCAGCTCCAAATGCAGGTGCGCCCGGGTGCGATTGATGCCAACCCCGGTGAATCCCATCCGCCCGAGCACGCCACCCGCCTTGACCAGGTCGCCCTCCTTGCAGGTGATGTCGGCCAGATGCGCGTAGAGCGAATACACCGACGAGTCCTCCCAGCGATGCTCCACCACCAGGTATTTGCCGTAATTGCTGCGCCCGGCCAGCGGGCTGACATGAACCACGGTGCCATCGGCAATGCTGGCCACCGTATCCAGCGGCGCCCCGGCGGCATCCCGCTGCAGCGGCAAAATATCGATACCCTCGTGAAAATGCGTGAACACCACCTGGCCATCGAGACGGATCGGCGAACGCACAAACCCATACGAGCCCGCTTCCCACGACTGGGTCGTCTCCCCCTCAAACGTCCGGTCCACATACATGTAGAATTTTTCCGGCTCATCCGATAACAGAAAGTGGTTTTCGGTGGGCAGGCACAAGACCAGCGGCGCGGCATCCACCGCGGCGACGCAACACAGCAACAGGGCGAACAAGCGGCTCATGAGTTTTAGCGGGATGACTTGGTCTTCTTTTTCTTCTGCTCCTTGCCCTTGTCGCCGATCCGCGGCAATGCCTTGTCGAGGAGCTTGACCTCATTGAGGGTGATGCCCCTCCAGATCACAATCAACCCGTCTTCGACCGGCATGTCGATTATCACGCAATCCACAAACCTGCCGTTGGCTTGGGCTAGCAAATACTTCCCCTGGTGCGCGAGGCTCGTTACATAAAGGCGCCGCTTGCCAGGGTCCTTGAGCTGGAAAATCAAGCCAAACTCGTCGCCCGTGCCCGAGGGAAACGGGCTGAACGCCGCCATGTCCTTGAGGGTGATTTCCGGGCTGCGCATGAATGACCGCGGCTTGCCGTTATCCATCTGCGAAAAAACCATCTTCGGATTCGCGCCCTCGTCCGCTTCCAAATGAAATGTCACCATCGCAATGTCCTTGTCCGCCTTGCCTCCGGCCTCGCCCAAGGGCACTGCAACGAGGGTGAAGACGGCTGCCAGCGCCGCAATGCGTAGGTTCATGCGCGGAATTAAGCATATCCCGCCCAGCCTCAAAGCAAAATCGCTGGCTTTTGCGCGTTGACCGACGCCTCAGACTGGGGAATCCTCCCCGCACATGTTCATCGACCACATCCGAATTTCAGCAAAAGCCGGCGACGGCGGTGACGGCGTCGTCTCGTGGCGGCGCGAAAAATTTGTGCCGCGCGGCGGTCCGGACGGCGGCGATGGCGGCGCGGGCGGCGACGTCATCCTCGTCGTCGATCCCTCGACCGACAACCTGCGCGCCTACCACTACGACCCGAAACTCATCGCCGAGAACGGCAAACCCGGCGGCGGTACCCGCAAGACCGGCCGCGCCGGCAAAAAAATCATCGGCAAAGTCCCGCCCGGCACCGTCGTCTATCGGAGCAATGCCGCCACCTTGGGCGAAGCGGTGACCGCCGAGCGCAGCGACGAAGGCATCGACCTGGAACCCATTGCCGATCTCACCGAAGACGGCCAGCAATTTGTCCTCTGCCACGGCGGCGAACCCGGCAGGGGCAACTGGAATTACAAGACTCCCACCAATCGCGCCCCCACCGAACACACCCTCGGCACCCCCGGCGATCAAGGCATCTACTACCTTGAACTGCGCCGCATCGCCGATGCCGGCCTCGTCGGCTTCCCCAACGCCGGCAAATCCACCCTCCTCGGCAAGCTCTCCGCCGCCAAACCCAAGGTCGCCTCCTACCCGTTCACCACCTTGCAGCCCACCGT
>JBAXPF010000274.1:0-5784 GCA_037132955.1 Verrucomicrobiota bacterium | reverse complement strand
GCAGGTTTTCGGTCACAGGCACGTAGTTCTTGTGGTCGCGCCACCCGAGCCGCAACGCATTCCAGTTTTCGGGGAGATCATCCCATGCCTGCCAGAAGCGCTCTTCGAAATCCGGCTCGAAGCGCGCGTCGTCCTCGAAAAATAACAGGAACTCGTCATCGCGGGCGAACGACTGCTCCATGATTTTCAAGTGATCGCAACTGGCCGCCCACCAGTGCTTATAACTGCGGATTTTCCCGAAGGTGGGCGGGGGGTAGCACTGGGAGCTGGGGGTTGCCGTCCACACTTCGAGCGGGATGTCATTGAGAAATCCGCCGGATTGCTTGAGCGATTCGATGAACGCGGCTCGGCGGATGGCATAATGCTCGGCGCTCAAAACCACCATCCGGATTTTAGCCAGGTCGGGGCGGGGATTTCCGCCGCCTTCAGCCTGCGGCCGGGCCACCGGCAGGGATTCGTCTGCGGCCGGGTTCTCGAACCGGCACGGGGTCGGGAAGGTTTGGTCCAGGTAAGCCCGCAATTCGGGCGAGTTGCCCGCGTCATTGTAGTTCAGGAAAAACGATCCTCCGCCAGGAGCGCTCCGGAATGGTCCGTAGTATTGCTTCACTATCCCATGCCGCCGCGGCCAGTCGCGCTTGGATAGCGCCCACGACTCCCACGGGAATTTGCCAGACATTCCCACCCAATCGGCAAACCCCTCGTCCACCATCGCCTTGTCGAACCAGTAGGGGCCATGTGGGCGCGAGTAATCGAAACAGGGAAGCCCCTCATCTATCAGCCTCTGGCGGATGGTGTCGAGCTTGCGGCTCCAGCCGGTATTTGCGCCGCCCCATCCCTTGCAGGCGGGTGTTTGCATCATCTCCTGACCATCGGTATCCCGCAGCAACACGCAGTCATCGTAAAACCAGAAAAATCCAGCGGGGTGGGATTCGGCGGCGCTGCGCAAGGATGCTTTCAGCCCGCCGCCCTCGATGTGCTTGACCCCTTGGATCCAGTCGGGGAGTTTTGAGCTCACAATGACGACCTCGAAGTCGTCTTTGAAGTGCCGTTCCAGCGAGCGCAACGCATAGCGCAGCTCGGTGTTGTTGCGGAATTTTCCGCCGCGGGGGTGCAGGGGGATGACGATGGTGTGAGTCATGGGTCATCGGGTTGTATGATGGGCCAGGGAAGAAGAAGTCCAGCTCCCGGATCTGCGCTTGAAAGCAGTCCGTTGCCAAAACCTTCTTCGCCTGGTCAACGCTCATCGTCGACGCATGCTCGCCCCGTTCCTTGGTCCAGCGCACCGTCGTCACAAACTTCTCAACCCAGCTTCCGAAACGCTCGGGACTCATCGGCTTCATCGTTCCCTTGTCATCCAGGGCCACCAGAAAATCAGCACGGTAGAAAATCGGCTGTCTCGAGCACAGCGCCCCCAGATGCTGGGCTAGCGCGCTGATCTGGTCATCCAGGTCAATCGTCGGCTGATGCTGGATCAGCCCCGGAATCTCCACCCCCGCCTGTTCGGCAAACGGCCTCAGAGCCGACAGAGCATCTCTGTCCAGTCTCACATACTTTTTCCGTGGATCTCCCATTTAATCGCGTTGAATAGGTTTGAAAATTATTGATTTGACGTCCCGAGTGGCGTCCAGGAATAGCAACTCTTGTCGCCCTGGTTCTTTCCACTCCATATACTGTCCCGCCCTGCTTTCGCTGCCACGCCGCAGCGTAAACGGAAGCCGTGTCAAGCGCACCGCGCTCATCGCCGCACCATCCGCACCCAGCGCGGTGAGCAGCGGTCGCAGCTCGTTGCGAGTGTGATCCCACTCAGCCTTGCTCTCCGCTCCCACATGCACCAGGGCATGGATGCTTTTGCTGCCGCTCGTATAGATCGCCACGATCGGCAAGGGCAGCTTCACCAGCACCTTGAGCCACAACGCCTCCTCTAGCGTGTCGCTCTCGAGCACCAGATACCTGAAACTCGTCACCGACGTCTCACTGCGCCGGCTCAGCTTGCGGCCGCCGGAATCCAGATGCTTTGTCGTATGCCATCCGGCATCCACCGGGTTTGAAAGAAACCACACCCCGCATTTCGCCCCGCCCGGCAGTTCGCTGCGCACGGCCCGCAGGCCTTCGCGATCGCCCAGGCGAAAACCACCTTTGCCAACCCACCACAAAAAATCTCCCTGGCTCGTGAACCGTGTGAAAACCAACACCCTGTCCCCAGGCTCATAAATCGCCCCGAAAAATTCCTCGAACCCGCATTTTTGCACATCGATCGGACTCCTCCGGCGCAGCCACTCCCGATCGATCAAAGGAACCGATCCCGTCACTCGCTGAACCTTTTCCATGTCCAGCGCCAGCCGCTTGGGCGCCGCCTCCCCCCGTGGCGCAGACGCTACATTCCGGTCATCGGGCCGACCCGTCCCCCGAGTTCCATCACTCACCACTCCTCCATGCTCCGCACGCCACACCGCACGCCGCAGCTCCAGGTTGAATGCTTCCACCGCATCTGCGCAGGACGTATGCACGCAATGCCCCGTGGGTGCACCCTCAACAATGACCAGGAAATCCCGAGGGCCATTCTTGAGCGAGTGACCCGCTACTCCTGGGCATGTCGCGTAGCCTCCCCATGACTCCTTCAGCGATGCCCCGCCCAATAACTCCTCAGCAATCTTGATCCGGTCCGCGGTGTTCACTCAGTCCCCTCCTTCCACAGCCGGAAACTCATCAGATATTTGCAAATCTTCTGACCTGGCTGCAGCAGCGCTGAAAACCAATCATCCATTTCTCCCTGAGAATCAAAACCTTCACCCTTCCACAGAGGATTAGGGACAATTTTTCTCTCGAGACAATAACTCATGAAACCATCTAGCTGTCTGGAAATCGTGATTGGGGTCGTATCCATTACCACCACTGCCACGCAATCCAGCTGCTTCGATCGATACGCAGCACCAGTCCAATAATAGAGCATGATAGGTTTGCCGACCGGCCACGCCTTATCTCTGATAGTCGTACCCTTACGTCCAGTACGTGCGGCAGCGCCAAAGCGGATATTGAGGGGACGTTTGATCATCGATGTTCTCTATCAAGCGGTTTTGGGGAAAGGTAAGATTTGTGGAGACGCCGGCGCCGCGTCCCATGGCGATCCAATACGGTCAAAATTCTGAGGGAGACAATGCAGGTAACCCATAGTCGTTTCAATGCAGTCATGCCCGATTCGCTCCTGGAGCTCCCTCAGGTTCCCTCCAGCCAACAGATAGGATGTTGCAAAACCATGCCGGAAAGAATGGGCGGTCACCCGTTTATCGATCTTCGCCCGGCGAGCGGCCGGCCTCAGCGCTTTGGCGAATGATTTGTCATGGATATGGTGGCGTCGGATGATTCCGGACTCGGGATCGCAACTTTCCTTTGCCGATGGGAACACCCAGAAAAAAGGCCACTCCACTCCATGCGATGGGTACTTTCTGGAAAGCTGCTCCACCGGCGCAACGCCTGGCCGGCGATTGGCGCGATCTTCCTCCCACAGCCCGCGGCACCGCTCACGGCGGGCCATCAACGGCTCGAGGAGTCGGCGGGACAATGGCGCGATTCGGCACTTGTCTCCCTTGCCCGACCAAATAGAAACCGTCCCCCGCTCAAAGTCAAAAGCCCGCCAGCGTAGCTCCACGGTTTCACCAATCCGCAGGCCGGATCCGAACATCAGCCCAGCCATGATGCACCACGGATCGGGAAGTTGCGCAATTATCGATTCGGCCTCGCTTTGCGTCACCCATGTCGGGATCCGCACCGGCCGCTTTGCGAAAACCCACTGCGGCAACTGACCGATCTCGCGGCCGTGGACGGCATAGAATCCATTGCGTCCCGCCAGCGCCGATAAGGCCCCCTTCTGGGTTGCCACGGAACATGGCGTGAGGCTTGAAAGAAACTCGGGAATCGCATCCTCCGCCGAGGCGAAGTGCTTGCCATCGCAGAAATCCAGGAACCTCTCGGCATAGGCCAGATATTGCTCGATGGTGGCGGGAGATTTCTGTCGACCTTTCAAAGAAGCTCTAAAATGCTCAATTGCTGATTCCTTTTTCATGGCGTGGTTTTAGTTTAAGTAGTCTGGAGATTACCTAATTAACTGTTCTGAGGACGAGATTTGCGCCGTGATTTTTGCCGATTCATCGCCTCAAGGAACATTGCGCCGTAAGCCGAAATCTCTCCGGCCACATGCTGATAATTCGCGCAATCCTCTTTCGACTCATCGCCGCTTTTGATGCGCTCCAAGATTCCCGCTAGAATCTCGGCCGTTGAGGGCTTGTCTGGATTGTTTATGATGCGTTCCAGCGCCACGATCCGCTCGTGCTGCCGGATGCTCCACGATTGCGCCCGGTTGCGCTCGGCCATGAGCTTTTCCACCATCGGCGCGCGTTCTTTTAGACCCGGTCTGGCGGCGATGATTCGTTTCAATTCAACCTGGTTGTCATGGTTTGCTTTCCATTCATCGCGCGCGGCGCTCAGCTCGATGATTCGTTGGCCCGCTTCGCGGATTGCAGCATTGGCTACGCCGTCGCCGCTGATGATAGATTCGGCGAGCTTTTCCATGGAGGATGCAAGTATGTAATCGGATGTTTTCATAGGATTAAAAGACTCAGAACAAGAGGGTGGATGGAACAGCGAGATTCACGGGGAGGACTCAGGGCGAGGGGCGCTGCCCATCACCCCGGCGTTCTCGTCCTTCACCAGGAACAGCTTCGCGAGCCGGTCGAACCTGGCTTGGTTCTTGTCGCGGAAATACTTCTCGGCCGGAGCCTTGTTGGCATCCTTGAAGACCTGGCTGCCGGGCAGCTTGTGCCACTGGCAGAGCAGCGCCGACAGGCAGTAGATCGCGCGGTCCGAGTTGTCGCCGGCACGGCCCGAGATGAGCGCGTTGCGCAGCTCGAGCAGCGGACTGCCGTGGTCCAGGTTGGCTCCGGTGGAGAGCTGGGCGAGCGCGTCGCGCGTTTTGTTGGGGCAAGTCGCCGCGGCCAGCACGAAGGCGGCCGCCACGCCGGCGTTGCGGCCGGGTCGAAACGTTGATCGATCCAGAACCACCGCCACCTGGGTGATTTCTGCGGACCATAAGCCGATGATTTCGAGCGTGGTGGCCAGCGAAATCCGGCGGGTGGCGCGGCTGTTTTTGCCGATGGCGATCATGGCGATCTGGCGCGCGATCGCGCACACCAGGTTGGGATTGCCGGCATAGCAGCCCATCAGCTTGAGCCGGTCCGGCAACGAGCGGATGGCGCCGCAATCCACGACATCCATGGTCTTCATCTTCCCCTGCAGGGTGGGGAAACCGCGCAGCACGAGCAACGGGACGGACAGTCCGCAGCGGATCACCGCCAGTAGCCGGTGCTGGCCATCGAACAGGGCCTTGCCATCGTCGAAGGCGATGCCTTGCGGAGAGATCTTCCAGTTGCCGTTGGCCATGTCGCTGGCATACATGGCCACGGACGAGTCCTTGACCTTGCGGTTCGGGCTCATGGTTTCAAGCCATGCCTTTGCTTTCGCCGGAGTGACGACTTCGATTTTAGCGGTGATCGGCGGGAATGCCGCAGGGGTGGTTTTCATGGTGGTTTTTGATTCAGTTAGGCAGCCTTGGATTTCTTCGCCGTCTTCTTCGCGGCCGCCTTCTTTGCCGCCTTCTTTGCCAGCTTCCTGAGTGGACGAGCGCACTGCGCGCGGACGGACTCCACGGACGCGTCATCGCGCTTCCTACGTTCCGCCCGCATCTCTTCCTGGGTGGCGGCTTTCAGCGTCACGGGATCAATGCCCGCGCCC
>JBAXPF010000273.1:0-5826 GCA_037132955.1 Verrucomicrobiota bacterium | reverse complement strand
ACGCCCATAGCCTCGCCCTGTGCGCCGATGGCAGCCTCGCCGCGTGGGGATCCAACAACAACGGCCAACTCGGCAACAATACCATCATCGGCAGCAGCGTGCCCACTGCGGTGACACGAACCACCCTCGGCAGCGGCGAGAAATTCACCGACTTGGCGACCGGGTCGAGCGCCAGCCACGTCATGGCGCTGGCGGCGTTCCATGTTTCGAGTAACTCGACACTGTCCGGGCTGGCGCTCAGCAGTGGGTCGTTGAGTCCAACATTTGCCGGCGGCACCACGGTTTACGCCGCCAGCGTGACCAATGCCACGACGTCGGTGACGGTCACGCCGAGCGTGACGGAAGCCAATGCGACCGTGAAGGTGAACGGCGCTCTCGTGACCACCGGTACTGCCAGCGCCTCTATCCCCCTAGTGGTGGGCAACAGCCCGATCACCGTGCAGGTCACCGCACAGGACGGGATCACGACATCAACTTACACAGTGACCGTGACGCGGGTTTCGACGGTCTCCACGCTGTCCGGTCTGGCACTCAGCGCGGGATCGTTGAGCCCGGCATTTGCCGGCGGCACCACGGTTTACGCCGCCAGCGTGACCAATGCCACGACGTCGGTGACGGTCACGCCGAGCGTGACGGAAGCCAATGCGACCGTGAAGGTGAACGGCGCTCTCGTGACCACCGGTACTGCCAGCGCCTCTATCCCCCTAGTGGTGGGCAACAGCCCGATCACCGTGCAGGTCACCGCACAGGACGGGATCACGACATCAACTTACACAGTGACCGTGACGCGGGTTTCGACGGTCTCCACGCTGTCCGGTCTGGCACTCAGCGCGGGATCGTTGAGCCCGGCATTTGCCACGGGCACCACGACCTACACGACTACCGTGACCACCGGCATGATGTCAGTGACACCCACGGCTACGGATTCCAACGCAACGGTCACAGTGAACGGAGTCAGCGTGGCAACGGGAGCCGCCAGTGCCTCAATCCCATTGGTGCTTGGCACCAATCCGATCAACGTGCAGGTCACGGCCCAGGATGGAACCACAAAATCGACCTACACCGTGAACGTAACGCGGCTCTCAACGGTGTCCACGCTCGCCGGGCTGGCTATCAGCCCCGGCACCCTGAGCCCGGCGTTTGCCACGGGAACTACCGGCTATATGGCGATCATGCCCGCAACCGCAACCGGTGTGTCTGTGACGCCCAGCGTGACCGACCCGACGGCGACGATCAAAGTGGATGGAGCCACCGTAGCCTCTGGCGCAAGCAGCGCGACGATTCCCATAACTGACACCCAAGCCATTGCCACCGTGGTGACCGCGCAAGATGGCTCCACGACCACCTACACCCTCACGGTTGCAATCTGTGGCTTTGAGGCATGGCAGACCCGCGTGTTCATCGATCCTGCGGACTTGAACAATCCCGCAGTCAGCGGCGAGTTGGAAATGCCCGCCCACGATGGCATCACCAACCTGATGAAATACGCCCTCGCGCTCGATCCGATGATTTGCGGCACGGCCGGCTTGCCCACCGTGGCGCAACAAGATGGCTACCTCACCCTGACCTATCGGAAAAACAAGACGGTCACGGACGTGACCTACACGGTGCAAGTTGCGGATGATCTAACCGGCAATGCCTGGACGCCGGCCACCACCGTGGTGTCGCAAACCGACCAAGGGGACCACTGGCGGGTCACCGTGCGCGACAGCGTGCCGTATGCCGGGCAGGCGCGGCGCTTCATGCGCTTACAAGTGGGCAAATAGCGGGACTTAGCCACCGGCATCGGGTCCGCTCAATTTCACCAGTCACAAGCATGTATCAGCAACAAAATCCAGAGACGCAGTAATGTGTGGATTGGATATTCCATTCATGCTGGAGTTTCCCTGACCCTTCCAGAATCCTGGAAACGGCGAGGTGGGTGTGAAAGTCTGGTGATTTTGTTTTCCACAGAAGGTAACAAAGGAAACGAAGTGCGAGGATGCTTTGTTGCCTTCGTTTCCTTCTGTTTAAATCCGGCTTTCATCCAGCTGTTAGGATCGTAGCCCACGAGCCGCGGATTCAGGCCTTTTTCCAGTCCTCACCCGGCATGATTCGATGCATGAACTCGTCGAACAGGGGCTCCGTGAAGGCGGTATCCCCATGGCTAGGACTCCAAATCATCCCTTTGCCAATCAACTGGTTGCGCGTGGGTCCCAAGGCTGTGACATCGCGCGTCAGTTGCTCGGCAATGTCGCCAGATCGATGCGGGCCGGGCCCCAGTTCGGCCATCGCCCGCAAATATCGCTTCTCCAAAGGAGTCAACCGGTCAAAGCGCACGCGAAAAAAACTCTCATCAAGCGCCGCAATGGAACATGCCGATGCCAACTCGACGTCTTGTCGAGAGATATATACATGAATTGCTGCCGGGCCACGGCATTCCAGCCGGCCCGTTAGAACTTGGCGGGTTTGATGGCTGGAGTGTTAGGTCTGGCCAGCAACTGGACCGCCTTTTCCGCGAAGCGCCGGCCCAACTCGACAAAGCCGTCCTTGGTGCAGTGCAAATCGTTGTTGTCGCCGTTGAGGTCGTCCGTATCGACCCATGCGCCGCGCGGATCTTGGGTCGCGACCTTTTCCTGAATCGCCCGCACCGCGTCCCAGTGTTCCTTGCCCTTTTGGTGATCGCTCAACCGGCCAATGACAACGGCTGTGTCAGGTTGCTTCAGGTCGTCGCGCAGCGCTTGGATGAGCCCTTTGAGTGCCTGCTCGTAGGAGGCGGAGAGGCCGCTCTTGGCGTCGCGTTCGCCCTGCATCCACATAAACACCACGCTGTCGGGCGTCCGTCCGGCAAGCGCTGTTGTCACTTTGCTCATGAGCGTGACATAGAGATCGCCGGGCGCTTGATCCGCCCCCGCTGCCGACACATCATGCGGGCCGCTCCAGCCTTGCCACCAGCGGCGGATCGGCGTGCCGCCCTCGGCATAGTGGACCACCACCACCTCGTCATCGGGAAAGGCCTGCTTCACCGCGGGGGTGAAGGCGGCAGAGGGAGCAACCCCCTGCATGTTAGACTGGCCTGAGAGCACGAACAGCCGCACCTTGCCGGCGTCCGCCGCACTCAGGCTGAGACCCAAAAATGTGAGAGTTGACAACAGGAGGGTGAAGTGGCGGAGGTTCATGATTATTAGTATTGTGGGCGGTTAGGGTCGGGGCGGATCTAACCGACGCTTCTCATCTGTCTATGTCGGCAATGAGTGGATTGCGGATATGTGTCGGCTCAAAATGATTGCCCCTCTGGCAAACTTCGTACTACTTCGCTTTCACCGGGAGTTTGTCCGCTTGAACCGCGCGGAACACCGAGAGGTGGCTGGCGGTGGACACGGTGATGACCGGGGCACCAATACCAACCGCTTGTCCCAAGGTCACCTTGACCTCGCTGACCACACCATCGATGGGCGAGTGGATGAACCGGGATTCGTATTCCTTTAGGCAATGCTCGAGATTTATCTTCTGCACCTTCTTGACCTCCTGTTGGGCTTGGTATTGGCCTTTGGCCGATTGTTCCATGGCGATTGCGAATTGCAGCCTGGATTTCGGCGCGGTGCGTTTGTGGACAGCCTCTTCCATCTCCTCGCGGGTAGTGATCAGTGCCTGGTGCTGCCAGAACATTTGGTCCAAGGTTCCGGTAGCCTCAAGGTTGGCCCGCGCCGTGTCCACGCTCAGCCTGGCCGCATCCAGTTCAGTGTGGCCGAGCACCTGATTCTTGCTGACCGAATCCCCCGGCTTGACAAATAGCGCGACCAAGATGCCCGCACGCTTGGCTCGGATCACCTCGGCCACTTGCTCCGCAACACCCGTATCCACACGACCCGGCGCCGCTTCATTGTTAGACACACGTTCCTGACCATGTGTCGGCACGGCAACGAGGATGAACACTGCGGCGACACAGAGGCGCCGCATCCGGCAAAGAATAATCCTGTTTTTCATCGAAACCATTTACGTGCCCCGCATGCCGGACCTTTCAGCGATTGTTCAGAGGTCGATGTTCAGATCGTCCTCTTCCAATTCAAAATTAAAAATCCAAAATTCCGAATTATAAAATCATTCGGTTGTTAGGATCATGTGCGCTGCGGCTCGATTTCGATGGTTTCGCCGCCGTCCGTCTGCAAGACAAAGCGTTCGCCTGAGAGGGACTCCGCAGGCTTGCCGTTGCGTATGATGCGGACGCTCTTGCCAGGCCATGGATTGTGCACGGTGCATACGCGGCCCTTCTCGCTGACAATCTTCACGCCTCTCACGACACCGGCCTTCATCCCGGCCGAGACCAGGAACGCGCCGCGGGCACGCAGGGTGCCGAAGCGGGCGTCCTGGTCCTTTGGCCAACAGGGGAAGCAACGGATGACGCCCTCGTGGCTCTGGAGGAGCATCTCCTGAATCGCGTTGGGCACAATGCTCTGGTGCTCCATGCCGTGAGGATTGCCAGGGATCATGCCGTTAGGCGCGCCGATGCCTTCGATCATGGAGCGCATCTCTTTGAGAATGATGTTAGGGTCGTAACCGACCCTGGCCGCGGCGGCATAGAAGCTGTTCATGCCGTTGAAATCCACCCAGCGGTTCATCACGCGGATCTGGTTGCGGGCCCGCTCCAACAATTCGGGCGGGCTGTCGAGGCCGATGCCACCGGCCGGATAGATATGCTGGATGCCGAGCGTGTTGTCGTTCCACCATTCCGTGCCTTGCTCGGTGTAGCGGAAGATCGGCAGATTGCGGTTTTCATCGGTGCGCGGCAGGTGGGCCGGCCACCAATCCTTGAGGTCGCCGAGCCTGCAGGTTGGATAGGCGCTGACGTGGTCGCGAATATGGACCCACTTTTCATGGTGCGGGGCATCCACGCCCAGTTCGCGGCTCATATCGATGACCAGGTTCATCACCATGCGCACAAAGGCTAACGAAACAATCGGGTTCACGTTGTCGCCGGAGCCTTCATGCACCGCGTCCTTATAGATGACATAGCGGTCCGTTTCCCACTTCAGCCAGTTTTCCCAGAACAGCGCCGTGTCGCGCACAAACGGATAGGCCAGCCGCGCGAACTCGAGGTCGTAGGTTGCATACCAGCGGAAAGCCAGCGGCACACAGGAATAGGAACTGTTGCTCTTCTGCATCAATGCCACATCAAACGCTACGGAGCCCTTCGGCCCGATGCCCACATACTGGAACAGGCCCTCGATGCCGAGCTTTTCGCGGCACAGTGCCCGTGCCTGGTCGGCGTTCGCCAGCAGCGGACCATGGCAGGGATCGGCCTGATCGATATGGTTGGCGGCATACAGTCCGTAGAACGGCGCGACGTGGTTGTAGTTCAAGTGATAGTCGCCGTGCCAACTGGGCTTGTCCGTCGTGATCCACCCGAACAAGCCCGGTGGAAAGTCAGACACCCGGCTGGCGCTGGCCATGACATAGTGGGACAAGTAATACCGCTGCTCCAGGACCTTGTCCGGGATTTCGACAAAAGACTTGGCCCAGAACTGCCGCCACCACGCGACGTGCGCCGCACGCACACGCTCCAGCGACTCCGGTCCCAATTCGTTGGCGCGGGCTACGGCGGCCTGTCGAAACTCGGGCTGATCGAAGCGGCTGCAGATGGACGCGATGACGAGCACCGGCTTGCCCGGCGTCACCGTAAACTCGCTGCCTCCGCCCACCACGCGCAGGGCGCAGGCCGCGCCGGCCGGGACCAGCACATCTTGGTCGAAACGACGCTCGACCACCGGCACGTCGCCCAATTCTGACAGGTCAGCAGGAGGACAGGCGTCCCGCCTGTCATGGCCGACGGGCGTCCCGCCTGTCGTT
>JBAXPF010000272.1:0-5889 GCA_037132955.1 Verrucomicrobiota bacterium | reverse complement strand
GTATAGGTGTTGCCGGGAGGAGCGCCCTCCGGCGAGCGGAGCCAGGCCCAGACGGTGGTGTGTTCGTATTCGCGGCGTTTGGTGGCGATTTTGGCAGCCAGGGCGCGGGAACTGAGGCCGAGTTCAGTGCAGCGGTCCTGAATGAGGACCTGCCACGGTGAGAACGGCTCAACCCGCTTGACTATTCGGCGGCGGGTTGGCTTGGCTTCTTCCGGTTTGGTGGGGTGAGTGTTCATGTCCGTCGGCAAATAGCACCTCTGCCAAAACTCGTCAAGACGTTTTGCATGGAAAACCGCCAAAATGTCAAAAAATCGGCCTCCAAGCTGGGGCGCGGGGCTCCCATATAGAAACTGCTCTGCATGTCGCAACACAAAGGCACCAAACTCGGGGCACGGGGAGAGCCGTTCAAATCCGTGTAGCAAACCGCTGTATCCGTGTAGCGCCTATTGTTTTGCTACACACAACAAAGACCCTGTAAATCAACGGTCTACGGGCCGCCATGTAGCAATGTAGCGAATGTAGCATTTTGGAATGCCACATGCTCTTAGCATCAGGACTCGGGCATGGTGCCTCAGCCAGCGGCGATTTGGGCGCACCAAGATTGGATCAGGAAATCCTCATGCGTGGCAGGCATGGGAAACTGCTACATTCGCTACATTTGCTACACAGAATGAATTATTGAAAAATAACTGATTGAAACAACATGAGTTACAGAGCCCGAAGGCGTGTAGCAATCCATGTAGCAGCCGTGTAGCAAACACGCCAGACACCGCACGCCCTCGACTCAGGCCTCCTCAGCGCGGTTCAATTCTGACTGGTGGACGACTTCGTCCTTATCGTTCAGCGCATAATCCACCTCTTCCAGTTCCCGCTCGTAGATCGAGCGGAAAACATCCCTGAGTTCGGGTGGGCATTTCTCGTAATCAAGTGCCCAGTAGGTGCGGAGAATGTCTCTGGCCCCATTCTTCCATGGCAACCGGTAGCGATGGACACCGGGGCGGGCGGTCATTTGAACCCATGCGTCCTCGGCCTTGAGTTCCGCCTGGATATTGGAGCGGGCGATGGAGGCTACTTCGCGCAACTTGCCCTTGTCGGCCATAAATTCGTCGTAGAGCTCGCGGTAGGCAATGAGGACGATGACCCGGCCATTCATCGCCGTCACGTCAGGGATGATATTGATGCGGCCGGTGACATCATCGACCATGCCGCGGCAAATGCGCAGGTATTTATCCACATGCGGGACACCGCGATTGATCATGTTCACGGCGTCGGCAAAAAAATTGACCATGAAAATATCATTGGTCGTATCGGAGCAGGATTCCGCCATGTGCTTAAGCATGAACTCCTTGATCTGTGGCGTTTCCATCAGCTCCATGCCCTCAGGGTCGATGAATTCCTGGGCCGCGAGCACGGCGGACAAACAGATCCCGGCCACTTCCTGTTCGCGATCCCCCGGAATCCGCTTGCCGGTCTCAGGGGCGGCGATGAAATCACGGGTCATCTGCACGATGCGGGCGGCGAAGGCGTCCCTGTGCCTGAACAGGAAGCGCCCCACGCGATGATAGCTATCAGCATTCTCCAACATTTGGAAATACCGCTGGCGTTGCTCCTGGGGTGTGCCCTGACGTTGGGCGGATGACATCACAAGCCGCAGGTAGCGCGAGCGCAGCGCGGGGTCGGTGGCCCCATCCTCGCCGGTGACGATGGGGATGGTCGAGGCACGGGACTTGCGGGTGGACTTGGTGCCCACCATGGTTCCTTTGGAAATCCCTATCTCATTGAAGGCGTTGGTGATGAAACCCACGGTATTGTCGTCTGCGCGGCGGTTGCGCCACTCGTCGATATGCACCGGCAGCCCGCAAAACTGCGACAAGTTGCGCTCGATGCCGACTTTGGTTGAACCCAGCGCCACGATCTCATAGTTGCGCGGGAAACCGAAAATCCGCATACCCGCCTCCACGGTTTTGGTTTTGCCCGACCCCTTGCGGCCCTGCACCCAAAAGCCCGGCTTGCCGCTGATAGAGCGCATGAGTGCCGGGTGGGCCATATATTGGAGCATCGCGCCGATGGCTGCATAGCCCGCGATACCGCCAAAGGCATCCACAAAATCCTTCTGCAACGTGCGCCAGATCTTTCCCACTTCCCGTTGCTCGGTGAGCCAATCGATTTCATCGTGGGCTTTCCTGGCGTCTGCCATATTGGGAAAGAGCATGGGTGGCTTGTGGCAAAACGCAGTGCCGGATTCCACGCCTTCCGAGTTCTTGTAGCCCAGATCCTTATGCCAAATGATCCCGTGCTTGTCCGGAAAAATGAACTTCCCGTTAGAACCCACGGCGCAATCCCCCATGATATAGAGTCCCACTTCGCGGTTCCAGCCATAGGTATCGATCTCGGTGATCGTGCGCTGGTAGTTTTGCACATCGAGCTCCTGAAGCCAGTAGTCGCATTCCTCCTGGTTCCCCCACCAATGGTAGCTGCCCACCTTCGGAAAAAACTTCCTCAGCTCCTGTGACGAGTTGAGTTTGTCGCCCGCCATCTGGATAGGTTTCGATCTTCTGCCATTCTTATCCTTGAAAACGATCAGCCGGTCCAATCGCGTGCTGCCATCGGGTTCGTGGCAAAGCACCTTGTATTTGCTCTCCGCCGTGAAGTCCGTGAACGCCTTGGGGTAGCGGTAGAGCGTGGTCAGCGCCGCGCTTTTCACGGCGCGGTATTGTCGCAGTTGCTCCTCGCTGAGGTTCATTTCCTCGTCATGCTTTTTCAAAACTTCCTCGACCTCCTTGAGTGCGTCCAGCGCCCGCTTCTCCAACGCCTCGCTCGGCGGTTTCGGCTTGTAATACCCACCATACGTCTCACGCAACGCGGCGGTCAGTTTGGAAATCGCCAGCTTGTCCTTGTAGTCCGGGTGACACCAGTTCGTGAATTCCGTCGCCAGGTCCAGTTCATACGCGCCGCCGGTGAAAATCTTCGGGACATGCCGGAGCTTGTTGAGCGCCTGCATGATCACGTCTTCCTTCAGATCACACATCCAGTCCATCTGGCGCGGCGGCTTGCGCACCGACGGCCGCTCACCGGTCCGGTGGCGCAGGAATTTATGAAACTCCGCTTGCGCCGCTTTCAGCCCCGCCGCGTGGGACTTGGAATTTCTAACATGCCACGCCAGGCGCCCGTCCCAATCCGCCTTGCCATCGACCCTCCACTCATCCGGCAACACGGCGAAGAGCGCCTTGAACCCATGATCCTCCAGCACCAATGCCGTGAATCTGGCCCAGATCTCCGCATTGAATCGCTCGGAAAACGGCTTGTCGAGCTTGGCTTCCGAGTCGAACACCACGATCACCTCACGGATCTTATTCCGCTTTAGCAAGTCCACCGTGGTTTGGATCGCCTGCTGGCTCGCCTTGTTCTGGAGAAAATATTCGATCCCTTGAAAGCCGATCGCCGGGATGCCGCACATCGCCGGTGCCACCGCCTTGAATTCCCCCTCACATATCAAGCAGCTATGCTCGAACTCCTTGGGCCGATCCAACAAAAATTGCTCGCCGTAGATCGTCCGCAGGTTTTCGTTGGTTTTGTTATAGAACTCGGCGACTTCCTCCTTCCTGTGGTCGCTTGTGCTCAACCCGCGCTTATGCGGCCGCAGGCCGGTGATCCTTCCCGCGCGGTCGAGGTAGGGGATGATGATAATATCCTCATCACGGTATTCCTTGGCCACCTTATCCCACACGTGGCCCCACAGCATCCCGGCCACTTCCAATTTGCGCGTGTAGTTGTTCCTCTGGACCAGCCCGTTTTTCAGCAACTCCTTCTCCGGGAATTTTTCTATCAACTGCGTCAACCGCGCCAGGTTACCGCGCGTGGCCGTGACAAATCCTAGCGCGTCAATCCACCTGTCGTTCTGTCCGCGTTTCCACTTGAGTTCCTGCCGGTGTGCCTGACTCAATCGCATCTCCGCCCAGAAAGCCTCATACGCATTCCTCCCGCTCTCCGGGATTTTCAAATACCGCAGCCCATCCCCCTCCCCCGACTTCCCCGCTGCCACCGCCTCCTCCCCTCCCCTCCCCCCGCGCAATTCCTCCCAATCCGGTTCGCCGCCATCGTTCCCATTCTCAGACCTGTCAGCCTCGTCAGCCTCTTCTCTTGTGTCTTGAGTCTTGTTGTCTTCCGTCTTCTTCCCCCTCTCCCCATCAAACGGATTTTCTATCCCCGCGATTTCCAACAATCTCTTCGCCGCATCGCGTCGGGTGAGTCCCTCCTTCAATGCAATGAATCCCACCTCGTCGCCGCCCTTGTGGGCCTCACACTTGTCGTAGAAGCAACCGAACAGCCACACCCCCTTCTTGTTATTGATGTTGAAAGTGTCCTTCTTCTGGCACCACGGGCAACGTGGCGCATAGCCCTTGCCGTTGAGCTCGATGGCATAGGCTGACATCAAGCGCGGCAGCATCCCTTGCGGTGAATGCTTCGCCGCCTCGACCGCCTCACCGAATGCTCGGCGCAGTGCTTCCTTGTCCATGGCCGTGTCAGCGTCGTGCTTGTTGGCGGCTCCTGGTTCCCTCACCGGTTCTCGCCCGCATCTCCTTGCGCAGCGTTTCCACCACGGCGGGTGCGTAGTAGTTGCCGTTGGCAACCTCAAATTCCGGACGAATCCCCAGGCGACCGATCGCATCGCGCACGCCTTGTGCCGAACGCCTCAATTCCTTGGCGATGCCACACGCGGAAAGCAAGTTCTTCTTGTTGGTGTTCATGTCGTAAGTGAAACGCCAAGATAGCGACTATCCGCCAAGTTGCGCAAGCGTATTGTCTAACGCAACGATAAATTATTGATTTTCCGCGCCTGCCCTATACTATTCCGCCGTGATTCATTTAGTCTCCAAGGTGAATGGTGTTGCCGCTTTGTTGTTCCACGTAGAACAACAGGAACAAACATCGTGGCATTGGCGCTGGCGCATTGTCGGGGACCATCCCCTGCCCTACCTCGCATGGCGCGAGGGTGTGTCGCGCTCCCCGCGTGTCATCTTCCATCCCGAGATTGCCGGATGTGTGGTCGAGGCACAGTGGCGTGCAACGGAGTCCGACCCGTGGCTCGACGCCACGTTACGCGAAACATCCCGTGGCACGGCCCGGTTCCGCGTCAAGTCGCTTGACGCGCCCTTCACCTCACCTGTTGGATTCTCTGCCGTCGCGGTCACACAGGAATCCATGATCGCGTGTTACGGGTACGGGCCCATGGCGTTGGCCGCCGGCGAAGAACAAACCGTCACCGGTATCGCCGATGGTCCCTTTGCCGACAACGTGCTCTTGCAGCCCGGCGAATTTGTCACAATCGATCCCCGACTGGAGATTGTGAACCTCACCCCATCGGCAGATTCCTTCACTGGCCCGTCCACGCCGCTGGCTCGCCTCTCACGTATGGACGGCTCCCACGCTCGACGTTTGTTCGCGTGGCGCGGCCATGGCGTCACCCCCACTCCCTCACTCCCATGATCGGCGGCGGCATTATCAGCGAATTCAATTTTTCCAAGGCATGGGGCATCAATCCTGCTGCCGCCACCGGCAAGGTCATCATGGACATTGTGGGCGGTGGCGAGACAGTCTTCGGCCTGAGTGTTGGCGACTACGTGACATATTCATTTGGCTCGGTCGCCAGCTTCCCCGGCGTGGTCAGCGAGGTGAGCGAAGCCACGGAGTTTGGTTCCGGTCACATCCAAACATTCCAGGTCGTGGACAACCGCGTGCGTCTGGGTTGGCAGATGGTGTTTGGGGCATGGAACATTGAGGACGATACCTATGCCAAGTTTCTGCCGCGTCCCAAGGCCGATCCCGATGACGCGGAAATCAGCGTGCAGAATGGCGCGGATGGCGTCGATGGCGCGTCCCCGTTGGAAT
>JBAXPF010000271.1:0-5895 GCA_037132955.1 Verrucomicrobiota bacterium | reverse complement strand
CCTGGCTCCGCTATACGACCTCGCCTCCGTGCTGCCCTATCCGCAGCGCATCGACGCTCAGAAAGCGAAACTCGCCATGAAAATTGGCAACAGTTACCGCTTGCGCGAGATCCGCCGGAAGCACTGGGAGACCTGCGCCCGCGACCTGAGAATGCCAGCAAACGACCTCATCGGGCGTGCCGAATCGATGATCCAACGCCTGCTCGCGGCGGCACCCAAAGTCGCAGACAGCCTCCGGGACGAAGGCCTCGATGATGCGGTGATCGGACGGCTAGTCGACTCAATCGACATCCATTCTCGGAACTGCCGCGAGCGTTTGGCGGATAACGGCAACACCCCGGGTGATACATGATTAGGTCACCAGCGTCAGCAAGCACAAGCCGACAATCCAGGGGCTAACGAGTATCAAGCACCAAAATCAAACTTATTATGTGGCATGAAGTGGTCACACGGCTGCGGCGTGAGATTTGCAGCCCCGCCCCGCATCCGTGCCCACCGCCGGAGACCACGTGGTCGCGAGTCGGCTATGTCGGAGCTAAAAAAATGCCGGAGCCCATCCGCTGCCCTCCCGCCAATCCACCACGGGACTGACGGGAGAGTTTGGTGGGGCACGCCGCGATGGCCGGGACCGTGGCTTGCGCGGCCTGCTCGGGCCCTGCTTCCGCAACACAACGGCACGGCATGATCACGCAGAACGCACCAGGTTGGCCAGTTGGTGTGCTGATTGTCATCCCCGGGCTCAGCCCGTCGATGAGGCTCAGGGTGGGGCCAATGGCGAGGGCGTCCGCCAGGTATGTCAGCGGCGAAGCCCACCAAGGGCAGATGTCCGGGCCAGTGGCGCTGGTGATCTGCGATCTGACATCACTTGAACGTACGGCCGCAACGAACGCTCCCTCTCGTTCCCCATAACCCAATCCACCCACACAATGAATACCTGCCTGTCATTCCTGCGCATCGCCGAGGCCGGGCAATTCGGCGGCTTCGGATAGATCGCGGTGGACGGCGTGGCTGATGACGTCGCGGGTGGCTTCGTTGAGGTAGTCGTGAAGCAATTGAGAAAGCTGCAAATACTCCGGCCACAGGATCTCATCGAGGAACTTGCGCTGAAGGCGGACCATGACGGTGGTGTGGCGTTGGCGCGGGCGGCGGTATGGCTGAAGGCCATGGCGGCGGACCAGCGCCAGAAAGAGCTGGCGTTTCCATGGATCGGTCAGGGAGAACTTGAACTCCACCGCAGGCTGGGGTGCGGCGGCAAGCTGGGCATGGAGGCGTTCGAGCGCACCCCGCGCCGCCTGCATTTCGCCTTGCGACTGGGTGGATTTGAACAGGGCCTCAACCTTGTGGATTTTATCGATGAGTTCGTCGCGGGTCATGGAAGGGGATGAAGGCAAAGCACTGATCAGGCGGGCAGCAACGACAAAGTCAAAGACACCTCGCAAGAATGTGCCGTGCGACTTCCGCCACGAATGCATTGGGTTCCGTGCCATATCTTGTCCCACGCCCGTGCCCGGTTGGCGGCACCTAATCTCCTTGCCTTCCTGTCAGGTTGTCGGCAGCCTTGGCCCATGCGCATCACCACCCTATGGCTTGTTGCCTGCTGGCCGCTGTTGGCATTTGGCCAACGGATCAATCACGAGGGTTGCGCCCTTGGGCCTGCACCCGTCGTGCCGGTCAAGTTTATCAATTATCCTAACGAATCCGACCTTGACGGCGGCGCGCCCCCGATCGGGCTGTATCCGGTTCCCGCCAACCTGCCGGTTGAGACCTGGCCAGTCGGTACCGGGGCGCTCACCCTATTTCAATACAAATGTTGTCGAATAAAGGAGATTATATGAATCGCGCACCCGGGTTGTTTTTTGTTCTAGGGGTTCTCGGTCTGACTCTTGTATGCGATTGGGCGATGGCCGCCGACAAATGGCAACCCGCCAAATGTCCTTTGCCCACGCGGTGGACGAAGGATGTTTCTCCTGCCAATGCGTTGCCGGAATATCCCCGGCCGCAAATGGTTCGCAAGGAATGGGTCAATCTCAACGGTCTGTGGGAGTATGCGATCAAGCCACGGCATGAAGGGCTGCCGGAGGCGTTTGACGGCAAGATTCTCATTCCCTATCCGGTGGAATCGGCGCTGTCGGGGGTGATGAAGCCGGTGAAGGATAGCCAGCGGCTCTGGTATCGGCGGACGTTCACGGTGCCGGCGGAATGGAAGGGCAAACGGACGCTGCTGCACTTCGGGGCGGTGGATTGGGACGCAACGGTTTTCGTCAACGGCAAGGAACTGGGCCGTCACAAGGGGGGGTACGACGGATTCTCCTTCGACATCAGCGACGGTCTCAAGGCGGGTGACAACGAACTGATCGTCAGCGTCTGGGACTCCCACGGGGGCAACGGCTCGGCAAAGGGGAAGCAACATTTCCCCGCCATCACCAATCCCGGCGGAGTCATGTACACGCCGACGACGGGGATCTGGCAGACGGTGTGGATGGAACCGGTGCCGGTTACTCGGATCGACCGCCTGATCATCACGCCGGACGTGGATTCGGGTGAAATAAAGGTGAGTATGAAGTGGCAATGTGCAACCGGGGTCGGCGGCGAAGGCACATTCGAGGCTGTGGCTTTGGATGGGGATAAAGAAATCGCCCGGGGCGGCGCATCATGGGATGGCCAAGCGACACTGAAGATTCCCAACGCCAAATTATGGACTCCGGATCAGCCCAACTTGTATGGCCTGCGGATCAAGTTGACGGGAGGAGACCAAGTCGAGAGCTACTTCGGCATGCGGAAGATCTCTCTGGGGAAGGACGAAAAAGGGATCACCCGAATTCTTCTGAACAACAAGTTTGTCTTCCAGATCGGGCTCCTCGATCAGGGATTCTGGCCGGACGGCATTTACACCGCACCGACCGACGAAGCGCTGCGCTGGGACATCGAAACCACCAAAAAGCTGGGGATGAACATGGCCCGCAAGCATGTGAAGATTGAGCCGGACCGGTGGTATTACTGGGCGGACAAGCTGGGTCTGCTGGTGTGGCAGGATATGGCCGCCGGCGACAACAAGGATCCCGAGATGCGGGCACAGTTTGAGAAGGAACTCAAGGCGATGATCGATGGACGGTACAACCATCCCAGCATCATCATGTGGGTGGTGTTCAATGAAGGGTCGGGCCAGTACGACACGCCGCGGCTGACGAAGTGGGTCAAGGATTACGATCCGTCGAGGCTGGTCAACAATGCCACGGGCGGGACGAACTGTAATTGTGGGGATGTTAATGATGTTCATGCTTATCCCGGGCCGGCATCACCCAAGCCCACGGAAACCCGCGCGGCGGTGCTCGGGGAGTTCGGCGGGCTGGGGCTGGCGATCCCCGGACATACCTGGGTGGCAAAATCGTGGGGATATAAGGTTGAGGCAGATGCCGCTGCCCTCACCGGCCGGTATGTTGAGTTGCTCCGCAAGGTGCATCAGTTCAAAGAGAATCCCGGCCTGTGCGCCGCGGTTTATACCCAGACCACGGACGTGGAAACCGAGTGCAACGGGCTGATTACCTACGACCGCGAGCTGATCAAGCCCGATAGTGAGAAGATCGCGGCGGCCAACCGCGACGAGTTTCCGCCGGAGAATTAGATTTTGCCGGTGATTCCGACTTCGCGGGGGCCGGCGTCAAATCGGCCACGGCCTCCGATGTTGTGGCGGCCGTTGCAAGAGCTGGTGGTCGGATCGGCGTGCGGGAAAAATTGAGTCACGGACCCGGGCGCGACGAGCGATGGAAACGAAGGCCGCGGGTCCGGATGAAGATAGATGATGTCCAGCCCAAGGGGGTCTTCCTTGATAATCCCGTCAATGCCCTCATCTCCAGAGCGGCCTAGGGCCTCACCCGCGTCCTTGCGGCTGGGTGTTGTTGCTATCGATGATGCCATCGAGGCGCTCTCCAAGCAACCGCCCCTCCCCGGTGGCGATGAACGCAGCTCCGCAGCATTCCAAATGCTGGCGTCACGCAAAGAGGAAATCGAGGCGAGTTTCGGAGGCGCGCTGGACTGGCAGGAACTTCCTGGTCGCCATGGCTGCCGGATCTGCACGGATTTGCCCGGAGGATGGAAATCCCCAGAAGCCGATTGGCCGGACATGCAAGATCGGATGATCGAGGCACTGATCCGTCTGGAGAACGCACTGCGTAAACCTGTTCAGGAGCTGAACGTGTGAAAATGGTCAACCGGTGAAATTTAGTTGAAAAAATATCTTTACCAATTACGTTAAGGAGAATCTAAATCAGTCCGCCGCCGCGATGCAGGTTCAATACAGCAACAGGAAGCTCGAAAAACTGGCATCCGACGGGAAAGAGCGACTCAAGAAGCTCGGAACTGACGGAGCCAGGCGATTCGAAGCCCGCATTTCGGAATTCAAGGCTGCGAATTGCCTCGAAGATCTGAGAAATCTACCCCAAGCCCGCATCCACGAACTCAAAGGAAACCGCAAGAAACAGTTCTCCGCCGACCTTTGCCACCCCTATCGCCTTATTTCACTGCCGGGGACAACCCCGAGCCACGGAAAGATGACGGCGGATGGGATTGGAAACGCATCACCATCATTGATATACAAGAAATCGCCGACACCCATGAGTGAAACTAACCCCATCGAAGACTTCGCGACCCCGCCCGGCGTGACGCTTCAAGACAGCCTGGACGCTCTCGGAATGAGCCAAGCCGAGCTATCCGAACGTGCCGGGATTAGCGACAAGACCATCAACCGGATTATCAAGGGTATTGATCCGGTGACGCATTCCACCGCCCTGGCGCTGGAAAAAGTCCTCCAAGTCCCGGCCGGATTCTGGCTCAAATTGGAATCAAACTACCGCGAACACCTTGCCCGGCAAGTGGAAGCGCGGACGTTGGCTGGATTTGCGGATTGGGCGCGTCGTTTCCCATACCCGGACATGATCCGCAAAGGATACGTCACCGCAGCGCGGAGCGCCGAGGAGAAGGCCGCGGTTTTGCTGCGCTTTTTCGGGGTGGCGACTCCAGACCGGTGGCAGGCTGTTTATCAGGATATGGAATTGGAGCTTTCATTCCGTAAGACAGAGGGAACCAGCGACCGGATGCCAGTGCTTTCGGCATGGTTGCGGCGAGGTGAAATCCTCGCACAGTCGGCGGTTGGTGGGGAGTTCGACGCCACCACCTTTTCTCAAAACCTCCAGACCATCCGCTCATTCACCCGCGAGGTTCCCTCGACGTTTATCCCAAAAATGAAGACCCTTTGCGCCGAAGCTGGCGTCATTTTCGAACTGGTTCCAGAATTGCCAGGGTTGGGCGTGAGCGGTGTCATGCGCTGGTTCCACGGGCGCCCCCTCATCCAGCAATCGCTCCTTTTCAAGACGAACGACAACTTTTGGTTCACCTTCTTCCATGAAGCGAAGCACGTTCTGCAAATGCGCAAGAAACAGATTTTCATCGAGGGAGGAAAATCCCAGCCCGAGGATATCAAACGCGAGGAAGAAGCCAACCGCTTTGCCGGTGAGATCCTGATTCCCGGTGACGCATGGGAGACTTTCGTGCGCAAGAGCCATTTCGAAAGCGAGCGGATCCGGGCTTTCGCAAAAAACATCGCCATTCACCCAGGCATCGTTGCGGGGCGGTTGCTCAAGGAAGGCTTGGTCGATTACAGCAAGCCGCAAGCCAAGCTGAGGGCGAAATTCGAGTGGGCGGCATGAAGTTGGATGGGTTGTCCATTTTTTAGGCAATCCTCAAAATTTGCCATGCAACTGCGGCAGATATCTGCTAGAAGCTCCCCAAGCTCATGTCCGACCTTGCTGCAGAACGTGCCTTTCAGGATGAAACCAACCGAACTAAGATCGGTGTGGAAAACTCTCATGAAAACTCCAGCCCTCACGGGTCGCTGGTCGG
>JBAXPF010000270.1:0-5926 GCA_037132955.1 Verrucomicrobiota bacterium | reverse complement strand
CGCTCACCGGCGGCTCGCGGGCCGCCGGCCGAGTCCCCTCCCCCATGGCCATCGACACCCGCGATAAAATCGGCCAGACCAGCGCAGCCGTCGCGCTCGGTGGCTTGCGCACGCTGGTGGCCACCTTTCTCAACCTGCGCTGGCTCACGTATTTCTCCGAGCGCCGCTGGGATGACGTCCATGACACCTTCAACACGCTTGTGGATCTGGCACCCCGCACGACTTACTATTGGGAAACCGGAGCCTGGAATCAGGTCTACAACGCGGCCGCCTACTATGAACATGATTCGCAACTGCCAGCGTTGCGGCGCAGCGAAGCCTGGCGCGCCTCGATTCTGAGAGGTCGCGAGTTTCTCGAACGGGGCATCCGCAATAATCCGGGCAACCCCCAACTCAACGAGTATCTCGGCTTTGTGCTCACCGATCGGAACAAATTCCAAGCCTTCCGGGACCCGGAGGCCACCTTTGCGGCGGCCGCCGAGGCCTACCGGATCGCCGCGGACTCCGGCGAAGCGTTGCCGTTTGTCCGCCGCTTCCAGCTCTATGCGCTGGCCCGCGTTCCAAGCCGTAATGCCGAAGCGCTGGCCTTGGCTCGCGCGCTCTATCAAGATTCCGGCAACCGCACACCCACCCTGCAATGCGTGTACTTCGCCCTGGAAGTTCATGCCAACCCGCATGGCATTGAGCCGCACACCTTGGCCCTCGGCATTTTCGGCAACGCCGCGGATGCCTACGAAAGCCTCTCCCGATATTGGCTGCGTGCCGGCGAACGCTTTCCCATCCATGGGGTGGCCGACGCTTTGAAAGGCCTCGAGAGCGAGCTCGGGCTTCCACAAGACCGCCGCATCTTTCATCAAGCACCGAGCCAGGCCACCAGCGATGAATGATGCCCGCAACCCGAACCGGGGCCGCCGCTGCCGCATGCTGGCTGCCGTGCTGGTCATCATCAGCGCCCTGAGTGCCTGTGAGAAAAAACGACCCGCAGCGCCCGCAGCCGCCCCCTCTAACACCGCGACTGCGGCCCGCAGCGTGCCGCTCGCCCGCCAACTCGCCGCCGCACGACTCGACACCGCCAAATCCAGCCTTGCCAATCACAGTCAGGACGCGGCCCTTGCTTTGTTGGTTTCCGCCCTCAAGGCCGACCCAACATTCACCGAGGCGGAGGCGCTGATGCGCCAGCTTCTAACCGAAACCGTGTGGCACGTTCCATGCCTTGCCATCCAGCACCAGATGCCGGTGGAACACCTCGCCTTTGTGCCGCCTGCGGCGTTGTGGGTCAGCCTTGCGGAAACCCGCGAGGATGGCTTCAACACCACGGTGCTGTGGGACACGGACACGGTGAAAATCCAAAGCGTGCTCTTTCCCGCCCGCGGCGTGGCCACCCGCAGCCTCGTCGTCGGACCCAACCCGCACGCCATTGTCCTGCAACGCGGCAGCGGGCCCACCGCCGTCACCCTGCTTTGCGATGCCAAATCCCTGCGCCCCATCCGCGACCTCGGTCCCCTGCCGGAAAATCTAACACCCCAGTCGGTGGTCGCCTCCGCCGCCAATGGTTTGCTCATCGCCCACCCCGGACCGGCGTCCGCCACCGACAAACAACTCGTCTGGCGGATTCGCGACGCCGCCACCGGCGAGGTCATCCGCAGTTCCGATCCGGTCGCGGGCAGTGCTGCGGTGCGGCCGCTTGCCGCGCAGCTCGACACCCGGCGCTTGCGCGTGCTCCAGACCGACGGCTCGCTGCTGGACCTGCCGGTGTCGCCGGTGGAACCGGCCCGTGGCTACATCTCCGCCATGCCGCTGGCCTTGTGGCATGCCCAGTTCAACCCGGACGGCAGGGGGGCGCTCGCTTTGTTAGATCAAGGACCCGACCACCCGCCCGTGCGCCAATTCTATCAAATCAGCGACCCGCCGGAAGATGCCACGCCGGGCATCGGAGTCGCCACCGCGACTCACAGCATCGACCCACTCAGCACCCCGTGGTTGGGCGGTTTGCCATGGAGCCGCCAGCCATCGGTGTGGACCGGGCTGTTGCGCGATCACGGCAATCCGCAAGATCCGAGCCCCATCCGCGTGGAGGAAAACGAGCTGAGGTTTTGCGTTGCCCCGCGAGCTCCACTGCACGCTGAAGCCCCCATCAGCGCGGTCGCTTTTGGTCCGGGCCGCGCGCTCATCGGCATGACCAACGGCGGCGTCACCCTGCACCGCTTCCTGCCGCTGCCCGCAGTGCTCCAAGCGCAGGACTCCGGCCGGATCGACCCAGCCGCGATGGTGCCGCTTGCGGAAATCCTCTCCGGCACGCGCTTCGATGAAGTGACCGGCACCTTCCTCCAACTCACCGCCCGGCAACGCCTTTTTTTGTTAGAGAAACTCCCGCCGGGGTCTGCTGCCGGCGTCCTTCCGGGGCTGGATTTCTCCGCCACGCTGGCGGACCTCAAGGCGTCCCAGCCCCGCGAAGCACCCGCCGCGTGCTTGCTGCCACTCTGGGACCGGCTCGCCCGCTCGGATCAATCCGGCACGGCATGGCCACGCTTGTTAGAGCTGGCCCGCTCGTTGGGCGACAGTAGTTGGCATCAGGATCTAACGGAAGCCGCCGCCCTGCGAGCCTCCCCCCGGTCCGGCACCCCCGCCGCCCGTGGCGACGACCCCTCGCCCTGGCTGGCCCAACTCCGCCTGCGGGAGGTCTTCGCCACGGGCGAGGCCACCGCCATCTTGACGGCCGTCGAAGCGGCCGGTGGCAAAGGACCGGCAGCCGCCACGGCGCTTGCGCTCGCCCTGGATGGGGAGCACCCGGAGTGGATTGAAGCCTGTGTCAAGTCCGCCACCGATCTGCCAGCGCTGTTGCGTTTGTTAGGAAACTCGCGCGTGGCTTGGTTGCAGCAACGCCGCGCCGACGCGCTTGCGATGTGGCCGGATGAGTTGCCCGACTATGGGAAAATCCGGCTCACTGAAGACTGGGATGGTTGGGAGCAGGAGGATTTTTCCACCCGCTTTGAAGCTCATCTGCAAGTCGTCAAGGAGGCCCTGGCCAGCTATGAAATCACTGCGGATGCCACACCGGCCGAGCGGGCCGCCGTTGCTGCCCGCCTGCTCGACCCCGCCGCCCGTGACGTCATCGGCCGCAGGCGCCTGACCGATGGTTGCCTCAAGGCGGCGCTCACCTTGGCGGCTTTCCCGGAGAACTCGGCCGCCACTTTCCAACTGGCCAACCGCGCCCGCACCCTCGGGGCCCAGCCTGAACCCTGCCTGCGTGCAGAGGCCCTCGCACTGACCCGTTTGGGCGATTACGCCAACGCCCACCCGCGCTGGATCACCCTGCTTACCGAGCATCCGGTGGCCACCCATCTGTCCGGCGACTATGCCGAAGCCGCCTACACCGCCTTTGAAACCGGCGACCCCAACCAGGCGCTGCAGATTCTAACAAGCGGCATCAAGCGTTTCCCGAATGACGCCGGGTATGCCTTGCGTGCCGGTTGGACCGCCCTCCTCACCACTCACTTCGGCCCTGCCTATCAATTTTTGCTGGCCGGCTTGCGCATCGGCTACCCGGACGACAAACGTGAAAACGCCTGTCTGCTCTTGAGCGTGGCCGCCGCCCAGGCCGGCTTCCCCGAGGAGGCCGCCACCCACTATCAAAACCTGTTGGAAATCGCCCCGGCGTGGGCGGAAGCCAAAACCATCGACGCCCTCGAGTGGCCGGAAGAACTCAAGGCGTGTCTGCACGCCCTCGCCCGCTAGCCCGCCGCAGCGGGTGCCAGGCCGGCGAGGCGGATGGCTTGCTGGAGGCGGGCGGTGACCTCGTCGATATCTCCATCGCAGGGGATGACGCGCACAAAGGACTCGGGTTCGAGCGAGAGGAAGATTTGGCGGCAACGTTCGAGGTTTTCGCGTTGTTCAAAGGCGTTGGCAACGTCACCGCGGACGCCAATCCGCCCGTGCGCCGCCGCCACCTCCAGATCGAGAATGAGCAACAGATCCGGCACCGGCGCAAACGCCTCGTTGAGGTGCCGAATCTCAGCCGGATCAAAACCGCGGGCCCCCTGATAGGCCATGGTCGAGAAATAATAGCGGTCGAGTATAACCACCTTGCCGGCCGCCAGCGCCGGCGCTATCACTTCCGCCACATGCTGCCGCCGGTCATTGAGGAAATACTCCAACTCCGCCTCCGGTGACAGACGGCCGCTGGCAGCCGATTCCCGCAGCCGCTTCCCCCACGGACCGTCGGTCGGCTCGCGACTCACCACCACTTCGCGGCCTAACGCCTCAAACCACTCGGCGAGTCGCCGCACTTGAGTGGACTTGCCGGTGCCGTCGATGCCCTCGATGACGATAAATGAAGTCTTCACGCGCCAGTCATGGCGGAAATCCGCAGGCCGGCAAAGCCCGAAATACGCCGAGTCAGAAATCTGATTATACCAAGACATGATGAGCACTGTCGGTTGGGCTCGTCTGAGCTGGGGCAAGGGGAAAGCCCTTCCCTTTGCTCGGCGGACCCGGCCATGGCCGACAACCGGGATGGTCGCCCATCCATTAGGGACGGGGCCAGCCCGCCACCGTAAATTTCCGCCGAACTTTCCGTAGATTTTCCTTGTTGGCATGATATAAAAATCCTAAATCGGGAGTTGCTGCGTGATAAGCTCTGCCCAACCTGCAAACGAAAGAAGGGGAAAGTGCGCGCATTCCATCAAACCGTGAAAAAAAGGAGTCAGCCATGAGAAGCGCCGAACAGTTGGTGGTGGTATTGGATGATGATCGATCCATTCTCACGGGCTTGGAGCGCCTGCTCACCGGAAATGGCTACCACGTCAGATTGCATGCGGAGCCGGATGACTTTTTCCGCGCCGGATTGCCGGGATCACCCGCCTGCCTGCTGCTGGACAATCAACTTGGAGACTGTCTCAATGGGGTGCAGGTCCACGAGGAAATCATCCGCCGGGGATGGTTCATTCCCACCGTGTTTCTCACCGCGCATTGGAATGTGCAAGTGGTGGTCGACGTGATGCGCGCCGGTGCCGACGGCTTTATCACCAAACCCTTCGATCCCAGCGAATTGGTCGATGCCGTGGCTCTGGCCCTGCGACACTCCCGCACCAGACAACAAGAGGAGTTCCGGGCGGCCGAGGCCCGTGCCCGCGTCGCATCGCTCACGCCGCGCGAGCGCGAAATCGTGCGCCTGGTGGTGGACGGATTGCTTAACAAGGAAATTGCCGATCAACTCGATATCGCCTTGGTCACCGTCAAACTCCATCGCGCCCGTGCCATGCACAAGTTGGGCGCGGGCAATTCCGCCGATCTGGTCCACATCGCGGGACTGGCCAACATCACCCGTTAGATGAGCAATGTGAACCAAGATTCAAACGATGCGTCGGCGCTCGTCAAGGGTCGTGCCTTCGATGCCGCCTTCACCGCCAATAGCATCGCCAACTCTGAGGGCAATCTCACCGAGGCCAATGGCGCGTTCCTCAAGACCTGGGGGCTTGCGCGGCAGGAGGAGGTGATCGGCAAGCCCATTGCGCATTTTTTCAACGATCCTCACAAGGCCGAGGCCATCGTCACGGCGCTGGACGGCATGGGGTATTGGGAAGGAGATTTCATCGCCAAGCGGCATGACGGTTCGACCTTCGTGGCGTATGGCTTGGCCACCGTGGTGCGCGATGAGGAGGGGCGCATGCTCGGCTATCAATCAGCGGTGATGGACATCACCGCGCGCAGGCAGGCGGAGCAAAGCCTGCGCGAATTGAACGCCACCCTCGAGCACCGGGTGCTCACCCGGACCTTGAAACTCAATCAGAGTGAGGGGCGTTTCCGCATGCTCGCGGAGGCGAGCTTTGAGGGCATCGCGGTGAGCGAGGGCGGAATCCTGCTGGACGGCAACTCCCAACTCGCCGCCTGCCTGGGTTATGAACTTGTCGTAATAACGGGCCGTCCC
>JBAXPF010000269.1:0-5949 GCA_037132955.1 Verrucomicrobiota bacterium | reverse complement strand
CGTCATGGACAATGATGCCATAAGTCCGCTTCCGTGGTGAGTAATGAATCAACGCATCCGGACAATCAAATCTGTCGGGATGCTGCTCGCAGATGGATGTGATGGCTTCAGTCATTCTGGCGCAGCAATGAGTTTTCATGGGATGTAGGGAGCGCACCGAAGTTTCAACAGGTTGATGAGTTCCGGGTTCATGTATTCGTAGTTGTCCGGGATGTTGAGAACCGCAATCCGTTTGCCGGCCAGTGCATGCTTGAACTTCCGGTTCAATCGGTTCCGGTGCGCCGTCTCCATCACCAGAATCAGATCGGCCCACTCGATTTGTTCCTCTGAAAGCGGCGTCTCTGCATCGTTGTTGAGCCCTGCGGAGTCAACCTCCACGCCGGGATGTGCTGAGAAGACAGCCTCGGCGGTGGGACTTCTGAGCTTGTTCTGGGAGCAGAGAAACAGGACGTGCTTTTTCATTCGTCAGTGGTTGGATCTCCGTCAGGCTTGGTGCTCAGGACCGAGTCAAGCCAGCGGTCGATATCCTCCCAGACGTTTCCGCGAAGGGATTCGTTATGCCCGGCACCCGACACAAGGATCAAGCGCTTGGGTCCGGCCAAGGCAGCTAACACCCGCCGTGAGTGGTCCGGCTTGGTGGCCGAGTCGAGCGCGCCGTGGACGAGCAGCACGGGAGCGGTGATCGTCCGGGCCGCCAACGTGGGGCTCACCGCATCCAACTGGAAATGACCCTTTTGTTCGGCAAGTCTGATGGCCCTGTCGATGGTGCCGGGGGTAAAGAAGAAGGGTGCCCGTTCCGTCAACACGGTACGCAGGTCGGAAAACGTCTCCGCGGCCACCACCGCGGATATCCTTCGATCAATGGCTGCCGCCTGAAGGGCCACGGCTGCTCCAAACGAGGTTCCGACAAGCACGATCGGGCCGGGGGCCACGGTGTCCATGACCCGGCGAAGATCTTCTTTCTCGTAATAGCCATAGGTGGATACGTCGCCGCCGGACTCCCCTTGGGCGCGACTGTCATAGGCCACCACATCGAACCCGCGCTTGCGGTAACGTTCCATGACGCCGGCTCCGCTGGCGCGGTTGTCCGAGACCCCGTGGAGGTATATCAATGTTCCCCTGTGGCTGCCGGACCCTTGGCCCCGCCATCCTTGGAGACTTACTCCATCACCATTGAACGTAACTTTCTGACACATGTTCGGCGGGGTCGCGACGACATGCCGGTGCACCGGGTGCAATATCAACGCCGCGCCGATCGAAGGAAGCTGGATTGCCACCACCCCCAGCAGCAGGAGCGCACCGGAGGCGATTAGCATCAGTCGCTTCTTGCTGCGTGCTGTCATGGACTCAAAAACATGGGGGGACGCCCATTTCTAGCAACCTGCTATCGTAAGCGCCAGCCTGAATTGAGGATGCCGTCCGGTTGCATGCCGAGGGATGCAACTAGGTCCGGGTGCTTGGATGTCAACCTGCACCTCCAACCCTGATCGATCATCATGGCTCCATCGGCACACAATCCACTGCCCCGGTTGAAGCCCGCGACTCCCTTGACATCCCCGCACGACCGGGAGCATCACCGCGCAGCCTTCCTCGGCACCAGTCGCTCCAGCAGCCAGACGACCAGCAAGGCCAGTGGCAGGCCGAGCAGCAATCCCAGCACCGTCCCGACGGTCAGGTTCAACGCGACATTGGGAGAAACAGGTGATTGGGGGATCACCGGGTCGTCAATCACGACAACATGGCCTGCCGGCACTTTGGCTCTGTCTTCCTCCTTCGCTGTCAAGGTCTTCATCCTTTGAAACATCTCCTGCTCGGAAGCCAGATCCTGCTTTGCCGGCTCGTCGGATTGATCTCCACCTATCTCTTTGTCACGAACCAGATCCGCAAGAACCTTCCGCCGCTCCTCGACGATCTTCTCCTGTGCCACCACCGCCTTTTTCAATTCCTCCAGCGCCATCGCCACCTCGCGAGCATCGACTTCATCGCGGTAATCCCTGTAGCAGCGAACCACCTCGGTCGCGATGTCCCGCGCCGCCGCCTTGTCGGCGCACATCACCCGGATAGATATGACATCCCTTCCCTTGATTTCCTTGGTGCTCACCATCGCCAGCAGCATCTCCAATGCGGTCTCCCGGTCCACACCCCATTGTCTCGTCAGGTCGAGATTATCAATCACTTTTTTCAGCGCATTCCGGCTCTTGATTTTATCAGCCTCGGAAATATAGAAAGAAGAAAAATCCCGCGAATCTTGGGCAACGCCATCCCAATAAACCATCCGCGGCCTCACCTCGATCTTGGCGCGGCTCTCATACATCTTGGGCGTGACATAGGTGACTACGGCCGCGGTCAGCAAGCCGAGGACAGGCCCGACCGGCATCAACACCAGAAATACCCACCACCAGCGCCTGAACATGGCCAGAGTTTGCAGATCTCCCGCCGGGAGTCAACCCATCGATGGATGTCAAGAGCGTCAATGGGTTCAGACGTGGGGCAGCAGCGTGGCATGCCGGGGCACTCCGTTGAATGAGGCATCCAGACTGAGCCTGCGGGACATTTCCTCAACGGCCCTGCCTAACAGATCCACGTCGCCACGGGCATCGTGCCGGCGCATGGCGGTGTCGCGCAAGCCGAGGCGTGACTTCACGCCATAATAGAGCCCGGTCGTCTCAAGGTCGTAGATCACGAACGAGTCGCCGGAGTGGAAGCAGTCGGTCCAGATGAATGACTGCCCGCATGCTGGGCATGAGAACCGGCGACCCATCAGCGCCTTGGAGCCGCTCAAGGCCTGGTAACAGGATGGATTGGGGCAGGAGATTTTCATGATGGGACAATACCACCTTGGACAGCGCGGTTGACCTTGCCATTCCAGTATTCAACATACGAGAGATAGGCATCATTGCTGGTCAAGAAGCGAATGTGTTGCTGGACATTCAGTCTGTAGGCGAGAAGTGTGTTTGCGCCTTGGCGCAGTGCCTTCTCCACTCTGTGGTGCCCGTCGATCAGGTTGTACTGTCCGGGCGAAATCTCTGCAAGCACTACGGGGCGACTGAGATCAACCGTGTCTAAATGAGATTCATTCAGCGACGAGAATCCTTGATCAAGTTGGCACACAGCGATTTCCACAAGTTCAACATCCGCAGGTTCCTTCTCAAGATACTCCAGTATTTTGCTCACATTGAACACGAAGATGCCATTGGGGAACAGTTCGTCGCCATCGTCAACTTGGCATGGGCTGAAACTCGGATCTGCTCTTAATGACTGAATCATGTTGTTGCCTCTTCTTGATCGATTTCATGATGGTTGGGGGATGTGTCGAATATTCAGGCCAGTGCAAGTTTGGGAGCGGGGAGGATTTCCTTGCGGATTTGAGAGCCTTTCTCAGCCACCGCTTTACTAAGGTCGTATTCCGCTTGGAGGCGGATGAGAAGCACTGCGGAAATGCCGAGGTAGCGCTCAAAGCGCAGTGCGGTGTCGGCGGAGACGCCTTTTCTCCCTGCGAAAATATCGCTGAGACGGCTGCGCGGAATGGCCATATTGCGCGCGGCCATGGCCGCGGGAATCGTGCGTGCTTCAAGCTCATCATGGATGAGACCAGCGGCTGGGTTGGTTCGGAGTTTCATGGGATTAGTGGGTGTCTTCGATTTTGACGAGAGAAACATCGGTGAGTTGGCTATTTGCCCAGGCAAAGGTGATGCGCCATTTTGAAGCGCGGGAATTGGCATCAATGGAATAGCGACCGGTGCCGTGGAGTTTGTGGTAATGGAGTGAATGGAGAGTGAGCAGATCCTTTTCGACCGCGTGATGAAGAATGACGAGTCGTTCTTGAGCCTTATCAAGTCGGATGTCGCCCAAGTATCTTGTTTCTTTCTTCGTCAGAGCTTCACCGAGAAAGATCTTCTCGGTGAGTGGGTCAGCAAAGCTCCTGATCATGACGAGGGATTGTAATCCGAAAAGAGAACACGTCAAGGAGGAATTTTTGAGAAATTCTCACGAATGCCCTGACGGCACGGATCACTCCAATTGTAGCGACAAGCCCCAGGGAACGGGACTTGCCAAGTCCCGTCTTCTGCTTCGCTTCAAGAGAACGACACTTAGCAAGTGTCCGAGGATTGACTCCAATCCCAAAGCGCAACAGTCTCCGCCTGAAGCACCGCCCCATGACCCCCGAAGCCTACGATCTCGCCGACGCCCTTGCCGCCCTCGCTCCCTGGAACTGGATGGGTGAGGATCAACTCATCGCCATCCGCCACCCGGAAACCGGCCGACTCGACCACATCTCGATCATGGGTGCCGCAGGCAACCATTTCTCGCTCGCCCTCTACCTTGGTGCCGAGGCCCGGCAACGCTTCAACCTCATGCAATCGGATATGTACGACAACAGCCCGCTGACCCAGGCGGACACACTGTCCCTCATCCTCGATACTCCGCAGCTTCAAGCCTCGTTCTCCGAACGCGCCGATCTCTTCAAGTCCGAACTCGCCGCCATCAAGAAACACGGCCGCAAATACAGCGGCGACGACTGGCCCTCGTTCCGGTCGTTCTCGCCCGGCCATTGTCCCATCCCGGCCAATCCGCAGGAAAGCGCTTGGCTCTGCACAGCTATCCGCCAGGTCCTCGAAGTCGCCCCATCACTCCGCCTCTCAGATACTTACCGCTACGACCGAGGACCGATAGAAATCCTCACCCGCGAATGCCTCGACGGCACATGGCAGACTACTTGGAACGAGGATGATGGGTCGCCTTTCTCCTTCCCCCAACCGGAACCTAACGCCTTCTTGCTTGAAAAAATCCGCCGACACCCTCGGGATGTCCCACTTGAAGTCCATTTTCAGCTCGTTCCCAACCCGGTCGGCAAATCCCGCGAGACCTCGTTGTTTCCCTATCTGCTTCTCGTCGTGGAACCGAAGAGCCACTTCGTTCTCGGTGCCTCCATGCTCTCGATTGAGAACCAACCCTACGAGACACTCATCGCCACCCTTCCCGACGAATTCCTCCGCGTCTGCGACAAGCATGCCATCCGTCCCTCCTCCATCGCCGTGGCTTCCCCCGCCACACACTGCCTGTTAGTCAACACCGCGGCCGCTCTCGACATCCCCTGCAAACTCCAAAAACGCCTCCCCGCTATCGACGACGCCCTCGGCTCCCTCATGAATTTCATGGGCGGAGTGGACTGACGGAACGGATATATTCACTCTTTTCGGCCAGCCGAGAAAAGCGAATGCATCTGTATCGAGTTTGTGATTATGAGTCATGCATGAGTACATGCGACGCTTGTCAAACCAAGCTCTGTGAGGCGGCAAAGATCGACACGGGCATTCTGTGGCGGTTTGGAATCGGCTGGCTGTATGATTTCTGCACCCTCAACGGCCAAATTGATGAACGCAATCCGAGCCCATATTTCCCGAGACAATGCTTGCAAAATTAGAGGCATGCGGGCGGTTGGCGGGGATACGGAAGAAAAGAGGAAGAGGAAGACTGCGGCTGGAAGCGCGCTGCTACGGTCTGCGGCTGGGCGCGAGGCGGGGATAGGGAAGAGAGGATGAAGAGAAGACTGCGGCTGGAAGCACGCAGCTACGGCCTGCGGCGGCGCGAGTTAGGCTGCCATGCGGGCGGTTGGCGGGGATACGGAAGAGAGGATGAAGAGGAAGACTGCGGCGGGACGCGCGCAGCTACGGCCTGCGGCGGGATGCCGCAGCTACGCGGGAGACGTCACGGCTTGGGCGTGAAGGCGGGGCCGACGAGGGTTTGACCTTCGGAGGTGATCATTGCGGGGATGCGGTATTTGTCCACAGCCACGGCATCGGCATCGGCAAAGCGGCCATTTCTGACATACCATTTGTGTTGGACTCCGCCACTGTAGCCGGTGGCCCGCACCTGGCTGCCAACCACCATCAGATCGACGTCGTAAAGCTCGACATTGAAGTCGGGGCCGGTGGCATAGTCGTCGGA
>JBAXPF010000268.1:0-6009 GCA_037132955.1 Verrucomicrobiota bacterium | reverse complement strand
GCGCCGCCACAACGCCGATCTAGGCATCTCCTTCGATGGCGCTGCGGACCGGGTCATTTTCACTGATTCCAACGGCCAGGTGGTGAGCGGCGACCGCATTCTGGGGATGTGCGCCATCAGCCTCAAGGAGCAGGGGAAATTGCGGCATGACACTCTGGTGGCCACCGTGATGAGCAACCTCGGCCTCAGGGAGGCCATGGCCCAACATGGCATCCGGCTCGAGACCACCGCGGTGGGCGATCGCAGTGTCATCGAGTGTATCCGCAAACACGGCTATTCGTTCGGCGGCGAAAACTCCGGCCATCTCATCTTCGCCGATCATGCCACCACCGGCGATGGCATCCTCAGCGCCTTGCAGGTGCTGCGCATGATGCATGCCCGCAATGCCACCTTGGCCCAACTCGCCGCCGTCATGCAGGAATACCCGACCCAACTGGCCAATATGCCCGTGACGTCCAAGCCCCCGCTCGGCTCGTTGCCCAAGTTGAAAAAGTTGATGGCCCAGGCGAGCGAGGCGTTGGGCGAGGATGGCCGCCACTTGATCCGCTATTCCGGCACCGAAAGCAAAATCCGCGTGCTGGTGGAGCACAGGGACGTCGAGCAGGTGCGCTTGTGGATCAGCAAATTCGCCGCCGTCGTTCGCGAGGAAATCGGCTGAGCCATAGCTGTTATGGAAATTCAACCGTCAGACGAATGTGCGCCGTTGTCCCTGACCCGCGACATCGCGGATTTTCCGCTAGGCAATATCCCGCTGTGGCAACACCAACTGGCGGCCGTGGCACGCGCCGGCCTGAGCGTCACCGATGGCACAGCAGGAGGACAGGCATCCTGCCTGTCATGGCCGACGGGCTTCCAGCCTGCCGTTGCATTGGCTGACGGGCGGGACGCACCGTCTTCCCTAACAGGCGGGACGCCTGTTTTCCAATCAGGCAGCGCTGATCTAACGGCATCGACCTGCCCGCGGCCCGTCACGCTCCACCCGCATGCCTGGCTGACGGCGCAGGATCTAACTGCCTTGGCGGCGTCCCCCGCCACCACCCTGGTGGATGATTTTCTCACACCTCTGGCGTGGCACGGCGACGCGCCGGACCCGCTGCGGACCCTGCCGGCCACGACCTCGTTTCTGATCCGTTATCCGTGGGATTTGTTGCGGGCCAACGAGGACCATGTGGCAGGCTTGTTGGTTCCGGACATTCAGGGCGAGGTGCATCCCTCGGCAGTGGTGGAGGGGATTGTTCAGTTAGGTGAGGGCTCGCGGATTCTGCCCGGCGTGTTCATCGAGGGCAACGTGGTGGTGGGAGCCAATTGCAAGATCGGCCCGAATTGTTATATCCGCGGCAACACCAGCATCGGCGATGGCTGCCACATCGGTCAGTCCGTGGAGATCAAGAACTGCCTGATCTTGTCCCGCACCAGCATCGGCCATTTGTCTTATGTCGGCGATTCCGTGATCGGTGAGGCGGTCAACTTCGGGGCCGGCACCATCGTTTCCAATTTCCGGCATGACGGGAAAAACCATCGCTCGCTGGTGGAGGGCAACCTGGTGGATACCGGCCGCCGCAAGTTCGGCGCCATCATCGGCGACCATGTCCACACCGGCATTCACACAGCGATCTATCCGGGCCGCAAGCTCTGGCCCCATACCAGCACCCGCCCGGGCGAAATCGTGCAACGGGATTTGTTTGGCGACGTTTGATTCTGGTGGCGAGCCAAATCCGGCATCTCTGCCATGACACCGTCACCGCTCAAGGTCACTGTTCCGCCTAAGCCGCGGATGGGCAGCTGATAGGGTTTGCCAGCAATTTACGAAGGCAATCTAACCTTTATATGTCGTCGCTTTCGCATTATTCGCTTTGCGGGTTCTCAATGACACGCTAAAACCCTGCCATGAACGCACAGAGTGTAGAAGCGCCTTTCGGGGCGACATTCCCCCCCTGTGTTACCACGTGTGGTGCATCCGGTGAAGATGCGTGGGAGCATGATTTGCGACAGCAAGAATTGAAAAACAGCAAAACCTAAGACCTCATCTATACCCATTGCCACCCCCATGATTACCTCCCGCATCCGTTTTGTTGCAATTCCATTGGCTGTTTTCTTGTGGACACCTGCCTTGGCCCTGACGCCGGAGCAGGTTTATGCCAAAGCAGCTCCGGCAGTACTGCATTTAAAATCAATCGATGCGGAGGGGTCCGGAATATTCATACTCGACGGACAGTATGTACTGACAAATCTGCATGTAGTGGCCACTGGCACACCGGTCACGATCACTGTTTCCGGTGCCGATGGCAGCGAGGGGCCCTCGTTTCCTAATGCGGTACTCCACCGCGTGCATCCTTCCCTCGATCTCGCAATCCTCAAGGTGAACACGGGAAAATTCAAACCGCAGGTTGCCGCAATTCCATCAGCCGCAGGAGTACCGAAGCCGGGAGCCGCCTGTTTTGCCATCGCAAGTCCCGCAGGGATTGAGGGAGCCCTTACCAACACAATCACACAGGGCATTGTGAGCATGCCCCGGCGTCTGGTTGAAGGGCAGGAATACATCCAGTTTTCCGCGGCAGTGAATCCAGGCAGTTCAGGCGGCGCTCTGTTGGATTCAGAAGGAATGTTCATCGGTCTCGTGACCGCGAAGCAGGGGGGCGGCGAGGGAATCAGTTTCGCCACGCCAATTGGCGGCATGGACTGGAAAGTCTTCGTCGAACCGGCGAAGCGAACCGGGGACCGCGCCAAATATAAGCAGGCGATGGCCACCGCCACCCGGCTTCATTTTTCCGGATCTCTTGCCATGTTTGGAAATCCCGGCGGTCCTCTGCCGGAGGAACTGGCGGTGGCGGCGACCTTGTCGAGGCAAGCCCTAACGGAATTTCCCGCGGACAGTGAGGCCTTTCACTCCCTCATCGAAATCTATTATCTGGCCGGAAAAGAGGATGTTTGTCTCGCCTTGGCCCGCAGCGCCGCCAAGGTCACGGGGGAGATCGCCTTCACTGCCATCGAAGCCCGTTCATTGAGCATTCTGGGAGATGTCGATGAAGCGTGCAAAATATACAGCCGGGTACTTGCGGCCAATGACGGCAAGTCGAGTCCCGGGGTGGCCGGGGCACTGGCTGAAATCCTCGCCAAACAAAAGGAAGTTCCATGGGCGAAGGTGGCTTATCTCGCCAAGTGGGCGCTGGTATCGCTCGACCCAAACAATACCGCCGGCAAGGGCCAATATTCAAAGCTTCTGGCGGATGCCTACAGCCACCTGCCGGAAAGCACTGCGGCCTCACTTGCAATCAAGTCGACAGGTTTCAGCAACGCGGAAATGCAGGAATTCCCCGCCAAGCCACTCCAAGCGCCGGCAGGCGCCGCGGAACTGGCCAAGGCATTCGAGCCCGCTTTCTATCGACCCTTGCTGGCCTCCTCTGCCGCGCCACTGAAGGGTCCGAAACCGACGGTCCCCGCGGGGGGCGAAGATCCCAAGCCTCAATATTTCAGCACGATGCCCTCACACATCGACCAGTTTATACCGGCGGCTGGCGGACGTCTCGGATTGCTGGTCTCGGAGGAAGCAGACAGGGTGGATGTGTTCGATGTGGCATTGGGAGACGCCATTTCAACCACGACGTTTCCCGCAGGCACCCTGGCCAAGAAATTTGTCATCGGCGGTCTCCAGCATTGGGCTGTGGTGGACAAGGAACAATTCCGGATTGTCCGCTATCCATTGATCGGCAAGGAAGACCCGGTGCTGATTGAGCCCAATGGCAAGCCGATTGCGTGGAATGCCATTGGAGCCGTGATGTCCTCCTATCGTGATGACGTTGCATGGATTCTCCATCTCCAGAAAAACGGCACGGTCTCTGTCGTGATCGAAAATTTCGCGTCAGGCACCGTCCATTCCCCCGATACCAGTGCACTGCAGTCCAGTGACCTCAAACGGTGGAGCGAAAACCCGCGGCGGGGCTTCGTGACGGATGCTCCGGGCATAACCCTCGCGCCGGCCATGGGGAGTGATGTATTCCTCGCCATCGAGCCGTCCGGATTGGTGGCACGCTCACTGCCGGGCCGCCATGCTCCGTTTGGCTTGTCTTTCCCCTATTCGGACGCTCCGGCGGACAGATTTCTCGAAGGTCGCGGCACCTTGGCGTGGAAGAACGGCAAACTTAACAACGATTGGCAAGCCGAGACTTACGGCTTCGTGGGTTCTCCTGTGGCGATGGCTCCCGTTCACGGTGGTTCGCAAGTCGTTCAATTGCTCTCGACCCCCAGCGGCAGGCTCATCATTCAGATTCTGGATGCCGCCACCGGTCAGCAACGCATTCCGTCTCAGGAAACGATCTACAAAGCTCCCCCAACGACCTCGGAATTCCATCTATCCAATAGACGGCGCTTCGTGGTGATCGCCCACCGATCCTCTCCACGCATCGCCATTTTTGACTACCAGATGAACCAACTTCTAAGTGTTCGCCTGGACCATTGGGAAGACTTGTCCGAGCCGGTCTCCAAGTTTGACATCCAACGCAAGCAGGGGCAAACGGTGCGCGTGCCCTTCAGGATTCCTCCAGGCGCCAAAATCGAATATCAGACGCAACCCTTCCACGGTTTCGTCATCGACGAGGCAAAGGCCGAAATCCTGATCACCGATCCGGGACCACAAATTAAAGGCCCCGTCATGAAGATGGATGTAACCGTCACTTCCGAGGCGGGATTGCGCTCGATTTATTACTGGAAGGTGCATCGGGACTCCTCGATGCCGACTGATTGACCCCCCCGCATGCAGCACCCCGTACCCGGCCAACGCTGGCTCTCCACCTCCGAACCCGCCCTGGGCCTCGGCGTGGTCCGTGCCGTCGCCGGTGACACCGTCGAAATCCATTATCCCGCGGCCGAGGAAACGCGGACCTATGCGTTTGGTTCCGCTCCTCTCGTCAGGGCCGGCTTCGGCCCGGGCGATGTCATCGCCGACCGCGCCGGCCAACGACTCACCATCGAGTCAGTTTCATCTGACGCAGGAATTCTAACCTATCACGGTGGTGACCGCCACATCGTCGAGTCCGCGTTGCTCGACTCGCTCAGTTTCATGCGTCCGGACCGGCGGCTGCTTGCGGGGCTGGGCGATCACCCGCGGGAGTTTGACCGGCGGCTTGAGGCCCTCGAGTGGAACAGCCGCATCCGCCAGGCGCCCTGCCGCGGCTTTGCGGGGGGGCGCATCGACCTACTGCCCCATCAGCTGGCCATCGTCGCGGAAACCGCCAGCCGACTCCATCCGCGTGTTTTGTTAGCGGACGAGGTCGGCCTCGGCAAGACCATCGAAGCCTGCCTGATTCTGCATCGCCTCCACCTCACGGGTCGCGCCGGACGCATTCTGATTCTGGTGCCCGAGCCGCTGGTCCACCAGTGGTTCATCGAGCTGTTGCGCCGCTTCAATCTGCGCTTCGCCATCTACGACGAGCCCCGCTGCCTCTCGCTTGAAGCCCACGCAGCCGATTTCAATCCGTTCCTTGACTCCCAGCTCATTCTCACCGCCACTTCTTTTCTAACGGACAGCCCCAACCGCGCCGGCCAAGCCCGCGCCGCCGGCTTCGACCTCCTCATCGTGGATGAAGCCCATCACCTCGAATGGTTGCCTGACAATCCGAGCGCCGCCTACGCCATGGTCGAGTCCCTTGCCCGGCAAATCCCATCGCTGCTGCTGCTCACCGCCACGCCCCAACAACTCGGACCTGCCGGCCACTTCGCCCGCCTGCGCCTGCTGGACCCGGACCGCTATACCGGGCTCGATGCGTTTCTCGATGAGACCCGCGCCTATGCCCCGCTCGCCGCTGCGGTGGAAGCCCTGAACAACGGTGCGGTGCCGGCATCCATCGACACGTTCATCGCCCGCTCACCCCGCGCCGCCGCCAACCTAACGGCCCTGCGCGCCGGGAATGCCACCGCCCGCGCTCCGCTCATCGCCGAGTTGATCGACATGTTTGGCACCGGCCGCGTGCTGTTCCGCAACACCCGCGACCAACTCACCGGATTCCCCCAACG
>JBAXPF010000267.1:0-6018 GCA_037132955.1 Verrucomicrobiota bacterium | reverse complement strand
GGTGGCTGGCACGCCCGCCACCGTGGTGTGCGGCGGGACATCGGTAAGCACCACACTGCCCGCTCCGACCTTGGCACCGGTGCCGATCTCCACGCGTCCGAGAATTTTCGCACCGGCCCCAAGCAACACCCCGGAGCGCACGATCGGATGGCGGTCGCCGGTTTCCTTGCCGGTGCCGCCCAGGGTGACTTCATGCAAAATGGACACATCGTCCTCAATGATGGCCGTTTCCCCAACCACAAAGGCCGTGGCATGATCTAACAAAATTCCGCAACCGATGCGGGCGGCCGGATGGATGTCCACCGCAAAGGTTTCACTGGCGATGCTCTGCAGATAGAGCGCGAGCCAGCGGCGTCCATCTTCCCAGAGTTGGTGGGCCACCCGGTAGGTGCTCAGCGCCAGAAAGCCTTTGAAAAAGAGCAGCGGTTCCAAGGGCGAGAAGCACGCCGGATCCCGCTCATACATCGCGAGCAAATCGCGCGCCGCACTGCGCACAATCGCCGGGTGGTTCTCGAACACCCCTGTGAACAACAACCCCAGGTTCTGCTGCGGCATATCCGCACGGGCCAACCGGCGAGCCAAGCGGGCACCGAGCGCGCTCGCCAAAGAATCCCGCGACAGAATCACATCCGCCACCAGGGACTCGAGCGCTGGTTCTTCGACGGCCACCCGCTGCGCCTCCGCGCGGAGGGTTTGCCAGACTCCCGCAATGTCGATACCGTCTCCGCGGCAAAGCCGGGTCGTGTTCTTGCTCGCCGGATCGCCTCCGCTATGTTGAAGTTCGCTCATGAAGATTTCACAGAAATTGGAATACGCCTGCCGGGCCTTGACTCAACTCGCCAAGCACCATGACGGCAGGACTCTTACACGACTTGACGATCTCGCGCAACGAGAAGACATCTCCAGAAGCTTTTTATTGCAAATCCTCAACGATTTACGCCGCGCCGGACTCATCGACAGTTGCCGGGGAGCGGCCGGCGGTTACCTCCTCGCCCGTCCCGCAGAAGCCATCAACCTGCGCCAGGTGGTCGATTGCGTCGATCCCTCGTTGCTCCAAAACGCGGTCACCCCGGATGGCGAATCCGGCCCCGCCATCCACTCGGTTTGGGAAAAAATCTCCATCGATCTGTGCAATGCCTTGGAGCAGGTCACCTTGGAAAGTATTTGTGCCGGCCAACGCTCACCGATGTTTTTCATATAATCAATATTTGTCGAATATTTTGCTGGCCAAAACAGATGGATTTGACTATTTCGTCAGGCGTCCCGCCACCCCCCTGCCCGTCATGCCTGCCACCAGCGACCACACCCATCATATCAAGATCCGCTCGACCCAGATGGAGATGCCCACCCGCCTGGATGCCTCAGCTGTGGAAGATTACGATTACAAACTCAAAGCGACGCAAGACGAACTGGAGCGCATCCAGATCCAGCGCAAGGAAATCGAGCGGAAAAAGCTCGAGCATGAGGAACTCAATGCCCGCAAGCTGAATTTGCTTTCCCAACAGGCCGAAACCGCCGAGCGACTCACCTCAGCGATGACGCTCATTGAGCGGGAACTGGTCGATATCCGCCAGGAAACCGACGATCTGGAACAATGCCGCATTTGCTTCGCCTCGCACTTGGACAAGCTCGACAAGATCCATCCGGAAAGTTGGACCCGCGACAACCTGCTAGAGAAACTCGAGCGTTCCACCATGGTGGTGGACATGGCCGCTGATGAATACGACCAAGCTGCGGTCCACTTTGAAGGCAGCCGCTGTGGTGGTATCTTCGGCCGTGCTTCAAAACGCGGACGGGCCAAGACCCACACCGCCACGGGTTCGGAATTTTTGCTGCATCTGCGCAACGGTTTCGCCTTCAATCTGTTTCCCTGCGTGCTGGGCGGTGTCGCCCTGCTCATCTACCTCCTCAAGTAGAAGCCATCCCCCATGAGAGCACCCACCCTATTGCCGGAGGAGCTGGATCTGCAACGCTACGCCCAAGAGGAACAACGTCTGGTCAAGGAATTGGAAGAGGCTCGCAATGAGAAGCAGGAGCGCGAAAACACCATGCCCCCCCTCGAAAGGGTCAGGGAAATCACCCGCCTCAAACGCCATGAGCAGGAAATCGCCACCCGCGCGGAAACCCGCAACCTTCGCCAAAACCAAACCAAGAGCCTGCTGTTGTTGTTTACGCTCACCGGGGTCACCGTTGCCCTTATTGCGTGGGGAATCCGCCTGATGAACGGCTGATCGGGAGCGATTTTTCTAACCTTCCTTGCGCACCGCTTGTTGGAGTCGTTGCGCCAACTCCGCCCACTGCTGGCGGCTCACGATGTAGCCCGTGCAATTGGCGGCACCGCACAGGCACGGGTGATCCTCATAACAATCGACGTCAAAGCCGTAGTCGAACGTCAGTTCCGCGCCCGCAGGAATGTCGTGCAGGGCGTGAATGATGATCTTGCGTCCCACGATCCAAGCCTCACAATTCGGATTGCACGAATGATTGATCAAGCGCGCCGTGTTCCAAGGGACGTTGCCATCAATGTCATAGCGCTTGGAGAGGGTGAAAATATATACGGCCGCATCGCCGGTTCTTTTGGATTTCGCCTGCTGCACGAGCGAGCGTCGATCGCTCTCGGCTTTGTCGATTTTCTCGCCAAAATACTCAATGATGGGGGTTTCCTTGGCAATGAAACAGGTGGCATACACCCCGCGTCCGTGAATCTCGGAACCCCGGACCTCGCAATAACGGCTTTGCCCGCGTTTCCATAACTTGAGCATCTTGCGATGCAGGGCTTGCTCTTCTGATACGGCTGGTTTACTAACGGACATGATGATGGATTAACGGTTTTCCGAGGCCTTGCGTTCCTCGATGGGCGGCAACTCCAGATCCTGCGGCAAGGTGACATAGAGCCGTCGCAGCGTGTTCAAAGTCAACCCTGAACCATCGATGAAGGTCCAATCGTTCCTGCCTTTGTCAGAGACGGCGACCTGATAGCCGACCTTCTCGATCACCACCGGCTTGGGATCCCCTTTGAGGATATAGCGATATTTGGTAAGCGTGGGCACGAAGACCAACCACTTGGTGAAAATCAAAATCTCGATCTCCTCACCGCTGACTCGTTCCACCTTCTTGCCCGGGCCGACTTCAAACGAGCGCGGGGTGCCGAGCGGAACCGAGGAAATGATGCTGACCCCCTCCTGGGTCATGCGGCTCGAGGCTCCTTCTATCTGTTTTTTGATTTCCGCCATGCCGCCTTGCGTCTGCTTGGCCAGGCGCTCCTTCCACAGCGGATTCATCCGCTCGATGGCCACCGCGTAATTGCCCCGCGTGACCTCGTTGCCTAACTTTTCCACCGCCGCCACGGCGGCGGTCACCACCTCCGGCGGGGCCACCACCATCGGTGCCGGCGCTGCGGTTGCCCCACGCGGCGCGGGCGCGGCAGTGCCTTTCTGGGCCAATGCCGCATCACACAGCAAGGCCCCGAGCGCCAGAAAAACCATCCATTGCTTTGTTTTCACGCCCGGAAAGTGCCCTGCCACGCCCGTTCCGTCAAGCTCGCTGCAATTACCGGTTGATTTCTCCGCGGGCCTTGCTCAGGCTCCATTCCTCCATGGCAAAACAGGTACAGGCACTCGGCAAAGGACTCGCAGCTCTCATCAGAAAACACCCCAGCGCCGCACCGGCGGATGGCGTGGTTTCCGTGGAGGATTTGAAACGGGTCCGGGATGTCCCACACGCCCAGGTGGTCCCAAGCCCGCTCCAACCCCGCACCCAATTTTTCGAAGCCCCGCTCGATGATCTGGTTGAATCCATTCGTCAGCACGGCATCATCCAACCGCTCATCGTGCGCCTCGTCAACGGCACGTTTGAACTCATCGCCGGCGAACGGCGCTGGCGAGCCGCGCATAAACTCGGCCTCGCCACAGTCCCCGTCATCGAACGCGAGGCGTCCGATCGCGATGTGCTGGAAATGGCCCTCATCGAGAACATCCAACGCGAAGACCTCAACCCGATGGAGGAGGCCGCAGGCTATGTCCGCCTCGCCAAGGAATATTTCCTCAAGCAAGAGGAAATAGCCACCCGGGTCGGCAAAAACCGCGCCAGCGTCGCCAATTCGATGCGATTGTTAGATCTGCATCCGGACATCCAGATCCTGGTGGCCAAGAAAAGCCTCTCGGTCGGTCACGCCAAGGTGGTCCTTTCCCTCAAGGACCACGAGGCCCAACTCCTCGCCGCGGATCAAGTCCTGCGCCGCCAACTTACGGTGCGTGCCACCGAAAAGCTCGTCCAATCCCTCCTCGCGGCGGCCGAGACCAGCCCGGGCGACTCTAAAAAGTCTGCCGCAATCCGCGAGGAAGATGTGCATGTCCGCGCGCTCACCAACCGCCTGCGTGCTCATCTCGCCACTCACGTCGCCATCCAACACTCACCCAAGAAAGGCCGTATCGAAATCGAATACTACGGCAATGACGACCTGCAGCGCCTGTTGGAATTGTTAGGCTTGCCGACCAACGAGTGAAGCGCCCGGGATCCCGCCACGGCGCAAGAACGGGCCGCATCCGAAGAGGCGGCCCGTTGCGGGGAGGGGAGTTATGCTAACAATATTGCCGGGTTACGCCATGCGCGCGGCCAGCAACTCGCGTTGTGCGGGGAGTTCCTTGGGCAGGTGATCGCCCACCGAGGTGAAAAACTCTTCCTGGCCGGCGATTTCGGCCTGCCACTCGGCGTTATCCAGAGCCATGACTTGGTCGAAGGCTTCCTTGGTGAAGCCATCAAGGCCGGTGGTGTTGAATTCGTCATAGGACGGGCTCAAGCCGACCTTGGTTTGGGTGGCGGAGGCCTGGCCGTTGCAGCGTTTGACGATCCACTCGAGCACGCGCATGTTTTCGCCGTAACCGGGCCACAGGAATTTGCCTGCGGCGCTCTTGCGGAACCAGTTGACGTGGAAGACCTGCGGCAGCTTGGCGACATGTTTGGCCATTTCCAGCCAGTGGCCGAAGTAGTCGCCCACGTTGTAACCGCAGAACGGCAGCATCGCCATCGGATCGCGGCGGACTTTGCCGAGCGTGCCGGCGGCGGCGGCGGTCATTTCCGAACCCATGGTGGCTCCGACATAGACGCCGTGGCTCCAATCGAACGCTTGGAAAATGAGCGGCATGGTCGTGGCGCGGCGGCCACCGAAGACGATGCCGTCGATCGGCACACCATCCGGATTTTGCCAGTTGGAGTCGATGGTCGGGCACTGCACGGCGGGCGCGGTGAAGCGGGCATTGGCGTGGGCGGCGGTGCGTCCGCACTCCGGCGTCCATTCCTGGCCGGTCCAATCGATGAGATGGGCCGGCGGGGTTTTGCTCATGCCTTCCCACCACACGTCGCCGTCATCGGTGAGACCGACGTTGGTGAAGATGGCGTTGGCCTTGATGGATTCCATGGCCAGCGGGTTGGTGTCATAAGCGGTGCCCGGGGCGACGCCGAAATAGCCGGTTTCCGGGTTGATGGCGTGGAGTTTGCCATCCTCGTGCGGCCACAGCCAGGCAATGTCGTCACCAACGATGGAGGTTTTCCAACCGGCATCCAGATAGGCTTGCGGCGGAATGAGCATGGCGAGGTTGGTCTTGCCGCAGGCCGAGGGGAAAGCGACGGATAGATAGGTGGTGGTGCCATCCGGCGCGTGCACGCCGACGATGAGCATGTGCTCGGCCATCCACTTGTTGTCGCGGGCGATGTTGGATGCGATGCGCAGGGCGAGGCATTTCTTGCCTAACAAGGCATTACCGCCATAGCCCGATCCAAACGACATGATCTCGCGGGTATCCGGGAAATGCACGATGTATTTGTCGTCGTTGCAGGGCCAGGTGGTGTCGGCCTGGCCGGCGGCGAGCGGCGCGCCCACCGAGTGAAGGCAGGGGACGAAGGTGCCAAAACCATCGCGCTGTTTGGTGATGGTGCCGTTGGCTTCATCTTCGAGGCGCTTGAGGACATGGGCACCCATGTGGCACATGATGCGCATGTTGACGACCACGTAGGCGCTGT
>JBAXPF010000266.1:0-6024 GCA_037132955.1 Verrucomicrobiota bacterium | reverse complement strand
TCATCTACACCATCCAGCCGGACGGGACGATGACCTATGTTTCGCCCAACTGGCCACGGGATTTAGGGCATGTGGCGGAGGATGTGGTGGGGCACAGCTTCAGCCACTTTGTGCATCCTGACGACCACGCCGCGTGTTTTGCGTTTCTGGGGCGCATCGTCGGCACGGGCGCGCCGGAGGGCGGCATTGAATACCGGGTGCTCCATGCCGATGGCCGCCAATTCTGGCACACCTCCACCATTATTCCGGTCAAGCAGCAGGATGGCGGGATCATCGGCTATGTGGGAGTGGCCCACGACATCACCCGCCTGAAGTCAACCCAGGCCGAACTGCACGCCGCCAACGCGCGATTGGTAGCCTTGTTGGCCAGTCGTGAGGCGGAACTGCGGCAGGCCACCAACGAGGCCCTTACCGCCGCTGAAAGCGAGGCCGGTCGCATCGGCCAGGATATTCACGACAGCCTCTGCCAAGAGCTCATCGGCGTGGCGCGCTTGGCGGAGATGGCCACGCCGTGCCATGAAGGGACTTGCCCGTCAAGCTGCGAGGCGCTCAGCCAGATCCACGAGCGTGCGGCGCACCTCGCCGGCGTGGCGCGCAGCTACTCGCATTCCCTCACCCTCCACGAACTCGAGGTGCAAACGCTGCCCGAGGCGCTCGAAACCCTCGCCCGCCGCACCAACGAGATGTTTCACACCGAAACGGAAACCAATATCTGCGATGACCTCGATTTTCTAACTCACGAACAAGCCGTCCACCTCTACCGGATCATCCGCGAGGCGCTCGCCAATGCCGTCAAACACGCCAATGCCGCGCACGTCTGGATCGACCTGGTGCGCGAGCCCCACCGCCTCGCCGTGTCGGTGAGCAATGATGGCATCCCGTTGGCGGATGCGGCACTGCGCCGCGACGGCCTGGGCCTGCGCCAAATGCGCATGCGCGCCAGCTTGCTGGGCGGCGTGCTGGAGCTGCGCGACAACGGCAGCAACCAAACCGTGCTGGAAATGATCCTGCCGATAACCCAAGAGCGACTTTTATGAACCCCCGCAAACGAATTTTGGTCGTCGATGATCATCCGCTGGTCCGCAGCGGCTTGTGCCAAGCCATCACCGCGACGGCTGATCTGGAGGTGTGCGACGAGGCGGACGGTTGGCATGAGGCGTTGGAGAAAATGCAGGCCACCAACCCCGACCTCATCGTGCTGGATTTGAATCTCAAGGATGGCAGTGGCTGGACATTGTTGGAGCATCTCCAAGCTCGCGGGGAACTGCGCCCCGTGCTGGTGCTCTCGGTGTGTGACGAGCAGGTCTATGCGCAGCGGTTGCTCAAAGCCGGCGCGCGCGGCTACCTGATGAAGGACACTCCGATTGAAGGCGTGCTGGCGGCCATCCGCAAAATTCTATCAGGCCAGCTCGCGCTGAGCGAAACCATGACCTCGTTGCTGCTGGAAAACGCGGCCACCCCAGGTGCGCCCGCCTCCTCCATGGAACAACTCAGCACCCGCGAGTTGCAGGTCTATGCCATGCTCGGCCGCGGCCTGGGTAACAAGGCCATCGCCGATAACCTCGGCGTCAGCCACAAGACCATCGGCACCTACAAGGCCCGTCTGATGGAAAAACTCGGCTACCGCACCACCCCCGAATTGATGCTCCACGCCCGGCAGTTGCCAGCCATGCCGGATGAATCCGCCCCGCCTCCGGTCAACGAAAGCCACTGAACGCCATGTCCCGCCTCATCATTTCTTCACTCGCCTGCCTTACCCTGAGCGCCGCCCTCCATGCCGAGGTTCCATCCAACGAACTTTGGGCAAACCCTTACGTCGAGGAGCAGGGTTCCATCGTCGGTCACCAGCGCCCGTATTTCAACAACCGCCCGCTCTACGGCGATCACGGGTCGTCGGTCACCCTGGCCGGCGACCGTCCGCACATCCGTTTTGCTAACAAGCCGAATGTGTTCGGTTGTATGACGCTGGCCGTGCAGCGCGGGAGCGCGGCGCGCTGGTTGCACGAGTGCACCGATGTCACGAGTCGCTACCAACCCGGCCGCATGCAATGGGAGATCCGGGATCCGGCGTTTGCCGGGTTGACTATCATGTTAGACGTGGTGCCGCTGGCTGCGGCGGAAGGTTTTGCGGTGCAGCTAACAACGCAGGGGGCGCAGGCCGGGGACCGGCTGATCTGGGCCTTTGGCGGCGCCACATCCACCTCCGATGCTTCCAGGGTGTTTGATCCCGTGGTCCTCGAACAAAACAAACAGGAGATGCCTCCGCTTTCACCCGTGCTGCAACAACGGTTCCTGCCTGACGATTGCAAGGACGACCGCGTGGAGATGCTCGCCGACCGCTTCATCCTCACCACCAGCGGTGCCGTGCGCAATGTGATAGGCCGCTGCACGCAGGGCGACTTGCGCGTGGCCGATGCCTCGGCGTGGGCGGAACCGGTGAAACTAACAATATCCCCGGCCGACAAGCTGCCGCTGGCGTGCGGCGTGCTGGATCTATCAAGTACCAAGGATGCCTATCTGGCGGTGGAGGCGCTGGGTGCGGAGGTGCGGACCAGCAAAGCATGCGACGACCCGGCGGGCACCTATGCTGCGGCGCTCAAGCGGGTGGCCGCGCAGGCTGAGAAAATTGTTATAAAAACCCCCGATTCGCGGCTCAATGCGGCGGTGGCGGCCGCCAGTTATGCCTTGGATTCGACGTTCTATTCGCCGGTGTATGTGCATGGGGCGATGGCATGGAACATTCCGTTTCCGGGCTGGCGCTCGCTCTATGGTGCCACCGCCTTTGGTTGGCATGAAAATGTCAAGACCCAGGCCCGCTATTACATCGCCTCGCAAAACCGCGACACCACCGCCCGCGTGGCGCAGGCCACCCCATGGCGACTGCTGTGCACGCAGTCCAAGGAGTCGCGCTTTCACGGCCGCGGCCGCATCCTCCAGGATGCCGGGCCCTATAACTTTCAAACCCAGTTTTTCGACCAGTTGGTTCACGCGTGGCGCTGGACTGGCGACAAGGAATTGGAATCTTTGTTGCGCGAGGCACTGGAGTTGCATCTGGAGTGGCAGAAGGATTGCTTTGATCCGGACGACGACGGGCTCTACGAGGGATATATCAACACCTGGCCCACCGATAGCGTGTGGTATAACGGCGGCGGCAGTGCCGAGGAATCCGCCTATGCCTTCGCCGGGCACCAGGCAGCCGCCGATATGGCGCGGCGCGCCGGGGATGCCGCGGCCACGGCACGCCATGAGGCTCAGGCTAACAAAATCCGCGCTGCCTTGCTCGACCAACTGTGGCTGACCCGCAAGGGCTATGTCGCCCAATACAGGGATCAAGGCGGCCTGCGCCGCGTGCATGACGACAGTTGGTTAGGTGCGATCTTCATCCCGATCGAAACCGGTCTGCTCGACGCCAGCCACGCCGTGCAGTCGCTCTACTATACCGAATGGGGGCTGCAGCGCGAGCGTATGCCGTTTGGCGGCAGCCGTTGCTGGATGAGCAACTGGGTGCCCTCCACATGGTCGGTCCGCGAGATGTATCCCGGCGACAATTACGCCTTGGCCCTCGCCTATTTCCGCAGCGGTCAGGCCGCGGAGGGCTGGGATATCCTGCAGGGGAACTTTTTGGAATCGATGTATTACGGCGTGGTGCCCGGCGGCTTGGCTTGCTCTAACAGCGGAACCGATTTCAGCGACATCGTCAGCACTTTTTGCCGGACGGTGGTGGAGGGGTTGTTTGGCTATCGTCCTGATTACCCTAACGGCGTGGTTCACCTGGCGCCACAGTTTCCCGCCGGGTGGAAAACGGCGTCCATGGCCACACCTGATGTGAGCGTCAAGCTGGAGGGCGGCACCGATGTCCAGCAATGGTCGGTGGAATTGACCCAGGCGGCACGCGTGTCGCTGGATGTGCCGCTGAATGCACGCAAGATCAGCAGCGTGGAGGTCAACGGGCAAGCGGCGCAGTGGAGCGTCGCGCCGGGGTACGGCTGTACGGTTCTTAGAATGGAAATAGCTTCCACCCGCAAGGCGCAGGTGGTGGTCAAGTTCGAGCCCGCGCCCGCCAGCCCCGCCGCCATCACCCAGATTGCGGAAGTGAAGCGCCCGATCGATGTGGCCGCCGGCATGGAGCCGATCATCGAGTTGTCAGACCCGCAGGCCGCTCTAACGGACCCGCGGCTGGCCGACGGGCGCGTCACCGCCACGGTCGCCGCCAACCCCGGCCACCACTTGCTCCAGGCACGGGTGCAAGTCGGCGACCTGCCGCAATGGCGCTTGTTCAAACTGCGGGTGGACGATCCCGCCGCCGCCGCCTCGGAGGCCGCCAAACGGGTGGATAAAATCCCATCCAACGCAACCTGGGACACCTGCGACATGAGTGCCGGGTTGAATGCGGACGTGCGCACGATCTATCAACAAAAGTATCTGTCGCCGCGGCCCAAGACCTGCTCGGTGAGCATCGGCAGCGATGGCTATTCGCCGTGGACGTTCACCTATTGGAAGACCCCCGCGCCGACCATCGATCTAACGAACGTGCCGGGCCTGCTGGACAAGAACGGTGCCTTGCGCACGCCGCAGGGAGTGCCGTTCGCCTGGTCAGCAGGTGATCGCAACATCGCCTTTGCCTCGTTGTGGGACAACTGGCCGCACACGCTCAGCGTGCCGGTGGGCAAATCCGGCAGCGCCGTCTGGTTCCTCGTCTGTGGCACCACCAACCCCATGCAGTGCCGGATCGCCAATGCCCGCTTGCGCATGACCTATGCCGATGGCCTCACCGAGGATCTCGAGCTGGTTCCGCCGCTCAACTTCTGGTCGTTGTGCCCGCTCGGACCTCGCGACTACAATTACAAGCGCGATGCCTTCGCCTTGCCCGCCATTCCGCCCGCCACCGTCCAACTCGGCGGCAACTGCCGTGCCATTTTGCTCAATGCCCGCCTGCGTCCGGGCGTGGAACTCAAGGAAGTCACTCTTGAAGCTCTCTCACAAGAGGTCGTCATCGGCCTCATGGGCGTGACGCTCATGAGGTGAAGATAATCTAACAAATCAAAGCCAGGCAAGCGCGTGATCGAGGGTGTCGACGACGGTGTCAGCACCGTGGGCTTTGAGGGCTGAGGCTGAGTAGCGGCCCGTGGCCACGGCGAGGCAACGGGCACCGATGGCATGGGCGCAGGCGATGTCTTTGGGGGTGTCGCCGATGACGAGGGTTTCTTCGGGAGTGAAGGTGCGCCCGGCATGGGCGGCCGCCCGTGTTAGCGCGATCGGGCCTAATTGATCGCGATCCGCATGGTCGCTGCCAAAGGCACCGAATGCAAAATAGGCATCGAGCTTGAAGTGGCGCAACTTGGCCGCAGCACCAGCGGCGGTGTTGCCGGTGAGCAAGCCGAGGGTGGCGTGGGGCCGCTGAGCCAACGCGGCCAGCACCTCCGGCACGCCCGTAATGATACGTCCCGGAAAGTTGCCGTGGGCAAGGTTCCAATCGAGCCTGAGTTGATAGATTGCAAGAAATCCCTCGATCCGCTCGCGGTCAGCCTCAATGCCGAAATGCGCGTGAATGTGCGCGATGAGTCCCAAATCCGTGCTGCCCGCCATATCCAATTCCGGCCCGCCTGCACCGAAGATCTCAAGCGCCGCCTCATGCATCGCACACATGCCGGCTCCGCCGGTGTCAATCAGCGTGCCGTCAATGTCAAACAGATAGAGCATGGGAATAGGAAGGGCAAAATTTCAAGCCTGAAATTCTAAACGGAGAGAAGGTGCTGAGGTCAGTCTAAGCATGGGTATTGCTGTGTCTATTCTTTCTCTTCCTTGATCCTTGGAGATTGGGCGTTGAACGCGGAGCGAGCGCTAGCGAGCTTGGAAAAAACCGGCGCAACCGCGCGGAGCAAGATGGATGGCCTTAGGCCACCCGGAGGGTGCGAGCGGCGGCGAGCACCAACCCTAACTGGCATGGCGCCGCGAAGCGGGGCAATATAGGATATTGAAAATCCTGGCCGGATTGAATGTCCAACGCCCAATGTCCAATATCCA
>JBAXPF010000265.1:0-6044 GCA_037132955.1 Verrucomicrobiota bacterium | reverse complement strand
GAGCGCCAGAGCACTTGATTCGCAAGGCGCGGGCGCAGGTGGAAGCCGGGAAGAGACAATGCGAGGAAATGTCGCTACCCAAGTGGGGGCCTTTCGAGAGAGCGCCAGAGCACTTGATTCGCAAGGCGCGGGCGCAGGTGGAAGCCGGGAAGAGGCAATGCGAAGAGATGTCGCGTGGGCAGAAGAAGCGGGAAGACTGATCCCGAGCATACCCCCAACACATGGACATCACGATCACCATCCCCGACGAGCAACTTGAAATGCTGGCGAAGTTGATCGCTGGGCATCTGGGCAAGGCGGATTCCAAGAGCACCTACACGGTGACGGAGGCGGCGCGGGTGTTGCGCGTTTCGGAAAAGACGATCCGGCGGCGGGTGGAAGCAGGGACGCTGGCGGCGGTGCCATGTATGGGCCGCACGCTGATTCCCGCCGCAGTGATTGAGAAGCTCATCAATCCGCACACATGACGTTTGTGGGGGGGCGAGCCAATTCCGCTCTTGTAGAAAGCTTAGCCAAACTTAGCTATTTGGAACGATAAGAACCCATAGGGCTTTTGGCGGATTTGTTCCCATTTTCGTTCCCATTTTCGCCTTTTTAGGCCCTCTATGGGGTGTTTTTCCTTGTAGATAAGGGAAAGTGGAGCGTAGCGGATTCGAACCGCTGACCCCTTGCATGCCATGCAAGTGCTCTACCAGCTGAGCTAACGCCCCGTGTGGGGTTCGCCGCGGAAGATGAGCGGGGAGGGCGGTCGGGTGCAAGAGGTTTTTTGAAAAATTCGCACAAAGCGGTCGATTCGGGCGATTTCAGCCGACCGGGGTCACGGCGGCCGAGCTTAGGACACCATTCAACAGACGCGGAATCCCTAGCGGATTGGCGTTTTGGAGCACGGGTGGGAGCAGGTGGTCCGGGGTATTTTGATAGGCGACGGGGCGCACAAAGCGCAGATAGGCGGTAGGGCCAACCGCAGTGAAGCGCGAATCGGTGGTGGCGGGCCAGGGGCCGCCATGGTTGCTGGCAGTGCAGACTTCCACCCCGGTGGGCACACCATTGACGATGACCCGGCCGGCGATTTGCACGAGCGAATCTAACAATTCTGGCGCGAGTTCGTCCGGCTCGGCAAACACCGAGGCGGTGAGCTGACCGCCTAACGAATGCAGCACAGCATCGATTTGTTCCGGCGCGGTGATGGAGACGACCATGGAAAACGGCCCGAACACCTCATGCCGCAGCGAGGCATCCGCCAGCAGACCGGCGGCGTCCGTGGCCACCACCAGCGCCGCGCCCTCGCATGCGTCAGAGGTGGCGGCGGCCCGCGCCAACACGCGCAGCGCGGGATGGCTGGAGGCATGCCGGCAACCGTCCTGATAGGAACCGGCAATGCCGGCGTGCAACATTGGCGCGGGTGCCACTGCGGTGATGGCTGAGGCGAGCGCGTTGCGGAACGCATCCGCACCCGGGCCTTCGCTGAGCAGGATCAGGCCGGGCTTGGTGCAGAACTGGCCGACCCCTTGGGTGATGGATTGCGCGATGATCGTGGCGATTTCAGTGGGCCGCACGCGCACTGCGCCCGGCAGCAGGACGATAGGGTTGAGTCCGCTCATTTCTGCAAACACCGGAATCGGGTCGGGCCTGCTGGCGGCAGCATCAAACAAGGCCCGCCCGCCCGCAAACGAACCGGTGAAGCCGACTGCACGGGTGTCCGGGTGTTTGACCAGCGAGATGCCGATGGTTTCCCCGCAGCCGTGGAGCATGGCGAAAAATCCCGCGGACAACCCTAACGAGCGCAGCGCGGCCAACACCGCTTCCGCCACCAACTCCGAGGTGCCGGGGTGGGCCGCGTGCGCCTTGACAATCACCGGATTGCCGGTCGCCAGCGCCGAGGCGGTGTCGCCCCCAACCACCGAGTAGGCTAACGGAAAATTGCTGGAGCCAAACACGACGACCGGACCGATCGGCACTAACAAACGCCGCAGGTCGGGTTTGGGTCCCGGCTGGCGGTCTGGCAGCGCGGTTTCTATCCGCGAATCGAGCCACGTGTGGTCGCGCGCCATGGCCGCGAAGATCCGCAGTTGATTCACCGTGCGGGCGCGTTCGCTGTGGATGCGCGCCTCACTCAGACCGCATTCCAAATGAATGCGCTCCACCAGCACGTCGCCCAGCGCGAGAAGATTGTTGGCGATTGTTTCTAACAAATCCGCGCGGGCGGCACCGGGGCAGTTGCGGCAAGCCGCGAAGTCCCGCCGGGCGGCGGCCAGCGCGGCATCAACCTCGGCGTCGGTGGCTAGGAAAAATTCTCCTGGCAACGGCTGCAGACCCATGGGAGACAGCGCCTGAAACGAGGTGGCACTGCCGCGGCTGCGGCCACCGTCGATGAGGGAATGTCCGTGGAACGAGGGCATGATATGTTAGGTAAAAACGTGATTACGTGAAGAAGTAATTAAGTGAAGACGTGAAGATGCTAGGAAGGCGGGAGGGAGGGGAAGAATCTTGTCAGGACGACGTGGGCGCAGCGGGCGGCTTCCTGCAACGGCTCGGGTGGCGGGGTGAGCGTGCGGGTTTTGAGCCAACGCGCATAGGGAGTGACAAAGCCGGCCTCCACCAATTGGTCCAGGCCGCGCAACACCCGCGTGTCCTGCTTGCTGCGGGGGACCGGCAGCAAGCCCACCCGCGCGCCGGACGAAAGCGCTTCATAGACCATCGAGACGGAGTCCTCCGTCACCCAAACTTCCGCGGCCTCCGCCAGACACGTCGGCACCCAATCGCGGGGGGTTTCCACATGCGGGAAGACCGCCACTGCAGGCACGCCTTGCCGCACCTGAGCGAGAAACCCGGGCGGGGTGCGGCGGGAGTCCGTGAGCTTCCAGGGTCCGCCGCCGGTGCTGACGCCAGCCAGCGAATCTAACATTCCTGATGCGTCCCAGTCATGCGTGGCGGAGGGGCCACCCACCAGCAGCAGCCCGCCGTGGCGCGGCGCGGCATCCCTGGTCACCACCCGGTTGAGCGCGCCATTGGCTGTTAGAACATTGGCCGCGGCGGGGGCTTGGCTGAAATCGTGAGCGGGCGCGATGCACAGGTCGAACCAGCGCAGCGGCAGGCTCGGGCGCATCAGGACGATGCTTGGCACCCGGTGTTTGCGGGCCAACCACAACAGCGCCGGATGGGTGGCATGCCCGGCGGCAACGATCAAATCCGGTTTGGGCAAGGCCGCGCCCGCCCGCCGCACCGCGCCCAAGCGAGACCACAGCCCGCGCTTGCCCGCCAGCGAAATCCCGTGGATCGCACACGGACGCAGACGTGCCATGGCCTCGACCAAGCCAAGTGCCTGGTTTTCGTGCCCCGGCTTGCCATCGCCGAGCCACCAGATGGAAAGAATGGGAGCCACTGCGACGTGAGCATGGCACGCTTGCCACCGCTGCGCAAGGCGCACCCTTGCGCGTTGCCACAAGATTGGATGACAAAAAAAGTCCCACGAGACAAAAAACAGGCAACGTCTTCAATGAGCGGCGATTTGCCCGATGAATTCCACGGAGTGAGTCGGTTTCACAGCAATCTCAGCCTGGCCAGCCGATCGTCTTGTTCCCGTCTCCGCCCACCCGGCTTGACCGCCACGCCAATACCTGCGATTGCTTGGCCATGACAAAATTCCCCGTGATATTCGTGGCAGGATTGGCTGGCATGCTGGTGGCCAGTGCCGTGGAACCCCCATCGCACACCCTGCACACCTTCAAGAAAATCCAGGTGACCGATGAGTTCTGGTGCGAGGGTGCCACTTACGGCGACTTCAACCACGACGGCAAGATGGACATTTGCGGCGGACCGTTCTGGTGGGAAGGTCCGGATTTCAAAATCCGCCATGAATTCCGTCCTGCGACCAAGACCACCACCACCAAGGGTGCCGATGGCAAGGAATCCACGTTTCCCGGCTACAGCGGCGCCAAGGGCACCCTCAATGATTATTCGGACAACTTTCTAACATACGCCTATGACTTCAACGGCGATGGCTGGGCCGACATCATCATCTATGGTCACCCCGGCACCGATGCCTATTGGTATGAGAATCCTCAAGGCAAGAAAAACGCCGACGGCTCGGAACATTGGACAAGTCACAAGGCTGTTAGCGCGCTGGAGAATGAGTCCCCATGCTTCGGTGACATCGATGGCGAAGGCAAGCCCGAAGCGATCTGCAACTCCAAAGGCTTCCTGGGCTACGCCACCGCCGACTGGAGCCATCCGACACAACCGTGGACCTGGCATTCGATTTCGCCCAAAGGCCCGTGGCACAAATACACCCACGGGGTGGGCTTTGGCGACATCAATGGCGATGGTCGCGCCGACTTCATCGAACAAAACGGCTGGTGGGAGCAACCCGCATCGCTCAGCGGCGATCCCGTGTGGATATCGCATCCGTTTCCATTTGCCGCTGGCACCGGCACCGCGGGCGGCGCGCAAATGTTGGTCTATGATTTCAACGGCGACGGCCTCAATGACGTGCTCACCACCCTCAATCCGCATGGCTACGGCATCGTCTGGTATGAACAGGTCAGGGATAACGGCTCCATCTCGTTCAAACCTCACACCATTGTCGGCAAAGATCCACAGGATAACACCTACGGCGTCAAGTTCTCACAGCCTCATGCCTTCGAGTTGGTGGACATGGATGGCGACGGCATCATGGATTTTGTGACAGGCAAACGGTTCTGGGCGCATGGCCCGACGGGTGACGTGGAACCGAACGCTCCCGCCGTGCTCTATTGGTTCAAAACCGTGCGCAACCCCGACAAGACCGTGGACTTCATTCCCTATCTGATCGACAGCGATTCCGGCGTGGGCACCCAAGTGACCGCCGCGGACTTGAATGGCGACAAGCTTCCGGACGTGCTCGTCGGCAATAAGAAAGGCATCTTTGTCTTCATTCACGAGACCAAAGCTGTCAGCCGGGAAAAATGACAGGCGAGGACGCCTGGCAGGGACCTTTCTTCCCGCCCGGCGGGATCCGGCTAGTGCAGGGTGGCGGTGCCGTTACTGGTTCTAGCAATTTTCAAAACGCCGCTTGAAGGGCGATTGATGGAAGTGCAAACCGCAGCCATCTTGTCCCCACCGGACGCCTCGGAGAGGCGTCCCTGCCATTCGCATTCCATGTTCCGCGGCAATCCCGTGTCCGGGTGGACACGGGATTATCGCGGGGGACCGTGGTGGCTGAGGGTCATGGCGGGTATCCAATACGATAATTTTCCAGATAAACCCTTGGCAGTCCCGCAGGGGTCGGTATCCTCAATTGCACGTGAACGTTCCAATGAATTTCATTCCAACATCTGTCCCTCATCGGACATATTTCCTCACACCGCAATTGCGATCACGCACCTGTGCTTTCCCTGGAGGAGTATGCCGAACGGCAACTTTCTGGCAATCGACAGTTATATTTTTCTATCGACTGAGGTCCAGCGCACGCCACGCGCTTCTGATGCTGGCGGTGGCTATCTGGAGCGGCGCACCGCTGCGGGCCGGCGAGAACTGGCCGCAGTTTCGCGGGCCGCAGGCCAACGGCCAAACCTTAGCCAAGGGCTTGCCGGTCACCTTCGGCGAGGAAGAGAGCGTGCTCTGGAAAACGCCGGTGCATGGCAAGGCGTGGTCGTCTCCGGTGGTGTGGGACCAACAGATCTGGATGACCACCGCCACCAAGGATGGCAAGGAGTTAGGTGCCGTTTGCGTTGATGCGGAGTCGGGCAAGATCGTGCATGACGTGGTGGTGTTCAAGATTGAGAAGCCAGAGTTCTGCCATCCGATGAACAGCTATGGCACACCCACCCCGGTGATCGAAAAGGGGCGGGTCTATGTCCATTTCGGCGCGTATGGCACCGCCTGCCTCGACACCGCCACCGCCAAGACGCTGTGGGCGCGCCAGGATTTCCCCTGCAACCACTTCCGCGGCCCGGCGTCCTCCCCCATCGTGGTGGACGACATGCTCATGCTCACCTTCGACGGCGTCGATGTGCAATACCTGGTGGCCCTCGACAAAGCCACGGGCAAGACCGTGTGGAAACGTG
>JBAXPF010000264.1:0-6049 GCA_037132955.1 Verrucomicrobiota bacterium | reverse complement strand
CGCGAGGAGCTAACCAAAATCTATGAGGACGTCATCCAACAGGACACCGCCCAAGCCGCGGCCGGCGAGTTGAAGCCCAGCGAGATCGCCGTGCAAAAGGAGGAAAGTCTGTTAGCCGATCTGGAAAAAGCCGCCAAGACCGCGGAAGACATGGAAATGTGGCTGCCCGACAAGAACGAAACCACCAAGTGGCTGATGGAAAACTTCGATGTCACCGAGATGCCGGAAATCCCCAACCTGCCGCTGCCGGATGCCTTCACCGACCTCGTCGGCGATTTGCTCAAGGAACAACAGGGACTCGCCGAACAAGTCCAGGACGCCGCCTCTAACAATGCCTTCGCAGTCAACCCAGCCAACGGTTGGGAAGTGGCCGACGGACCCATGCCCGGCTTCAACGCCCAAGGCAAATCCGGCAACACCCCGCCTAACAAAAACGAGCAGACCGGCCGCTCCAGCGGCGGTCGCGAGGGCATGTCCAGCGGCGAGATGGTCAACCAGCGCGCCGACCGCCTGGAAGGCAGCTCGATCGATGCGCGGCGCACCAATGATCCGCTCCAAAAGGGCCAGGTGCAGGACGACGGCGCACCGTCGGATGCCAAAGCCACCGGTGGCGGCAAGGCCGGCGGCGCCAGCACCCGCGCCGGCATGACCGGCGAGGCCCCCTTGCGCGCGGTTAACTCACCCAACCAGATTCTCAACAATGCGCTGGCCGCCGAGCAGGCGCTGCTGGCCCAACAAACCGCGAAAAGCTATGCCACGGCCCGCTTGTTCTATCTGCGGACCGGTTCGATGCCGGAAGTCGCCAGACTCATGGACGAATCGCACGATGCCCTCAAGAGCGGGCGTCTGGCCGATTACGAGGCGTTGCACCGCCGCATTGTGGCGAGCCTGCGCAAACTCGGCGAAGGCGCCACCACCGGCGAGGTCAAGGTGTTAGGCGACACCGGCAGCCGCTTCGTCGGCGAGAAACGCCTGCCGGGCGGTGCCGATGTCGCGGTGCCCGCGGGCTATCAGCAGCCGGTCGATGATTATTTCCGCTCCCTCGATGCGCCATGAGCGGGAACCTTTGGTTATTGATGAGACCGCAGCCGGAGTTATATATGTTAGATATGATGCACCACGGATTACACGGATTTCCCGGATTGTTAGATAATTGCTGAACATGCCCGAGGAAATTCACCACCCGTTACATAGCTCCCCGCCGAAGGAATGCCGGCGTCTATCTGAATTTATACAAATCCGTGAAATCCGTGAAATCCGTGGTTCTCAGCCTATTTTACCGGGCTCCTTGTTGATGTTGTTATCCCTTACGGTTGCATGGGCCGCGCCCAAGGACAATGATTGGGCGGTGGAGAGCGCGCCCTATCGGATCGTTCTCCACGCCGTGGAGCCGCCGGGTGGCCCCGAGGTTGGCTGGGAAATCCGCGTGCCGGATTTCGGCGCAGGGCGGCCTGACATGCGCGACGCTGTGTTGTTAGGACCGGACCACAAGGAGATCGCGCTTGATAGCGTGTGGCGCGGCACCGGACGCACCCTGCTGCTGCTGGCGGAATCGATGCCCGCGGACGGTGCCGCGGCCACGCTCTACTTCGGCGGCAACATGCAGCGGCGGCTGCGCTCGTGGTCGGCGAAACGGAGTTTATTGTTAGAAACACGACGCCTGCCGCCGGGTGCCAACGTGACCACCTTCGGCGGTTGGCAGGAGGCGTGGAGAAAATCTCCAGCGGTGGACGGCGTCGGCTTCGTGCCGCTCATTTTCCAGGGTGAGAACCCGTTCGGTGAGTCCGGGCATTTTCTGAGCCGCTACAGCGGTCTACTCAAAACCGGGGATGGCGGAAACCTGCGGTTTTACACGCTCTCCGACGATGTTTCCTACGTGATGATCGATGGCCGCGCGGCGCTCAAGTGGCAAGCCAACCAAGCTCCACCTCTCGCACCAGACAAGGTGCCGAGCGCCACGGTGGCAGTGCCCAAAGGCATGGTCGCTGTGGAATATTTCCATGCGGTGGCCGATCCGCCGGCGGCGATGGTGCTCGGCTGGGAACAAGGCGGCAAACTGGGCAACGTGCCGCCGGAGGCATGGATCCACCCGGGCAAGGTGAAAGATGCCGGCATCGAAGGTCGCCCCGGCACACCCGTGCCACTGGCCACACTGGCGGCCGAACGCTATCTGGGCTATGGCGGTGAGTGGTATGTTAGAGTGAGAGTCTCCCTCGCCAACCCTGGCGAGGGCTGGCAGGTCGAGTGGGTTTGGCCGGACGGCCACCTGGATCAGGGGCTCGATGTGCAGCGCTTGTGGATGAGCCTCGAACCGCTGCAACTCACGCTGCGCTTGCGCAACGGCGCGCGCGGCATCGAAGGTCGGCGCGTGCTGGTTATTCCGCGGGAGATGGAGGCGGCCTCGGTCAACCATGCGGGCCAACTGCAGGGATTTCTCGAGTTGTTGGAGAAGGAGGACCCCGCCAGCTTGGCCGAACCGGCACGCCGCGCGGGCTTCGTGCTGGCCAGCGCATTCCTGCCTGCAACCGCAGCCGCACGTTGGGCCGAGGCCTGGTTGATAGTGGCCAAACCCGCAGCCGGCCCTTGGGTCGAGGCGATGGCGCTGGCCATCCGGGAAACCGCCAAACGTGATCCCAAGTCCGCGTTAGACCGCTTGCTCGATCTTCCAAAACCCGCACGCGACGCCCTGGGCAGAACATCTGATTCGTTAGAGCTGGACCTGCGGGTGTTCGGACTTAAAGACCCGGTGGTGCCCGCCTTGGCCGCGCGCTTGCGCAAAAACGGCGACAAAGCCCTCGCCAACATGGCGGCGATCCGCCTGGGTGACTACTATCTGCTCAACGGCCGGATCGACGAAGCGACCCGCTGCTTTGCCGAGGCGGTGAGCGACCGCGACGCCGCGGAACGCAAGGCGCCGGTGATTGACCGCGCGCATTCGCTGGCCATTGAGGAACTGGTCAACGGCAATCACCTCGATGAGGCGCGTGCCAAACTCGAATCGTGGGAGCGCCAGCGACCGGCCGCCAGGCTCGAGGGCGACCAGTTGCTATGGCGGGCCCGCGTGATGTTCCTGGCAGGCGATTGGAATCGCGCCTTGCAGGATTTGGAGACCAGCCTCAAGCTGCGGTCCGGCTCGCCGGAGGAAATCGACGTGCGCTTCTGGCAGGCCAGGACACTCTTCGAACTCAACCGCAAGGAGGATGCCCGCAAAATCTGGAACTCCCTGGTGCAAGACTATCCGAAACACGAACGCGCCGATGCGGCAAAACTATGGGCGGCAAAACCGTAAATGCGTGGCTGCTTCCCGGGGAGCGCCGGCGTCCCGCCGGCTGTGTTAGACATCCTGCCGAACACTCTTCCGTCTATGGAACGCATGAACCCCCGCAACCTCTTGCCTTGCCACAATGGTTCAGTCCCAAAGCTGCGGACCGTTACAGGACCGGGAACCAATTCAACCACGGATTACACAGATTACACGGATTGGATAGATTGCATGGATTAGACCATTTATTTAAAAGCCAAAGTCCACCAGAATTCAACCCATCCATATCTGATAATCCGTGCAATCCGTGTAATCCGTGGTCAATCATGCTTCGGCCCCGGAATCTGCGGTTCCGGAACATGATCCTAATATTGTTAGGGTTTTTCCTGACATCCATCGCCCGGGCCGATGGCCCCGGCCGTATCTACACCAAAACTCTAACAACAGATACCGGAGTCATCTCCGCCAAGGTGAAAGGCGCCGTGCTGACACATGCCATCGCCGTCGAGCGCGACCGCACCCGCGTCTATCTCGCCACGCTCGATGACGCGGGCACGGGCTTTCGTTTCACCAACCTGCCGGTGGGGCGCTTTGATCTGGTGCTGGTCACCAAGGACAACCGGGTGCTCGAAGGGCTCGCGCTGGGTGCCGCAGCGGTCTTGCCCGAGGACCGCGCGAAACACCTCGAGGACGGCGTGACCAAGGCCGATTCATTTTTCAACCGCCGCATCCGCCACCGGACGGCACTTGAGGGTGAGGTCGCCCTGGTCTTCGTCGAACGCCTTCGCGACGGAAAAATCCTCCGCGGCTCGGGCGAGGAACTCAATGCAGGACTGCGTCGCTTGGAAATCATCGAATTGCACGAGGCCACCGACGAATGGCAGATGGTGCGCACACGCCATCTCTATCGGGAGGAAACCCCGCGCCAACAAGGGATCGCGTTTTTTACCCACGTCCACCGGCCAGCACTGGGCGGCCTGCGCATCGGCACATCCCCGCGCGACCTGGGAACCCTCGATCTAACATCTACCTGACCCATTTATGAGCACTCTGAAATGTTTGAGAATCATCGCCGGCACGGCACAGGGCAACACCATCCAGCTGACCTCGTCCCCGGTCACCTTGGGTCGCTCCGACGACAACAGCGTCATCCTCTCACCAGAATCCGCCGCGTCGCGCCACCATGCGGAGTTTACCGAAGACGACGGCGTGTGGTCGGTGCGCGATCTCGGCAGCATGAACGGAACCTATGTCAACGGCGACCGCATCGAGTGGCCGCGCGTGCTACGCCTCGGCGACAAGATCAAAATCGCCGGAGAAGTGCTGGTTTTCCAGAATGACACCGGCGCTGGCTCCCCAACATTTTCGCCGCCGCTCCTTCAAGAAGCGGCCCAGAGCAAATCCGGGACGTCCACGGTGATTTTGGATAGCAGCGCGGGCCTCCCGTCCAATACTGCTAGCGTAGCCCTGTCTGATAGGAAAGCAGGCGTCTCGCCTGTTAGAGAAGACAGCGCGTCCCGCCTGTCCGCCAAGGAAACGACAGGCTGGAAGCCCGTCGACCATGACAGGCAGGATGCCTGTCCTCCTGCTGAACTGGCGGAGGAAACCGCCGCCCAACTGCGCATCCTGGTCCCGCGCTTGGAAGACGTGGTGGCCGAGATCGGCAAGGCCATCGTCGGCCAAAAGGAAATCCTCCACGGCCTGATGCTGGCGCTCATGTCGCGCGGCCACGTGCTCATGATCGGCCTGCCGGGCCTGGCCAAAACCCTGATGATCCGCACCCTCGCCGAAGTGCTTGACCTGCGCTTCCGGCGCATCCAGTTCACCCCGGACCTGATGCCCACCGATATCACCGGCACCGATGTGTTGGAGGTGGATGAGGCCAGCGGCCGCAAGAACTACCGCTTCATCCGCGGACCGGTCTTCACTAACATTTTGCTGGCCGACGAGATCAACCGCACACCGCCCAAAACCCAGGCGGCCTTGTTGGAGGCGATGCAGGAAAGCCACGTCACCGCCGCCGGTGAGACCTATCCACTGGCCCCGCCGTTTTTCGTGCTGGCCACCCAGAACCCGCTCGAACAGGAGGGCACCTATCCCCTCCCCGAGGCCCAACTCGACCGCTTCATGTTCAGCCTGCGCGTCAATTACCCGAGCGAGGCCGAGGAAGAGAAAATCGCCGAAAGCACCACTTCGGACCGCTCGATCACGCTCAACAAACGCATGAGCGGCGAGGAAATCCTGCTGCTCCAAAAACTCGTTAGACGCCTCCCGGTTTCCGAGCATGTGGTGAAATACGCCACCCGCCTGGCGCGGGCCACCCGCCCCGCCGACCCGCGGGCACCCGAGGCGGTGAAGAAGTGGGTCCACTGTGGCGCGGGTCCGCGCGCGACCCAGTACCTGTTGTTAGCCGCCAAGGCCGGCGCGGTCATGCGCGGCAGTCTGGTGGTCAATTGCAACGATGTGCGGTTGGCGGCTTTGCCGGTGTTGCGCCACCGGATGTTCACCAACTTCGCCGCCGACTCCGAGGGCATCGACGGTGATGACATCATCGCCAAGGTGCTCAAGGAAGTCCAGGAACCCGGGGACAAGGACTATCAGAAATAGCCCCACAGTCCCCGGTGCAGATCTTCAGTGGGTGAGCGGCGGAGGGGTTCCACAAATTCGGACAAAGAGAACCACTGAACCCGAATTCCGAAGTTAGTTTCAATATATCCGATAGATTAACCACAGATTTCACGGATTTCACGGATTGAAATAGGTTCCATTTGCAACTTCTCCGAAGTT
>JBAXPF010000263.1:0-6070 GCA_037132955.1 Verrucomicrobiota bacterium | reverse complement strand
GTCCACTGCCCGTCCGCCTTCAGACGATTCCGGTTTTTTTCGAAAAATCTCTCCGCTATCCATTTTTTACCTAATTCGGTGTCCCGCAATTCGCCAAGTAGAATTGCGTCAATCGGCGCATGGAGCGCACAAGTAAAATCCGTAATGTTTGGAATAAGCGAAAACGACTCGAAGGCTCCTTGATTGTAACGTCCGGCTACTGCCCAACAGAATGCATATTTCAGGTAGATATTGATCAGCTTTTGAACCAATCCAAAGGATGCTAAGGTAGTTGGCTTCTGGGTCGCTCTGGGTAGCATTGCGCCATTTTGGCCCAATCCTGTGGCCCTAAGTCTAGTGGCGAGCCCACATAGCCAACCGTCAAATACGCTTTGTGCGCATTGGTTGGCTGGTAAAGACGGGAACGTGCTTCGAATTTGGTTGAAAATAGCGGTTTGTTCAGGAGGCGAAAATGTTCCCTTAATGCCCATCTGCTGCATCGCTTTCCAGGCATTGTGCTCGGCGCAGTTCGGATGGTATCGTTTGGGTAGAGCGCCTGTCGCGGGTGACCAGTATGTCATTTCGGCATGCAGGGCAGTCAGAGGCTCACCGGTCTCGCAATTAGTAACAAATCCAGCGCCTGCGACATACTTGGAAAATGTTTCACAATCAGTGATTAACCTCACACGAGACGAAGCGAGGCGATCCCTGGAACAGGGGATGGACATTGCTGACTTCATTTTATTACGAAATCTGGTAGAGGCAATATTAGTCTCACCGGCATGACCTGTATAAGAGAGAACTTCCATTGTATTCATAGACGATGGTTTTGCCGTTGTCGGTTTGGACGACCAGCAGATTGCCATTGAACATGGCGGAGAGTGCATGACCGGAGTGGGGATTTTGGGAACAGACGAAATTTCCGTTTGCATCGTGGCAATAAATCAGGCCGTTAGATTGAATTTTAGCACTTACGGGAGTTCTCATGGATTGCAGGGTGTATGGAGTGAGGTCTTGGTCTAGTCAATGATTGATATGCAATGGATTCATGGCGGATTCTGAGAAGTTCATGGGTCAAATTCAAAGATCTTGATGTCATTATCGCGGCACCAGTCGCGGAACCAGTCGGGGATGGGGATGATCCCGCCGACTTCGAAGGCGATTGCGACTTCTCCGTGGCTGGACTTGAGGGAGGTGAGGATGTCGGTGAGTTGGCGAAACCAGACGTCAAGCAGGTCCTGGGCGGTTTGCGGGAGCAGAGCTCCGCTGAGGTTGGGGAGCGGGGGGGCGGCGAAGACCGTGCAGCTGATGCCACTTGGCTTGTTGAGGAGGACGCCGCCCATGCCATCGTGAGGGAGTATGCAGTCGTCCGCCAATTCATAGCCCTGCTTGCTGAGGATGGCGGGCAAATTGCCGCGCTGGCGATTCATACGTCCCAGTATCTGACTGAACCAATCGACAGTCTTCTGACCGGGCAGTCTGGCAAGCTGGGTCATAGCAAGGTCAATGTTAAAGTCGGAGTCGTCCTCTCGAAAAATCAAGTAATGAGAACGCGCGTTGACGAACCAAGCGAAAGTGGGTGCTTCGACGCCGAAGGCGGTGGCACCGCCAAGGTTGCTGATTTCCTTTTCGAGCAATTCGCCGATGGAGCAGGACGTGGAGAGGATGCGGGCCGCTCCGGGCACTGGGCCGCGCTCCGAGGCGCGGACTCTGAAAATCTTGTAGCGGTGGCTCATGGGCAGTTCTAGTGGTTACAATACATGGAAATCGCCCAGGCACGTCAAGCCCGGTCGTGTCCAAGTCAGTGGCGCTCCGATTTTGTGAGGTTTTGTGACGATCATTGCAGGGTGTTGGGGTCTCTTGACGCCCTATTGTATGAAAGTTCACTAATAAATCAGGTCCAGAGAGAGGATTTCTGAAAATAAACAAAATTAGTTTTATTGACAGGGGTTCGCGCAGGCGATCTCCGGGCCATGATCGTCAGCCTGAGACGTGGGATTTGAGCAACTTGGCCAAGGTTGCTGGAAGTTGGTGCGGAGTTATTACCAGGAGCGCGACCGGTTACGTCTGCTCATCCATTACCGGGACGTGTATCTGCATCGCCTGCTCACCGACGGGGAGGAGGCCGCCGGGAAAACCGCTGACGACTACCAGCGCGAGGCCAACGAGAAGGACCAGGAGTTTGATTCGACGGCTGCGGCGCTCAAAGGGAAGCGGGAACTCAGCGAGGAGGAGACGGCGAAGCTTAAAAAGCTATGGAAGAAGCTGGTGCGCATGTTCCACCCCGACCAATACGAGCACGACCCGGAAAAACGCAAGACCTACGAGCGCCTGACCCAGGCGATCAACGAAGCCCGCGACCAGGGCGACATCGAGTTGCTGGAGAGGATCGCCAAGGACCCGCAGGCGTTCATCCTGCAACAAGGGTGGGCGGCGGTGGCGCTCGACGGGTCGAACACCCTGGCAGAGCTGCGGGCGCTGTATGAACACCTGCGCGCCCGAATCCTGGAGTTGATCGAGACGTTGGACGACCTGCGCGTCAGCCCGGATTTTCAATTGTATCAGTTTGCCGAGCAGGATGCGGCGGTGATCCCCGAGGTGATCGAAGGGCAGAAAGGCGAGCTGGAGAAGGAGATCGAGGCGTTGGAAGCCGAAGCGCAGAAGAAGGCGGCAGAGATCAAGGAACTGGTCGGGGAGAGTCCGATTTAGCCCCCCGCGCCCGCCTATGCCCTGGTCGCCGTCGTCTTCAACCCGCTCCTGTCCTTCCACTTCGCCCGGGCCACCTGGCACAACCTCGACATCGCCGCCTTGCAAGCCGAGGCGGTGAGGACGGCGGAAGACGCGAAGGAGTTGGCGTGCGAGGTGCCGTTTTAGAGGACGACACGGAGCGAGACGCTTCTATACCCGCAGACTTCAGGATGTCTGAGCCTCCTGCGCGCGGTCAACTTTTGCAAATGGACCCGGTTTTCCTGCGCCGTTCCGCCAGATTCTGGAGCACGACATAGAACGACGGGACGAACAGGACCGCCAGACAGGTTGAGGCGAGCATGCCGGACGCGACGGCGATCCCGAGGGACTTGCGGGCGCTGGCGCCGGCACCGGTCGCGAGGACCAGCGGCAGCACCCCGAGGATGAAGACGAAAGACGTCATCAGGATCGGCCGGAAACGCGAGTGGGCGGCTTCGACGGCAGCATCGAGGATTGGCATGCCGGCTGCACGGCCGTCGCGGGCCATTTCGACGATCAGGATGCCGTTCTTGGCGGAGAGGGCAATGAGCAGCACCAGACCGATCTGGGTGTAGATGTTGTTGGCCAGGCCGAGAGCGAGCAGCACCGCGACGGTGCCCAGCAAGGCGAGCGGCACGGCCAGGATGACGGCCCCGGGGATGATCCAACTCTCGTATTGTCCCGCCAGGACGAAATAGACGAGCACGATGGCCAGCCCGAAGATGAAGTAGGTGGAATTGCCCGCGAGCTTTTCCTGATAGGACATGGCCGTCCATTCGAACTCCAGCCCCGGACCGAGGGTCTGGGCCGCGACCTGTTGCATGACGTCCAAGCCTTGGCCGGAGCTGAAAGCGGCGGTGGTGGAGCCATTGAGCGTGGCGGTAGGAAACAGGTTGTAGAGGGAAATCAGCGCCGGCCCCCGGGTCTCCTTGATGCTGGCCAAGGTGCCCAGCGGGACCATTTGGCCGCCCTGGCTGCGGACGTAGTAGCTTTTAAGGTCCTCCGCGGTGAGCCGGCGCTTGCCGTCGGCCTGGGCGAACACCATGAAATTGTGCCCGTACTTGGTGAAGAGGTTCACATAGCTGGAGCCCAGGTAGCTCTGCAAGGTGTCGAACACGTCGCCCACCGCCACGTCGAGGGTCTCCGCCTGCGAGCGGTCCACGTTTACCGCAATCTGCGGCACCTGGGCGCGGAACGGCGTAAACACCGTCTGAATCGCCGGGTTGGCCTTGGCTCCCGCCACCACGGCGTCGCCGGCATCCTGCAAGCGGGCAAAATCATAACTTCCATCGGTCAGTTCCACTTGCATCTGGAACCCGCCGGAGAGCCCCAGACCTTGGATCGGCGGCGGGATCAGCACCAGGGCGGTTGCCTCCTGGATCCGCGCCAGCTTTTGGGTCAGGTCCTGATAGATGTGGCGCAGGTCCTGTGCCTTGCCGCGCTCTTTCCAGTCTTTGAAGGTGATATAAACGACGCCGGCGTTGGCGAGCGACGCATTGTTGTCGAGCGGCGAGACCCCGCCGATGGCGCTGGTCGAGTCCACGCCCGGGATGCCCGCCGCAATCTGAATCACCTCATCCATCACCCGCTCGGTGCGTTCCAAGGACGCGCCATCAGGCAACTGCACTGCCACGAGCACATAGCCCTGATCTTCGGTAGGGATGAATCCGGTGGGAATCCTCGCCATCCCCCACCCTGCCACCCCGACCAACGCCAGCGCGATGACCACCATCAGTCCGCTGTGCCGCACCATCCGGCCGATGAGCCGGACGTAGAAACGCTCCGTCGGCTCATACAGCGCATTGAACCCGCGGAAGAAAAGGTTCTTCTTGCGGGCGGGGTCGTGCGCCCGCAGCCACAGCGCGCATTGGGTCGGCTTCAAGGTCGCGGCATTGACGGCGCTGATGACCGCCGTCACCGCGATGACCAGGGCAAACTGGCGATACATCTGGCCGGTGATGCCCGGCATGAAGGCGGGCGGCAGGAATACCGACATCAGCACCAGCGTGATGCCGATGATCGGGCCTAACAGCTCGGCCATCGCGTCGATGCTGGCCTGCTTGGGCGTCTTGCCGCGCTCGATGTGCTTGGCGGCGCCTTCCACCACCACGATGGCGTCGTCCACCACGATGCCGATGGCCAGCACGATGGCGAACAGGGTGAGCAGGTTGATCGTGAAACCCAGCAAAGCCATACCGGCGAAGGCACCCACGATGGTGACCGGCACGGTCGTCGCGGGCACCAGCGTCGCCCGCCAATCCTGCAGGAAAACCATGATGACCAGCAGCACCAAAAAGCCCGCTTGATAGAGGGTGCTGTAAACCTCATTCACCGACTCTTTCACAAATGTGGTGGTGTCCAGCGGGATCGAATAACTCAGACCCTGCGGGAAGCTCTTGGCGTAACGTTCCATGGCTGCCCGCACCGCTTTGGCCGTGTCCAGCGCGTTGGCCTCGGGAAGCTGGTAAATCGAGATGCCGCCGGCGGGCTGGCCGTTTTCCTTGAAAAACTGGCTGTAGGTCTTGGCGCCCAGCTCGACCCGGCCGATGTCGCGCACCCGCGTGAGTTGGCCACCGTCGCCGGAGCTGGACTTCACGATGATGCGTTCGAACTCGCGCACATCGGTGAGCGCGCCCGCGACGTTCACGGTCAGTTGAAAATCCTGGCCGGTCGGCGTGGGCGGCATGGCGGTTTGGCCGGCGGCGACCTTGGCGTTCTGCATCCCGATGGCGTTCATGACGTCTTTGGGCGTCAGCGAGCGCTGGCGCATCAGCTCCGGATCGAGCCAGATGCGCATGCTGTATTCGCCGATGCCAAAGATCACCACGTCGCCGACACCCGGCAGGCGGGCCAGCTTGTCGCGCAACTGGAGGGTTGCGAAATTCGACAAGAACAAGGCGTCGTGCGCCTTGTTGGTGGAAGTCAGGGTGAGAATCTGGAGAATCGCCGTGGATTTCTTCTTGGTGACCACGCCCTGCTGCTGGACCGCTGTCGGCAATTGCGACATCGCCGCCGAAACCCGGTTCTGGACCAGCACCTGCGCGAAGTCCAGATCGGTCCCCACGTCGAAGGTCACCGTCAGCGTGTAGCGGCCATCCGACGTGCAGGTCGACTGCATGTAGAGCATTTTTTCCACGCCGTTGACCTGTTGCTCAACGGGCAGGGCAACGGTTTCGACCAAGGTCTTGGCACTGGCACCCGGATAAGTGGCTGTGACCTGCACGGTGGGCGGGGTGATCGGCGGGTATTGCGCGACGGGCAGCGTGAACAAGGCGACGCCACCCAGCAGGACGATGACCAGGGCGATGACGTTCGCCAGGACCGGCCGCTCGATGAAAAACTTGGCAAACATGGCAGGTGGGGG